>CAYYWA010000121.1:0-15099 GCA_964475255.1 uncultured Sorangium sp.
CCTGGGGGTGGTGGGGGGGCGCGGGCCGCCCCTACGAAACGCGGCTAGAACGCGATCGGTCAAACCGATCGGCGTTCTAGGTGACTCCGCCGGATTCACTCCGGCGGAGCGGGGCTCGAGCCGCGGAGCGAGTAGTGAAACGGAGGTGGCGCGCGCCGACACGCGCTGATGCGCGCCAAAACAATGCCATTTCGACTCTCGGGCCTGCGTTCCTGGCTGGCGCGGGTCGTGCGTGTGATGTACGTCGAAGCCGCGTGCGCCGCCTTCACGCAGTCCGTCCCGGCAGCGTCACGGTCGAGCTCGAATCGCCGATCGCGGTCGCTGTCTTGCTCGTGCCGCTCATCGCGGTGGTGACGGGCCTGCCCTGGGTCTACGCCGAAAGCTCGCCCTTCGGGCGGCTCGCGACGACCCTCGTGGGAAGCGCCGCCCTCGTCGCCCTCCTGCTGGCCGTGCGCGCCGTTCGTCGGGAAATTGCCGTTCCGGAGGGCGCTCTGCTCGAGCTCGAAAACGCGGCGACGGGAGAGGACGACCGCTACCGCGTGGTGCTCGACCAGGGCACGAGCCGCGTGCTCCTCCTCGACCACGGCGACCCGGCACGCGCCCTCTCGGAGCTCCAGGAGATCGTCCGGGCCACGCGCGCCACGGTGCGCCCGGGATGGGGCCTCACGGCGGAAGACCTCGAGCCGGACGGCGCCCCGGAAGAGGTCGCGCTGCAACCGCTCGAGCTCACGGCTCCGTGCGCGCCGGGACAGGTCCGCGCCGGGATCGCCGCCTGCGGCGGTGCGCTGTTCGTTCTCCTCATGTTCTTGAGCGCGCTCCGGACGGGGTTCGAGGTCCACGTCCACGCGCTCAGCATCGTGCTTCCGGCGCTCTCGGTGCTCGTCGTCGCCGCGGTGGGGATCCTCGTGCTCGGTGTCCGGCGGCGCGTGACGATCACCCCGCGTGGCCTCCGAGTCGAGCGCCTGGTGTTCGGCCATGCGACGCTCGAGCTCGAGCTTTCGCGCGCCGAGCTCGTGTCGGCCTGCGCGACCGCGCCGGGCACACGGGCCTGTCACGTGTTGCTGACTACGCGGAGCGGACCGCGCTCCATCGCGCTCGGGGACGAGGCTGCGGTCGCGGTCGCGCGCGCCGTGCAGCCCACGCCCGCGAAGGCGCGGGTCGCGGAGCTCGCGAACGGCCGTACCGCCTCCGCCTATCGCTCCGTGTTGGAGCACAACCCGTATTGAATCCGGACGGCGTCGCTGGCCTCCGGCGTCGCCGTCCGCTCACCGAAAGGGACTCCGCATTTCGATGGCGCTTCGCTTCACCTCCGTCTTCGGGATCTCGCTCGCCGTTGCCGCCTCGCTCCTCGGTTGCAAGGAGCGCAAGGCGCCCGAGCCCGCCGCTCGCACGTCCCCGCCGAAGCCCGCGGAACCTCCCGAGTCGGCGAGCGCCCCGCCTCCCGCGCCACCGCCGCCGCGCGGTCCGACCGAGCCGTTGAACGTGCTGCTCATCACCATCGATAGCCTGCGCGCGGACATGCCGTGGACGGGCTATCCGCGGCCGATTGCGCCGAACCTCACCGAGCTCGCCAAGGAAGCGGTGGTGTACCCGCGCGCGTACAGCGCCTCGAGCTACACGGCGAAGAGCGTGGCGACGCTGCTCACCGGGCGCTTCGCGTCCACGCTGTACCGCGACGGATACTTCTTCGCCAAGTACTCCGCTGCCAACCTCTTCTTCCCCGAGATCCTGAGCGAGCGCGGCATCGCCTCGTTCTCCTGGCACGCGCACCTGTACTTCCACCGGGGCAAGGGGCTCGACCAGGGCTTCACCGAGTGGCAGCTCGTGCCCGGGCTCACGTTCAACCCGAACACGGACGAGCACGTCACCAGCGAGAAGATGACGAAGCTCGGCATCGAGCTGCTCGGCAATCCCAAGCTCACGGACGGCCAGTTCTTCGCGTGGGCTCACTACATGGATCCGCACGACCAGTACGTGAAGCACGCAGAGTCGCCGGATTTCGGGCGCAAGAACCGCGACCGCTACGACTCCGAGGTCTGGCACACGGACTATTGGCTCGGGAAGCTCCTCGAGTTTGCCCGCCAAAAGCCGTGGTGGAAAAAGACGGTGCTCATCGTCTCTGCGGATCACGGCGAGGCGTTCGGCGAGCACGGGATGTACAAGCACGCCTTCGAGGTCTGGGAAGTGCTGACGCGCGTGCCGCTGCTCGTGTACGGCGGCGGCATCACCCCCCGGCAGATCGATCAGCGACGCTCCCACATCGACCTCGCGCCGACCATCCTCGAGCTCATGAAGGTGCCCGTGCCCGAGGGCATGCAGGGGAAATCGCTGGTGCCGGAGCTCTATGGCGCGGAGCCCGAGTCGCGGGAGCCCATCGTGGTCGAGCTCGCGGAGGACAGCCACAACCCGCCGCGCCGCGCGCTGATCTCCGGCCGCTACAAGATCATCGACTTCGGCCGCAACCGCTTCGAGCTCTACGACATCGAAGCCGATCCCGGCGAGGAGAAGAACCTGGCCAAGGAGCTCCCCGACGAGCTCACGCGCATGCGCGGCCTGCTCACCGCGAAATACGAGGCGCTCCCCACCGTCGCTCCCTACGGCGGGATGAAGCTGCGTGAAGGCGGCATCGCTCGCGGCCCGTCCGGGCCACCGAAGACGGCTCCGTCCGCCGCTCCTCCCCCTGCCTCGTCGCTGTCACCGCGGCGCGGGAGGGCGCGGGGTGGGTCAGCGTGCCCGGGGGGGGTGGGGCCCGGTCTAATTCACTTGGGTTCACTTCGGCGGGGAGGGGCGGCGCGAGCCGCCCCTCCAAAAAAGGCTAGGACGCCGATCAGTCAAACCGATCGGCGTCCTAGGAAGCCCGAAATCTAGGCCCAGGCGAGCCCCGGAGGGTGATTACTTGAACAGCGCGCCCGAGTCTTGGTCGACCTGTTCCGCCGCGCTCGCCACGACCTCGACGAACCAACGCGTGAGATTGCTGCGGCCGAGGTACTTCGGTTCCCCGGGCTGACCCGAGCCCTTGTAGAGCTCGAAGAACCCGAGGCTCTTCCGATCCGCGAAGTATTCGACGCGAACGACCGCGTCCTCCGGGCGCGGCTTTGCCGACGGGTTCTCGACGTACTCGGTGACCCGAACGCGCGCGAGCTTCGTCATCCAGTTGATGACGGTCTCGTCCGGCTTGGTGGGCGAGGACGCGTCGGCCCAGCCTTGTTTCTTGTCCGCGAGCCGGACGAGCTCGCGCTTCTTGTCGCCTTTCGTGAGCGTTATCCGCGTCACCTGGTCCATCTCGAAGCCGTGCAGATCGCGCTGCATCAACCGAGAGTCGGCGAACTCTAGACTCTGCAGCACGTCACCCGGAATGGCGAACACCTCGCCGGAAGCGCCGTATTTGGCATACCGCTCCGTCGCGCCCGGCGTGCTCGCACCGATGCTCAGCACGTGCTCTTTTCCGGCCGCACGCACCTTGAGCGTGCCCTCGGGCTTGTCGAGCCCGAAATCGGCGAGCCGCGGCGCGGGCACCTTGCCGAGCGCGCGGAGGGCCGAAAACGGGGCGAGCTTCTCGACCAGCTCTCCCGCGGCCTCGACACCGACGAAGGCGAGCTTCTGCGTCCCGGACGCAGGCGGCGTCGATGTGGGCGGGTGCCCGTGCGGGACCGCGGGCACGTTGTGCTTCTCCATGCGAGCGACGTAGTACCGCCCGCCCGCGTCCTTCTTCGCCTCGAGGCGGACCTTTCGACCTTCCGTCTCGTAGCTCACGGCTTCCACGGACTCCGCCGCGCCGCCCCAGACCTCGACCATCTCGGCGCGCGGCTTGTCCTCCTCGTCGGCGCGCGTCCACACCCGAAGGGCGAGCGCGCTCGAGAGTGCGAAGAGCGCGAGGTGCACTGTCAGGCTTTTCACCGCTTTCCTCCCTTGCGGCGGCTTCGCTGGCTCACGAACAGGCCGGCGGCGAGCACGAGCCCCGGAGCGCCGAAGATGCTCGCGTAGAACCAGCCGAGATCCTCCTGCTTCGTGTGCTCGATGCGCACGTCCTCCTCGGTGTTCGGGAGCCCCTGCACGCTCTGCTCACCGACAAGCCAGCGCAGGGCGTCCACGAACAGGATTTGATTGCCGAGGACCTCACCCATGACGAAGTCCGTGAACGCGTCGGCATCCGCGACGACGAACGCCCGCATCTCGCGCACGTCGTCCTTCTTCGCGTCTTTCTTGTCGTCCTTCTTCTTGGAGGCCTGGTCGTCCTTCTCGGCCCTCTCGGCCGCGGTGCCATTCGGACCGAGCGGGCGCGAGATTGCCGCCGCCAGGTTGAAGATGCCGCTGCCCCGCTCTTCGGTGTCCTGGGTGTAGTTCCGATTCGCGTCTCGGAACGTGCCCGCCAGCGAGCGCACGGTGAAGTCGACCTTCGTGTTCGAAGCGGGCGCTCCAGCGATGCGTTCGAGGCTCGCCGCGCCGAAGAAGACGATCGCCGCACGCGGCGAGTTGCGGCTCAGCGTGGAGACCGACGCGTGCGACGAGAAGCTGTTCGTGACGAGCCGCGTCCGATCCGAGTCGTTGTAGCGGACGCGCACGTGCTGCCGCTCGTTCGCGAGCACGGTTGGCTCTAGATTCACGCCCAAGGCCGGCGCGTGCGCGGCGCCCGGACGCGCGCCGGCGGGCTGCGGGGCGGCGACGGCGTTGCCTTCGTTTGCCGCCGGCGGCTCGACCGGGGCGGCGCTCGCGGCGGGCGTCGTCGGAGGCGTTCCAGCAGCAGGCACGGTCGCGGACGTCCCTTCCGCTTGGGTCAAGAGCTGCCGCGTCGAGATGCCGTCGGGATCGAGGGCCAACACGAGGCGCCCGCCGCGCTCCGCGTACCGGGTCAGCGTGGCGATCTCCTCGCGTGACAGCGGCTCTGTCGGCCCGAGCACGAGCACCACATCGGCGTCTTCGGGCACGTCGTGGGCGAGGCCCTGGCTCAGGCCGAGCTCCCGAATCGTGAAGTTCTGCTTCTGGAGCAGCGTGCGGACGATCTGGGCGCTCCGCGCCGCCTCGCCGCTGCGCGGACGGCCCGAGTCGTTGATCTCGCCGTGCCCCACGGTGAGGTAAGCCGTGCGCTTCGACCGCGCGAGCTTGAGCATCTGCTCTTGGAAATCGCGATCGAGCGTCTTGAGCTTCGGGCGCGCCTGCTCGATGTCCGTGCCGATCGACAGCGTTTGCACGGTGCTGTCGCGCGAGAGCACCACCATGCCGTCCTGAACCGCGCGGAGCTCCTTGGCGAGCTTCGGGACCAGGAGGCGATCGTGGATCTCGACCTTGAGGTTCGGGGCTCCCGAGGCGAGGTCGCGCAGGTAGGTCTCCACCTCGGACCGGACCTCGTTGACGTCGGGGAAGAACGCGACGACGCGCACGGGCTCCGTCAGGGCACGAGCGAGCTTCCGCGTGGACTCGCTCGGTCGCGACGTCCGGAAGTACGAGTAGTCGACCTCGAGGTCGACGCCGCTCGCCGCGTACACGAACAAGCTGCCGTAGACGGCGGCGAGCGCCAGCGAAACGCCGGCGCCGGCCGCGGCGCGCACGCGACGGCTCTCCGGGCGCTCCGCGTTGCGCATCGGGCGCAGCGCGGTCTCGACGAACACCATCGGCACCGTGGAGAGCACGATCAACGACGCCCAGACGACGCGCGCGATCTCGACGATGCTCTCCCGTTCGTCCACGGGCATGGTGTCGAGCCCGAGCTTCTCGGCACCCGGACCGCTCGTGAGGAAGTAAACGGCGAGCCCGACGAGGCCGGTGACCGACAGGATCGCAAGCAGCGTCTCGATCGACTTGCGCTCGCCGCCCACGCGGAAACGCGGCGCGAACCGGAGCCCCGTCGCGGCGAGCGCGAGGAGGAGGCCGAGCACCGTGACGGCGCCGGCGCCCTTCTCGAGCCCGGAGAGGACCCGCTCCCCACCGTAGACGAGCGCGAGGCCGCCCAGATAGAGACCGAGAACCCATCCCGGCGCGGGCCGAGATTGCGCGCTCGTCGCGACCGCTGGTTTCGATGCCTCCGGGGTCCCCGGAGTCTCCGGAGCGTTGCTCACCGCCATCGCCGCGCCTCCAGAACCTTCGTCGCCCCCAACAAGAAGAAGTTCGTGACCATCACGTAGTAGACGACGCACCCGAGATCGAGGCGCCCGAGCATGAAGGGGCGGAAGTTCTCGTGGTGCAGCGCGAGCGCCGAAAGAAAGCGGTTCACCGGCGGATCCACGGAGCGGGCCACGGCCCAGAGCAGCACCATCGCCGCCAAAATCGCGGCCGAAACGATGACCGCGACGACCTGTGAGCGGGCGATCGCCGAGCCGAAGAGCCCGATCGAAATCGCGGCGCTGCCGAGCATGAGCAGACCGAGGTACCCCACGAGGACGTGACCGATGCTCACCTTGCCGTTCACGAAGATGAGCGCCGGCATGTAGGCGGTGAGCAGCGTCGCGACGAGGAGCACGACCAGCGCCGAGAGGTACTTGCCGAGCACGATCTGCGAGTCGCGGATCGGCGAGGTGTGCAAGAGCACCAGGGTCCCGGTCTGCCGCTCCTCGGCGAGCAACCGCATCGAGAGCAAGAGCCCCGCCGCCATGGTCGTTCCGCTCGCGCCATAGATGAACTGCTGGAGCACTTCGACGCTGAGCAGCTTCTGCGTGAGCCCTTGCCAGTAAAACCAGATCCCGTCGATGAGCAGCGCGCCCGCGATCACCGCCGCACCGAGCGGCGAGCGCAGGTACGCGAACAGCTCCCGGCGAGCGATGAGCAACGCCGCGTTCATACTCCCTCCGCTTGGGGCACTTCGGCCGCGGCTTGCTCGGCCGGTGCCTCCCGCCGCTCGTCGAAGCGCCGCTTGGCGCGCCGGCGGGTTCCGGACTCGCCGCCGCCGAGCAGCGCGAGCACCATGCTCTCGAGCTCACGCCGGCGCACGAGCTCGAGCACCGAGACGTCCGCGCCGACGAGCGCGCGACACACGGCGTCCCGCACGTCCCCGCGCGCGGAGACGCGCAGGGTCCGCACGTCCTCGCCCGGTTCGCTCGGCGGAGCGAGCTCTGCGCTCTGGACGCCGTCCACGGCTCGGAGCGCCTCGAGCACCCGCTCCTCGGCGCCGCCGCGCACGGTGACGTCGATGCGCATCCCCTGCCCGAACTCGCTCGAGAGCTCCTTCTCGGTGCCGGCCCAGGCGATGCGCCCCTCGTCGATGACGAAGATGCGATCGCACGTCTCGCTGATCTCGGTGAGGATGTGGCTCGAGACGATCACCGTGTGCGCTCCGCGCAGGCCCCGCACGAGCTCGCGCATTTCGACGATCTGCACGGGATCGAGCCCGGAAATCGGCTCGTCCAGGACGACGAACGCCGGCCGATGCACGATGGCCTGCGCGATCCCCACGCGCTGGCGGAACCCGTGGGACAGGGTACCAATCATCTGATGCATCACGTCCCCGAGCTCGGTCTGCTCGACCACCTCGTCGACGCGCCGCGATACGTCCGTGCGTGGCACGCGCCGCAGGCGCGCGGCGAACGCCAGGTACTCGCGGACGGTCATGTCGTCGTAGAGGGGCGGCCGGTCGGGCAGGTAGCCGACGCGCGCGCGCACCTCTTCGGGAGCGCTCACCACGTCGTGCCCGCTCACGCGGACGGTGCCGCTCGTCGGCAAGAGGTCGCACGCGAGAATGCGCAGCGTGGTCGTCTTCCCGGCGCCGTTGAGGCCGAGCAACCCGATGATTTCGCCCTTGGCGATCTCCGCCGTCACCGGGCCGAGCGCTCGTCGATCGCCATAGTACTTGTAAAGGTCGCGGATCTCGATCACGTGACTTCTTCCCGCTCTTTCGCCGGCGAAGCCCGCTCGTCCTGCCCGCCGGCGAGTCCGGCCGTTACCACAAAGCGTCGGCGCTGGGGACCCGGGAGGGCGGCGGTTTATTCCCGAGCACCGGGATTGGCTCGGGGGTCGGGCCATCGACCCCGAGGGCTCCTTCCGTGATGCCGCCCCCCTCCCCGAGCCCCGACCCGGCTTCCGCCGCGGTGCACCGGTACACGCCCGACGGGCCGCCCCTCGACGCCGCCGAGCGAACCCCAGCGGGCCTCACGCGGGCGCTCGTCACCGTCGGAGGAGAGCTGGGGTTCGCGCGCGTCGGGGTCACGACCGCCCCGCCCCTCGAGGCGGCCCGCGCGCACCTCGAGGCGTTTCTCGCGGCCGGCTACGCGGGGACCATGGCGTACCTCGAGCGCCTCCCGCGGCACGACCCCCGAACGCTGCTCCCGGAAGCGCGGAGCGTCGTGGTGGTCGCGGCAGCGCACGGCGTGCGCGATCTCGTTCCGCTGCGGAGCCGCGATGGACGCCTCCTTGGCTCCGTGGCGCGGTACGCGCGCGGCGCGGACTACCATGGGGTGCTCCGTGGCCTGCTCTCCGAGCTCGCCGCCCGGCTCGCGACGCTCGCTGGACGCCCCCTGCTCGCGCGCGTGTGCGTCGACACCGCGCCCTTGCTCGAGCGAGCGCTCGCCGCCCGCGCGGGGATCGGGTTCGCCGCGAAGTCCGGGATGGTGATCGCGCCGGGACTCGGCAGCTACTTCTTGCTCGGGGAGCTCGTGACCGACCTCGAGCTCGAGCCGAGCACGGCCATCCGCGCCGGGTGCGGGAGCTGCCGGGCCTGCCTCGACGCCTGTCCGACGCGCGCCTTCGTGGGTCCGCAGGTGCTCGACGCGCGCCGCTGTATCGCCTACCTGACGATCGAATCGTCGGCGCCGATTCCACGTGAGCTCCGCTCGGCGATTGGACAGCGGGTTTTCGGCTGCGACGTGTGCCAGGAGGTGTGCCCCTACAACGCCGCGGGCCGGGAGCCGAACGGTCCGCTCCCGGCGCGGCCGGAGCTCACGACCCTCGACCTCGTCGGGTTGCTCGAGCTCGGCTCATCGGGCTATCGCCGCTTGGTCCAGGGGAGCGCGCTTCGCCGCGCGAGCCTGCGCATGCTCCAGCGCAACGCCGCCGTCGCGCTCGGCAACAGCGACGATCCGCGCGGGGTGCCGGCGCTCGAGCGGGCTCTCGCGAACAACCCGAGCCCGCTCGTGCGGGGACACGCCGCGTGGGCGCTCGGGGCCCTCTGCCGCCACGCGACCCCGACCACGCGCGGTGCTCTCGAACGGGCAGCGCTCGGGGACTCGGACGCGTTCGTCCGCGCCGAAGCGACCGCGGCGCTCGAGATCTCCGCGGCGCCGCTCTGACGAAGCGCGGCGCGCTCACCGCGCCGCGGCGGTGAGCCCGGCCTTCTGCTCGCGCGTGTCCCGCACGTCGAAGTCTTCATGCGTGCGCGGAAAGACGGGCGAACGGACGAGCATTTCGAGGCCACGCTGCACGCGCTTCTTGTGATGCCCCGCGATGTTGACCGCGTCGACGTCGGCCAAGCGCAAGTCGTAGAGCTCGGGCAGCGCGGACTCCAACGAGAGCACAAGCTTGAACTCGTCCACCGGATCCACGAAGCCGACCCGCACGAGCACGTCCCGCGATGCCCCGAGCAACAGCAGCGGGAAGCGCCGCGGCGGCGGCTTCGGTAAGAGATAGCCGAGCAGGTCTTGCCCGTGGAAGCCGGCCCCATCGAGGGTCGGATCCATGAAACGCCCGAGCGTCGGCGCGACGTCGACGATCGAGACCTTGTCGCGGATGACGCGCCCCGTCTGCCCCGGCACGTGGAGCACGAGCGGCACGCGAATCAACGGCTCCCACAAGAACACCGAGTGCATCCAGAACCCGTCGCGCCCGAGTGACTCCCCGTGATCGGAGACGAACAGGACGATCGTGTTCTCGAGCCGGTTCTGCTCTTCGAGAGCGCGGACGAGGCGCCCGAACTCGGCGTCGACGGAGCGAGCGACCACGCGATAGCGATAGGCGAGCTGATTGGGGTCGTCTTCGAGCCCGAAGCGCGCGGCCTCCGCCGCGATGTGGTCCGCCTCGAGGTGGGGCCAGTTGTGCTGATCGAAGTGGAAGAGCCAGAAGAGCCGCGGGCGCGTGCGCTCCTTGCGGAGCTCCTCGATGGCGCGATCGACGATGGGGCGCGCCGTCGGACCCTGAGCGCCGTAGCCCCACACCCGCTGCTCCGCCGGATAGTCCTCGATCACCTCGGCGCGCTCGAAGCCGAACTCCGGGCGCAGCTTGCCCAAGAACTCGTAGGCGCTCTTGGCGATGATCAGGGTGGTCTCGTACCCGGAGCGCCGCGCCACGCGGAGCATGTCGTTCGGCGGCGTCTGGAACACGTCGTAGTTGCCGCCCGTGAGCGCAGGCAGTGAGCGCAGGGTGTCGGAGCCGGTCGAGTACGCGTTGCGGAAATCGAGCGACTTTGCCGCGAAGCGTCGCACCTCGGGCATCATCACGCGGCTCTCGGCGACGTCGTCCCTGAGAGAGTCGACGTAAAAGACGATGATGTCGTAACGCGGCTGCCCGCCCCGCATCTGCCGGAGCGCGTCCCAGGTCTCGGGAGGCTCCGCGAGGGGCTCGCTCCATACGGGCGATGGGGACAGATCGGGGAGCGGATACCGTTTCCTCAGCCGCTGGATCCGGGACATGTGCAGCCCGGGCCAGTTCCAGGGATCTTCGAGGTACGCCTCAATCACCTGGAGCCGCCGCAGCATGCGGCCGACGTAGCCCTCCTCGAGCCAAACGTGCTTCAGGCTGTCGTCGTAAAACGTGCGGACGCCCGGGGAGACGACGGTGAGCGCGAGCCACGCGGCCGCGCCGAGCCCGAGCGCGCCGACGACGCGATCGGCCATCGCGAACCGCGAGGCCACGGTGAGCAAGAGCCCGTAGGCGACGCCGAAACAGAGCACGGCCACGACCTCGATCAGCGTGTGTAGCCGCGGATAGAGCGCCACGTACCAGGTGAGATCGACGTATGTCGCCGCGGCCCCCGCGACGACGAGGAACGCGACGACGCCGACGAACGGCCTGCGCCTCCCGCCCTCGAGCGCGACGAGCGCGCGGCGCGCGAAATACGCGCCGAGCGCCGCGGCGGCGCCGCACGCGACACAAAACGCGATGGGGCCAGCGATGGCGAGCACCGAGCGCTGCGCGCGGTCCCCCGAGAACGTCCAAATGGCCGTGCTCACGCTGGCGGCGGCGGCCACGAGAAAATAGTACGCGGCGAACAGGACCACGCGGAGGCGCCCCGTTCGCCGGCCAAAAATGGCCCGCTCGAGCGCGATGAGTCCCCACACCACGCTGCCAACGAGCGCGCCCACGGCGGCATAGAGCCCGAGCGCCCCGAGGGCGTGATCGACGACCACCGAGTCTGGCAGCCCCGCGCGGATCTTCGCGTCGGCGAGCACCAACGTCCAGGCGCCGAGCACCCCGCAAGCGACCGCGCGCAGCGCTTCGAAGAGCCGGGGCGGTTCTCGTGAGTTCTCGGCCGGGCGCACGATGGGCGAGTCGGAGGCGGCGAACACGGCGACGTGCGCGGCCATGCTGACGAGGCCGCGGTTTCGCGCAGAATAGGCAGCTCCGCGTCACTTGTCACGCGGTGAGCCCACACTCGGCACGAGAACGCCCAGGTGGTATGCCAGCGCGACCCGATGGACCAGAAGGCCCTGCCCCATACCAGCGCGACGCCGAAACGACCCTCGGTGCGCTTGTCCTCCCGGCGGCTCGGCCTGTACGTGCTGTTCGCCTCACTGACGATGTTCTTCGCGGCGGGTCTCGTCGCGTATGTCATTACGCGGTCTCAAGCCACGCACTGGCGCGTCGAGACGACTCCCCATGCACCCGCGGGGCTCTGGCTCTCGACGGCGCTCGTCGTCTCGATCAGCGCCGTGCTCGAAGGAGCGCGCCGCGCCGCGCGGGTGAACCGGACGCAAACGCTCGTACGCTGCCTCGGGGCCGGTGGGATTCTCGCCCTCGCCTTCCTCGCGGCGCAAGCCGCCAACTGGCGCGATCTGGCCGCGCTCGAGCTGCACTCGAGCACCCCATCGCTCTTCGTGTTCAGTTTCTACTTGCTCACGGGGCTGCATGCGGCCCACGTGCTCGCCGGTTTGGTGCCGCTCGGCGTCGTGCTCGCACGGGCGCAGCGCCGCGAATACTCGAGCTCCCGCCACGAAGGCATCAGCCTGTGCGTGGAGTATTGGCACTTCCTCGCGGCGGTCTGGCTCGTGCTGTTCGCGGTGCTCCGGCTCTTCGACTGATGACGGCTCGCCGCTACTTCTGGGACTTCTTCGGTCCCGATGCCGAGGGCACCGCGGCGCACTTCGTGCGGCACCTCGACGAGTTTCTCTCCCGAAACCACCTCTCCGGCTGCAGCACCGGCACGACATCGGCCGGGCCCGGACATCACGCCGCTTACTGCGATGCTCCTCCCGAGGTCGGCTCCGCGATCGAACGCGCGCTCCGTCCTCGCCGCAGCGAGCCCCCGCCGTAAGCCGACGGCGTGGACGCCGACGTCACGGTGCGAGTCGGGTGATCGACCAGGCGGCGCCGGTGCGACGATAGAGGAAGCGATCGTGGAGCCGCGACGGTCGCGAGATCCAGAGCTCGACGCTCTCCGGCTCCACGGCGTAGATGCCCCAAGAAGGCGGGCGCTCCACGTCGCGCCCCTCGAAGCGTCGGCGCGCGGCTTCGTAGCGCGCCTCGAGCGCCTCGCGCGACTCGATCGGGCTGCTCTGCAGTGAAGCCCACGCGCCGAGCTGGCTGTCGCGCGGACGCGAGCGGAAATACCGATCGGACTCCTCCGCGGATGCCGGCGCGGCGCGTCCCTCGATTCGGATTTGTCGCCCGAGCTCGGGCCAGAAAAAGACCAGCGCGACGGCCGGGTTCTGCGCGATTTCCCGGCCCTTTCGGCTCTCGTAGTTGCTCACGAAGTGGATGTGTCCATCGACCACACCCTTGAACAGCACCGTGCGCACGGAAGGGCGCCCATCCAAAGTCGCTGTTGCAAGCATCATGGCGTTGGGCTCGCGCGATCCGCTGCGCACCGCCTCGTCGTGCCATCGGAGCAGAATCGCTACTGGGTCGGGGTCGGAGTGGATGTCCATGGCGCCGTAGCCTGTGCGCACACGGCCCACAGTGCAATCCTGCACAGTGAGCGCAAATTTTGGGTCATTCCACCGGAAACCGGTTCCGGTTGTCCCCCTGGAACCCACTCTCGTGCTCGACCGCCCGCGGCTCCACATGTATAAGAACCGCGTGCGTGTACTCGTCACTGGAGGAGCGGGGTTCGTCGGCAGTCATGTCGTCGATGCCCTTCTCGAAGCCGGGCACGAGGCTGCGGTGCTCGATGATCTGAGCACCGGGCGACGCACCAATGTGCCCGCCTCCGTCCCTCTCTTCGAGGTCGATTTGCGGGACGCCGACGCCACGCGGCGTGTCGTGCGCGAGTTCCGGCCGGACGTCGTCAGCCACCAGGCCGCGCAGGCGAGCGTGGCGATCAGCGTTCGCGAGCCGCGGCGCGACGCCGAGGTGAACGTGGTCGGCGGCATCAACCTCCTCGATGCGTGCACCGAGCCGGGCGCACGCGTTTCTCGCGTCGTCTTCGCGAGCACCGGCGGCGCGATCTACGGCGAAGTTCCCGAGGGCACGCGCGCCTCCGAGGACACGCCAGCGCGACCGGCGAGCCCGTATGCGATTCACAAGCTCGCGTTCGAGCACCTGCTCGCCGCGTATCGCTCCTATCGGGACTTGCCGTTCACCATCCTCCGCTACGCGAACGTCTACGGTCCGCGACAGGATCCGCACGGCGAAGCGGGAGTGGTCGCCATCTTCTTCGCCGCCGCCCTCGCGGGCGGTGAGCTTCGCATCAACGCGCGTCGCGAAGCGGGCGACGCCGGGTGCGTCCGAGACTACGTGTACGTGTCGGACGTGGCGCGGGCGAACGTGCTCGCGCTCACCGGCAAGCTGGAGGAGCCGGTGCTCAACGTGGCCACCGGCGAGGAGACCACGACGGAGGCGCTCGCCCGTATCATTTCGAGACTCGCTGGACGCGAAGCGCGATTGACCGCGGGGCCGCCCCGCCCGGGGGATCTCGAGCGATCCGTGCTCGACCCGGCTCGCGCGCGACGGTATCTGGGAACGCTCACGTCCCTGGAGGAGGGCCTGGAAAGGACGCTCGCCTTCTATGCCGCCAAAAGCACGTGATCGCCTGGGCCACCTCGGTGGGTGGCTGATGACCCTGCTCGTCGCTTGCACGAGCTCGACGACGCCCGTGCCGGAATCGGCGCACGACGCGAACGCCGAGGCTGCGGCCGCGCAAGAGACGATTCAGGACGAGATCCTCGACATCGACGCCGTGGAGATCGGCGAGGCCCTGGACTTGGACGTCCACCCGCTCGACGGGTGGACCCCCGAGCAAATCCAGGAGGCGATCACGACGAACGCGGCGGTGCTCGGCTCCGTCTCGTTCGGCACGCCCAACCGAGGCGCGCTGCTCAATGGCGTGCTCGCGGAAGCGTCGCCGCTGTACGAGCTGGTGAAACCCGAGAACGCCTGGGGTACCAAGGAGACGCTCGAGTACCTGGACACGGCGATTCGCAAGGTCCACGCGACCTTTCCCAACACTCCCCCGCTCCACCTCGGCGCCATCAGCGCGGAGACCGGGGGGCGCTTGCGCCCCCACGTGAGCCACCAGTCGGGTCGCGACGTCGACATCTCCTTCTACTACACCAACGACTCGCCCTGGTATGCCCGCGGCACGAAGAAGAACCTCGACCTGCCGCGAACGTGGGCGTTCGTTCGAGCACTGGTCACGGAGACGGACATCGAGTTCATCCTCGTCGATCGGTCGATCCTGAACATGCTCGAGAAGTTCGCGCTCGAGTCGGGCGAAGATCCCTTCTGGGTGCGCAGCCTGTTCCGCGGGTTCCCGGGACGGCAGCGTGCGATCGTGCGGCACGCGCCGGGGCACGCGACGCATTTACACCTGCGCTTCTACAACCCGATCGCGCAAGAGACGGCGCGCCGCGCGGGCGCGCTGCTCGTCGAGGCGGGCCTCATCAAGGCACGCCCGCGGATCGTCAACTACAGGGCCAAGGCCGGCGACACGCTCGGCGAGATCGCGGCCCGGTTCGGGACGACGGTCCAGGCGATCCAGCGCGAGAACGGACTCCGCAACACCATGATCCGGCAGCACCGCACGTA
>CAYYWA010000122.1:0-14630 GCA_964475255.1 uncultured Sorangium sp.
GACGGGCCGCGCCCTCCCTCCCGCTGAACCGAATTCGGCGGGGCCCCCTCCCCACGCGGGGACGCTGTTCGACACCGTTTTCCACGGATTTCGGCGCGCTCCCAACCGTTCTTCGCTCCAGTCGGCGCTTCGGTTCTTCGTAGGCAGCGGGCACCGGTCCGAGCGGACCGCCTTCGCCGGGCGCGAGCCGTTCGAGCGAGTGTGGTAACGAGGCGCCAAGCTCCGCTGCCGCGTGTACGAGGTCGGCATCGTACTCCGGGCGTACCTACGAGCAGGGCAAGAAGATCGGGTGGAAGGACGGCGTGCGCGCCGTCTACTGCATCCTGCGCTACAACCTGCGACGCAGCCCCGAGCTCGCGAGTCGCAGCGTTCGCGACGAGCCCGAGGCGACGCCTGCGCTCGACGCTGTGGTCGAGGCTGCGCCGAGCTCGGCTCCGCCCCGAAGCTTCACGGCGGTCGTGAGCCCTGCCGAGGACGGCCAGGCGCGCGTCAGCGCCGACGGCGGTTGACCGCTCAATCTCGATTCGTGGCCGACGCCGGAGGGGATGGCCGAGACCGCAGCGGATTTCGAGACGGACTCGCGTTCGGCGCGCCCAGCGACGGCAGCGCTATCGCGCGCACGACGAGCGCGATAGCGCTGGAAAGACGCGGGGCCTTCCCCGACGAGGCTCAGAGCTCGCGATAGCCGCCTTCGACGACGAACAGCTCGTCGCCGTCAGCGACGGTGAACACGCCCCAACACGAGAGCTTCGTCTTCGCGACGAAGATGAGATCGTCCTCAGCGGAGCCGATCGGGCCGAGCACCGCGAGGTTCGCGCGGTGCACGCCCCATGAGCCGCTGCCGTGCTGACGGATGGCCTTCGCGAGCTCGGCTCCGGCGGCGTCGGGGCTCTCGAGCACCGCCACGCGCAAGCGCACGGGGCGGTCGGTGCCGACGCCGGCGATGTTCAGGTAGACGAGATCCGCGCGCGGGCGCTCGACGCGCACGTCGATGCGCTGTCGATCGAGGAACGCGACGAGGTGCTCGGCGTCGAGGCGCGCCGTCTCGGGACGCAGATCTTCGCCCGAGCACACACCCGAGCGGAATCGCAGCGCCTCGAGCGCAGAGCCGATCGGTCGCTCCTCGACGTAGCTCGCGGCGTCCGAGCCGTCCGCCATGCGGAACATCGGCGAGCTGCACCCCTGTCCGAGCAGGGCGAGGAGAGCGCCGGCGAGGACGAGCGAGCGTCGCATGCGTTCGCTTTTATCAAAGCTGCCGCCGGGTTCGAAAGAGGCCGCCCGCCCGGTGCCTTTCTCCCGACCGCACGCCGCGCGCGTTGCAGGGGAAGGACCCGGTTTGCTAACCTCGCCCGGCCGTGGCGTCGCGCGTTCGGTTGTTCGGCCTGTTCGGGGTGATCGGCTCGCTCACCCTCGCCTGTGGCGGTGCGCCCGAGTCCGCGACGAAGAACCGCACCTTCTACGACTGGCAAGTAGCGACCGAGTCCGGCGCCTTGCAAGCGTTCGAGCAGCCGTATCCGCCGCTCGATCTGCCGGAGCCGCCCCCGCGGCCCGGGTACGCGGGCGTGACCGTGCTCGAGGGCGGCGTGCGCCTCTCCCGCCCGAAGAACTGGAGGCTTCGGGACGCGGGCAACGTGCCGGGCCAGCGCTACGTGAGCTACATCTCGCCGAACGCCTACTCCTTCGCGATCTACGAGCGCCCGGATCCGCGGGGCGAGTCGTGGGAGGAGGTGATGCGCCGCTACGAGGAGGATGCGCGTTCCGTCGGCGCCAAGGTCGTCGCGTCGCAAATCCCGGTCGCCACCGCCGTGGGTCAGGGGCGCGCGTACACGGTGGAGCGCGAGGTGGAGGCGGCCAAGCGCCCGTTCTTGAGCAAGAGCCGCGAGTACCTGATTCGCGGCGAAGGGCGCATCGTGCTCCTCCAGATCGTCTACCAGGGGGAAACGCTGACTCAGGTCACGGACGAGCTCTTGCGCGTCGTCGAGACGCTGGAGGTCTTGTGATACGCCCCACCGTTCTCCGAAGCGCGGCAGCGGGCCTCGCGGGGACCTTGGCCCTCGCCTCCGCGCTCGTCGCGTGCAGCCCCACCATCCAGACCTCGAAAATCGAGGATCGCGCGCGGCGCAACGTGCCCGTCCCGATCTGCCTCAAGGCGCTCGAGCGGCGCGGGGTCGCCGGGGTGATCTCGTCGCTCCAGCCGGAGGACTACTGGTCGATCGTGCTGCCGGGCTACGATCCCGCGTCGGCGTCGCTCGACACGAGCGCGCCGAACTGCGCCGGCCGCGCCGCCTTCGATCCCGCGGACCTCCGTGAAGTGGAGGGGCCGCGCGCCGGAAGCATTCCGGTGAAGGTCGATCGAGCGATGGTCGCCGCGGGGCCCGACGGGTTCCGCGTGGCGTGGCTCAAGACGCACGACCTCGTCGGCGGCGATGCCATGGGCCCGCTCGCGCTCCTGCGCCCGCGCGAGGGCTACGCCGAGGTCTACGCGATCGGCACCTACCGCGGAAACCCGAAGACCTCGCGCTTTTCTCTCGAGCGGATGGGACCGCACCTCTTGATCGCGACGACCGACGACGGCTGCGCCAAGGTCGCGCCCAACAAATCGTGCGAGACGCAGTATTCCGTGTACCTGCTCCGTGCTGGTCACCTGTTGCGCGCGGCGAGCTTCCCGCTCGATCGCATCGAGTACCGCCCGGCGCCGGGCGCGGGGCTCGCTCAGTACCGCCTGACCGCGACCCCGGTTTTCCAGGAAAGCTCGCTGCGCGTCGTCGAGCAGGTCGTCGTCCGCGACGGCATGGAAAACACCATTCGCAAAGCCGATCTCGAGCGCGTCTTCACGCTCCGCCCCGACGGCTCCCTCGTCGCCAGCGCCGAGTCCCTCTGGGCCGAAATCGGAAAGCCGGAGGAAGACACGTCGAAGAACGCACCCCAACCCTGACGCCCGCTGCGCGCGAGCAGCACGGCGTGGGATCCCGAAGCGACGTCAGCTGGTTTCGGAGCGGCGCTTTCGGTACTGGCGATACGCGGCCGTGAACTCGGGCCCGAAGATGTAGGCGAACGCCTGGCGCTCGTCGGACAAATCCTCGAAGCGCTGGCGATAGGTCTCCCAAAGCTCGCGATAGCGGCGCCCCAAGATCCCGAGCGCGGTGCCCGGAACCTGGCGCTCGAGGTTGTCGGGCGAGAGCTCGTCGAGCAACGCGCGCACGCCGCGCATGACCCCGTCGAGGAGCGCCATCTGGTGGAGCATCATGTCCGCGAAGATGCCCTCCACGGCCTGCGGCGCGTCGAACGAGGGGTCGCGAAAATCGAGCAACGCCGCGGCGACCGCCTCGGGCGTTCGGGCCTCGGCCACGGCTTCGTATGCGCGCGAGCGGTACATGCTCCGCCGCACCGCCGCTTGCTGCAAATCGAGCGACGAGACGAACTGCGAGTACCCGTCCCGCATCGGGATGAACGATCGACAGAAGACGTCCATCGCGTCGTGCAGCTTCGTGATGAGCCGCGCGACGTCGCCGGTGGTCTCCAGCGCGTTCCCGGGGACCAGCGAGGACGCGAGCTCTCGCAAGCCCTGCAGCGCGAGCGACTCGAGCCCCAAATGTTGGAAGTGCTGCGTGCTGCTCGACGGTCGAGGTGCCTCGTACGGAAGCCCTCCTCCCCTCGGATCGACGCCGCCATGACCCGGAAGCGGCAACGGTGCGCCCGCGGGATAGCCCCCGGGCGCGGGCGGCGCCCCCTGAGCCGGACCGAAGGGGTTTTCCGGGAGCGGCGGCAGCGCGCCGGGAGCCGCGCCCGCGTATGGGTTTTCTGCACCGAGAGGCGGCAACGGCAACCCGCCGCCACCGCCGGGAGGCGCGGGCAACGGCGGCAACGCGCCCGCGTCGCCCTGCTCGAGCAGCATCGCGGGATTGCCGAGCACGCTGCCGCTGCCGGGTGCCGCGCGTAGCGCGACGCTCGCCGGCGCCTCGTCGAACGAGACCTGCACGCGCATCTCCGGCCCGAGAAAGAACTGAAAGCTCGAAGCGGAGAGATCCGTGGGCGTGTCGGGCGTGATGCGCTTGAGGCCGCTTTGCCCCGGATACCCCGGGACGTACACGCCGTTCTTGCTGTTCAGATCGCGAACGCAGATCGCGCCGTCGACGTTCTCGATGCGCGCGTGAAAGCTCGAGACGAGCGGATGCGGCACGTGGAAATCGTTGAGCGGGTTGCGGCCGACGCGGATCGGCAGCCCCGCGAAGCGGTGCCGCTTGGCCTCCACCTGCATGTTGTCCAGGGTGTACGCATGCAGGACGAAGGCTCGTGCCACGGGAACGATATTAACAGACCCGATTCGGAAGGAAGCGGGTACGCGGGAGCCGCCGTGTGAATCCCATCACCCGGTCGCTTCGAGCAGCGCGGCGACCGGTGCCCCCTCGTGTGCGAGCGCAGCGGCGACTCGGTCGCTGAGCGGGGGCAGGCCGGCGACCACGGCTTCGACGGGCGGCGACGTCAAATCGCAGATCTCGTCCCGGGCGTCGGTCGGGAGGAACAGCTCGGAGAGCGTGCTCGGCGGGGGCATGCCCGGCTGCAGCATCAGGGAGCCCGACTCGCCGTCGTGTGACCAGAAGAAGCTCGGAATGCACCGCTTCCATTGGAGCAGCCGGCCGGCGACGTCGAGCCAGAAGCAGAGGGCCGCTCCCCCGGCCGCGCCGAGCGGGAGGCGGAGCGAGAGCGGCGAGTCGCTGCGCTCCTTGTTGCAGAGCGGGCGCAGCGCCTCCGTGAGCACCTGGAGCGTCCGCGCCGCCGCCGCGCCGTCGGAGAGCCCGGTGAGCTCCCAGAGCTCCGAAAGAGGGAGCACGTGCGTCCACTCGTCGTAGGACGCGCGGGCCTCGGCGAGGGGCGGCGGCGCCTCGATGACCGTCCCCGCCAAGGCGTCGCGGACGTCGAGCTCCGCGTGCGTCTCGAGATCCACGAGGAGTCGGCCCGCCGCGTCCCAGAACGGCTCGAGCATCAGGGGGAGGAGCTCCGGCACCCGAGGCTGTCGCTCGTCGACCTCGACGGGCGCCGCGATGACGAGGGGAAACTTCCGCCCGGATCGATCCGCGCTCGGCCCGAAGGCGCCCGTGAGCAGCGCCCCGGGCTCCACGCGAAACACGAACGCATGGATCGCCCCCTTCGCGAACGCTTCCGACCACGCCGGGCCCGCCCGCGCCGCTGCCCACTCGACGCTGTGCGTGAGCCAGTCGTCGAACGCGACGAAGGCGCGATGGCCCGCGTTCACGTGCAAAAAGTCCCCGTGCGCCCGCGCCTTGCCGAACAGCCCCGGCGCACCGAGCACGACCTCCGTCACGGCATCCCCCCGGCCGCGATGGCCTTCGGCGTCGTTGCCGCGGCCGGGCAGCGCAGGCGCCGGAAGAACCCGCGCGTGAACGGGTGCACGCTCTTCGCCGGCTTGATGTCGATGGTGACGGGAGGTTGGCCGGGGCGCGTGAGCGTCCAGCGCCCCGCGAGCGTCCCCTTCCCCGTCGCCTTGACGCCGCCCGCTTCGAACAAGCGAAACAGGCCGAAATCGCCCAGGCGCGGGATCTCGTCGTTGAACCCGGCGCCGCGCACCTTGAGCGCGGCTCCCTTCGGGGACTCGGTGCCGGGCCACTGCATCGGCAGCCAGCGCTCGGGCTCGTTGCGGTACACGGTCGCCTTGCCGTCCACGACCAGCGAAACCTCGGCGATCGCGCTGCTCACCGGGTGCATCTGCACGTCGAAGCGCACGAGCGGCTCGGGTCCTCCGCCGAAGACCGCCTCGGTGATCTCCTGCGCGACGTTCAGGCACTGCAAGAAGTCCGAGCGGAGCGGCAGCGGATCGGCCGCAGCGCGCGGCACGAACTGGGTGCCCTTGCGCTCGAGCCGCGTCTCGAGGTTCTCCTTGAAGAACTTCCAGAGGATGCCGGAGTCCGGCCGGAAGAACTCCGCGAACTCGGCGAGGCTGACCTCGGCGGGCGCCTCCGCGAACGGATACCGCGGCGCGATCTTCTCGTTGTAGATCTCCCACACCTCGGCCTTCCACCGCTCACCGAGCGCGCTGTAGTCGGCCTGAACGAAGCCCGCTCGGCTCCCGCGGATCGGGTTCATGAGCAGCGGCTCGAGGACGAGGCGCGTGCGCGCGTCGAGGCCGGCGAGCAAGCGCTGCACCGCGCTCGCCGTGCGCCCGAGCTCCACCTCGAACTCCTGCGTCGGCTCGGCGTTGGACTCGACGAGCTGGCTCAGCGCCACCTCGAGCGTCGAGAGCTGCGCGAGGTATTGGCTGAGGCCCGACGGCGCCGCGTCGGCCTCACCCGAGGCCGCGTTGCCGAACCCGAATCGAAGGAGCGACGCGAAATCCTGTTCGACCGGGGAGACCGGACGCGGCGTGGGCGGCGCCGCGCTCGACGCGCCGATGGCGCTCGCTGCCTGGGCGAGCGTCTCGGCGACCGCTTCCTTGCCCTTCTCGAGCAGCGAGCTCGGTGAGACGTCGAGTCGGGTGTTCTCCCCGATCACGCGGAAGAGGCGGACGTACGGGCCCTCCGACTCGGAGAGGACGCGCAGCTCGTCGATCGCGCCCCGCACGTCGGTCGGCGGCTTCACCGAGAGGCCCGCGATGAACGACGACCACGCCTGCGTGTAGCGCCGGAAATAGAGCGAGCGCAGCCGCTCCGCGCTCGCGGTGCGCATGTCCGCTCCCGCGGGGAGCGCTTGCCCGAGTACCCACGGCTCGAGCGCGAAGCGCCCGTCTGGCTCCTCGAGGACCTTCTTCACCTCCTGGAAGCCGCGCGCCGTGTACAGGCCCGGGACCTCGACGCTCTCGCGCGCGTCCCAGTAGGCCGCCGACGCGCCGAAGAAGATGTTCTCCGGACGGATCGGCGGCACGCCGCGCGCGCTCTCGGCGAGCCAGCCGTACTGCAGCTCCTCGAGCGGGACGAGCGCGAGGCGCCCCTGCGCCCGAGAAACGACGGCTGGATCCTCCTTGAATGCGTAGCTCCTGTCCGCGGCGAGCGCGTTCACGAAGTACTGCGCGTGAGCGATCAGCGTCCGCTCGTCGCCAGGCGTCTGCGCCCGCAACGCGCGCGCCCAGGTGTACGCGAGCCGCTCCGACGCCCACTCCGGAACGAGCCGCTCGGGCCGGCAGAGCATCAGATAGAGCTTGAGATCGTCGTACGAGGTTCGAAAATTCTCCGCGTCCATCCGCGCGAGGTCGCCGATGCCGCGCACGTCCGCGACGAGCTGCGCCTGCACGGGGCCGCTCACGAGGCGGTGCAGCCGCTCGAGGTACGCACCCTTGACGGTCTCGTGCAGCTCCTCCGCGAGGTACGGGCCGAAGAGGCCGCGAACGCTCGACTCGTCCTTCTCGCGCTCGAGCGTTTGCACGCGCCCTACGAGGCGATCGAGCGCCGCGGCGGTGGCTTGCGTGGTCGCGCTCGGGGCCTGCTCGAGCTTCACCGCCGCGTCCACGTCGCGCACGGTAGAGCGCACCAGGCGCACGTTGCGCGCGTAGCTCAGCGCCGCCGGTGTCAGCACCAACAGCATCGAGAACAGCACGAGCGCCGCGACGAGCGCTTGCACCCGCGTCGTCCTGCGCGTGCGGGAGAGCGAGCGCACGGCGAGGTGCCGATCCGGGAAGATCACGCGCTGAAAGAGCTCCGTCACGAAGTAGCTCTGCGGCGTCGTGTTCCGCTCGTTCGTCTCCGGCGCGCGCGGCAGGTTGAAGCCGCGCGCCATGTTCTCGAGCACGCGGTCGAGCGCGCGCCCCGTCTGCGTCCCGCTGCAGAAGTAGAAGCCGCGCAGCAGCGGCGTCTCCTGGTACGGGTTCGGCCGGCAGAGCTCCTCGACGAAATGCGCGAGCGGCTTCTTGAGCCCCTGGAACTCGACCGGAAACTGGAGGATCTTCGCGCGCACCTCGGGCAGCGACTCGCTCGAGAGGCGCTGGAGCATGCGCGCGTGCAAGACGCTGGCGAGCGTGTCGAACTCGGCCTCGATCGCCGGCGCCGGCTCTTCGAGGTTCGCGTCGAGGGCGAAGCTCGCGCCCCACGTCTGCGCGCGTTGAGCGCGGGTCAGGTCGCCGAAGAACTCGATGAAGCCGGCGATCAGATCGCTCTTCGTGAAAAGCACGTAGATGGGCAGCACCATCTCGAGGCGGCTCATCACCTCGTCGATGCGCGCGCGGAGCGCGTGCGCGGTCTCTTCGAGCTCCACGTCCGTCGAGCAGAGCAGGCTCTCCACCGAGAGCGCGACGACCAACCCCTCGAGCGGGCGCTTCGGGCGGAACTTGCGGACGGTGTCGAGGAACGTGAGCCACTCCTCGCGATCGTCGTCCCCCGTCGCCAGGCGTCCCGCGGTGTCGAGCAGGATGGCGCGCTCGGAGAACCACCAGTCGCAGTTGCGCGTGCCGGCGGTGCCGCGCACCTTGGCCATCGAGCTGCCGGGAGGCGCGACGAAGCCGAGCCCGGACTGCGTGAGCGCCGTGGTCTTGCCGGCCGCGGGCGGCCCGACCACGACGTACCAAGGCAGCGCGTACAGCGCGCTCCGCCCGCCCTGAGCGCCGAGCTTCGTGCGCTTGAGCGTCTCCAGCGCCGACTTCATCTGCTGCTGGAGCGCGAGGATCTCGGCGCGGCGGTCCGGACGCGCCCGCTCGGCTTGCTCGGCGGCCTGCCGGAGCAATTCGCGCTCGAGAGCGGCCGCGCGCTGCCGAGCCAGGAGGCGGCGAACCAGGAACACCCCGAAGAACACGAGCACGCAGAGGACGGTGACGGCGACCGCAACCCACAGCGTGATCTCGAGGATGAGAACGAGCGCCCACGCGGCGACCGCCAACAACCCGAGGCCAATCCCGAGCCAGAGCATGGTCACTCCACGGTCTTGCCGCGCGCTTGCGGCATTTCTTCGACGGCATCGGAGAGCTCGCTCGTGGCGAGGCGCTCCAGCCCGAACAAGAGACCCGACGTCACGAGCACCGCACCCAGCACGAGCGCGATGAGCGGCAAGCTCGATCGGCGGGTCTCGCGAACCCGCTCACGCGGCTCGGCGCGCGGCCCGAGCCGCTCCGACGGCGGCATGCCCCGCGCGAGCTGCTGCCGCGCCGCTTCGAGGAACGAGGCGAGCGCGGCGTGATCGCCGCTGATGCCATAGGCACCCCGAAAGCCGAGGACGAGACACAAGTAGTACGCGTGGAGCGCGTCGGAGCGCCGGCCCTCCTGGAGCAGCGCCCGCAGGCGCACGAAGAAGTTCTCGCCCGCGGTGTACTGCTGATAGAGCAAGAGCTGCAGGGGCTGCCCCATCCACTCGTTCCGCCCCGTCCAGTTCGATTTCAGGATCTGCTCGTCGATGAACGCGACGAGCGCGTAGCGCGCCTCCGCGAGATCGGCGTCGGAGACGCCTGCCGCGCGCCCGCGCCCCACCATCGCGTCGAGCGCCGTGAGCAACCGCTGACGGAGCTCCACGGGCGGCGGAAGCTGCGGCGCGCCGGGGAGCTGCACCGCGAGCATCAGCACGTCGGCGCACACCCAATACATTCGATCACTCATGGCGTGACCCGCGAAGGCTCGCTCGCTCGCGGTGAGGCTCCCCGGGCCTCACGCGGGCGGAGCGGGGGACGAGCCCCCGGGAGCGCAGGGAAGAGCCGATCTTCATGCACTCACCGGTGCTCCGGGGGCACGGCATAGAGCGCGAGCGAGGAGCCGGACCAGTCCCCATCCACCGGCAAGTAGAGCGCCACCGTCGCGGACTTCGCGATCTCGTCCCAATACGTCCCCTCGCGCCGCACCCGGAAGAAACAGATACCGGGCTTCATCGGCAGCGCGCCCGACGGGCTCCACTCGATCCCGACGCGGACGCCGTGCCGAGCTTGCTTCACGATGTCGTAAATCTGGTTCCAGCCCGCCATCTTGAGCACGGCCGGCACGCGCTCACGCACGATGGCTTCGGGCAACCCGGATTTGACCGCGACGAACAGCTCGTGGTTGACGAGCTTCGGATCGGCGATGCGCCCGATGAACATCCCGTCCGGACGGTGCTCGAGCGGGATCTCGACGTAGGTCTGCTCGATGCCGCCGGGCAACAGGCGCAGCACCGTGGCGAACAGCGCCTCGAAGCACTCGCCGAGCTCGAGGTAATTGAACTTCGGGAGCTCGGACGGGTCCGCGTCGGGCGCGAAGCTCGACAGCATCCCGGCGAGGCTCGCGAGCACGACGTAGGCTTCTTCCGGGTGCACGCGCGGCGTGTCGAGCAGGTGGTTGAGCACCGGGATCGCGCCGTTCAGCGTGTGCAGGAGCCAGAACCTCCGGGTCTCGCTGACGTGGAACTCGACGCTGCCCGCCTGGCGCTGACGCCGCTCGCCGGCGAGCTGTTGCTGCCGCGCAACGATGTTCGCGAGGACGCGGCGGACGCCGCTCTCCAAAAACGGCGCCGCGTGCAGGTGCAGAACCGGCGGGATGCGCGTGTCGAGGACCTGGAACTGCCCGTTCTCCTGGCGGAGCAGCTCCGCCACGCGGATCGTGGAGAAGCCCTCCATTCGTTCGCCGCCGAACAGAATCTGCAAGTTCGGCTGCGCCCACTCGAGCTCCTGCGCGGACACGCCGCTGTTCGCATCGACGACCGTCCGCGTTTCGCGCGAGAAGCGCCGAGCGCTCGCTCCGTCCTGCGCGACGAGCGGTCCATCCGTTTCGTGCGCGAGCCCGATGTACACCTCGAGGCGCACGGCATCGGGCGGCAGCGGGCGCGGCGGCGGCGCGGGAACGCCCGTCCCTTCACCGCACCCGATGCTCGCGCCATCCGGCCAAATCGCCGAGAAGCGCTTCAGCCGAAACTGCCCTGCGGAAAATCCCCGCTCGTCGATCTCGAGCTCCGTGATGCCCCAGTCGTAGTGGCTGATGCCCTGCAACCGCTCGTGTAGGAGCCGCTCGTGGTAGCGATCCTGCTGTTGGAAGTGGTGCTGGCTGACCAGCAAGCCTTCGGTCCAAAGCGGCTTGTACGGCATGTCACGTACTCTCGTTCCCGAGCTAGCGCCCGGTGCCGTCCTGAATTTGCATCCGATCCAGGAACACCGGAATCTGAACGTCCTTGTTCGGGCACGGCGGCTCGTTGCGGGGTGGCGCGAGCTCGTAGGTGATGAACCAATCCTTCCCTTGCGGCTCGCGGAAGAGCGCGACGAGCGCCAGGGTCGTCGCTTCCGCCTTCGGCGAAACGGGAACCGTCGTGGTCTGCCCGGGGAAGACCGTATGCTCTTCGAGGGACACGAGGTCGCCTTCGAGCACTGCCGCGTCGTTTTGCCAGATCTCCTCGAAGCTCGCCGTGCGCAGCTTCGCGTCGTTTTTCAACTGATAGACGCGCACTTGCACGGGCCGCCCCGGCTCGGCGGAGCTCGCGTTGCTCCGATCGCTGGCGGTGATGGCGAGCGTCGGCTGCACGGGCTCGCACGGCTTGGGCGCGGCAGCCGGCGGAGGCGGAGCCCCCGAGCCGCACGCGCTGAGTGCGGCGGCCAGTGCCACGGCAATCGAGACGCGCTCCATGGGGCGCCATCATATACACGAGGCGCGGCCGCCTCCCAGCGGGAGCGGCACCCTTCGACGACGACGAAACGCGAGCGGGGTCATAGGTATTCGAACAGGGGTGTCACGCGGCGCCGACCGGAACGGGCGCACGGCCGAGCGAATCGGGCCGACCGCGTTCCCTTGACCGCGCCTCGGCGCGCGGATAGCCGTCGGAGACGGCAAAAGTCATTTGCACCGGAGTCAACCGTTCGGAACCACCGGCAGCGCGTCTCGGCGTCGAGCGGGCGCCTTGTCCGGCTCGGAGAACCCTGCTATCCAATCGTTCGGTGTGTGGGCCTCGTGGGTGAGGTTCAGCAAGATCCAGTTGGACGTAAACGGCGATCAGAAGGACGGCGTTCGGAACGACGTCGATGAAGGAGAGAATCCATGTCCACCGACATTTTTCTGAAGATCGATGACATCAAAGGGGAGTCCAAGGCCGACGGCCACGCGGACGAGATCGAGGTCGAGAACTGGTCGTGGAGCGCGGTGCAGACCGGCACGAGCAGCAAGGGGGGTGGGTCCGGAGCCGGCCGGGTCCAAATGACCGAGCTCGTGATCACCAAGTACATGGATAAATCCTCCCCCGTCCTCTACAAGATGTGCTGCCTGGGGACGCACATCCAGCAAGTGTTGTTGACCGCACGCAAGGCGGGCGGCTCCCAGATGCCGTACCTCAAGGTCACGCTCAAGGACGCGATGATCACGAACGTCAGCACGAACGGAGCCACGGGCGGCCTCGTTCCCCTCGAGACGATCCAGATCGCGTTCAAGAAGGTGGCGTTCGCCTACACGGCGCAGACGAACACCGGCGAGCCGGATGCCGAGGTGATCGGCGGCTACGATCTCGAGCTCGAAAAGGAGTGGGACGGCAACTGAGCCCTGGATCGCGGCGGGCATGCCGGAAGGCTCGAGCATGTCCGCCGGCGCGTTCGGTCGGCGGGTTCACTCCGCGTTGGGAGCGCTCCCGCTGACCGGCGCTGCTGCCGCGAGCCGGCGTTGACAGCTCGCGGCCATCTCCGCGGTGAAACGCTGTCGCCCCCAGTCGAAGTTCGGCGGCACGCATTGATCGGCGTTGTCCCCGGCGCGCAGGAGCTCCTGCAGCGTCTCCCCGGCGCGCCACACCACGTCTTTCGGCACCTGGACCATGAAGCCGGGCAAGTCCGGCGTTCTGTCTCCCTTGATGTCCAGGTTGAGCTGACGCAGCCCAGCGGTGCTCATCGCCGCCGCGCGCGCCACCAAACCGAGGCGCGTCCCGGGCGGAACCTGGAGGTCGGCGGTGAGCTGCGGCGCCTTGGTTTGAATGCCGCCGAACTTGAGGCGCGACAGGTTCGCGAGGATGAGCGCGATCGCCTCGATGTTCGGGACGTAGTCCGCCGTCTCGTCGGGGAGCAGATCGCTGTCCACGAGATCCCAGAAGCCCACGTTGCCCCCGGCGCGCTGAATGCGCGCGAGCAACCCGAAGGGGCCCATGTTGTAGCCGGCCATCGCGAGATCCCAGTGGCCCATCTTCGCGTAGAGATCGGAGAGGTAGTGGACCGCCGCCTCCGTCGCCTTCACGGGGCTGTGCCGCTCGTCGACGACGCCCTCGATCACGCGCAAGTGATACGACCGCGCCGCCGCAGGGATGAATTGCCACAGCCCCTCGGCTCCCGCGGGTGATTTGGCGAGCGGCTGACACCCGCTCTCTGCGAAGACCACCGCGAGCAGATCTTCCGGGAGCCCGCGCCGGATCAGCGCGGCGCGGATGAGCTCGCTGTACTCGCCGCACCGCCAGAGCATCTGCTGGAACACTTCGCGGCCAACGGGGTTCTGCGTGTAAAACTCGAAGCGACGCTGCACACGCGGGTCGTCCTCGACGGGAATGCCGGGCATCTTCAGCCCCGCCAGCCATTTCGAGCGCCACCCGTCGGACGACGACGAGCGACGGCGCACCACGCGCGTCGGGGTGTCGCCGGTGACGAGCTCACGCACCTCGGCGAGCGCCGCGCATTCGCCCGGCGTGCCGACGCATTTTTCCGGACCGATCGCGCGCGCGGCGACGGCGGCTTGCTCGTCGAGCAGCGCCGCGAGCTCCGGGCTCTCTTTGCCGCGCCCGTGGAGCTGTTGGAGCAGCTCCTGGAATTGCTCTTCGTCGCGCAGCAGGCGCTGCCGCGGCAAGCTCACCCCGGCCGCGACCGAGCCGCTCGCCGAGGGCGCCGCGCTCCCGGACGTATCGGACGCCGTCGCTCCCGCGCGATCGCCGCGCGCGACCACCACGGTCACACCGACGATGATTCCCACGGCGGTGAGGAAGCCGCCCGCGATCAGCGCGGGAACCCACCAGGGCGTCCCCGGCTGCTCGGGGCGACGCGAAACGCGCGCGCGCAGCGAAGCCGGCGAGCGCGAGGGTCGGCGATCGCGTGCGTCCTCTATCTTGTTCAGGATCTGATCGAGCCGCGGAGGCGGAGCCGGGCCCGCGCCTGGAGTTTCGGGCAAGGCCCCGGCGAGCGGCGGCAGAGCGGCTTCCCGCTCGGGAGCCGGAGCTGCTTGTTGCGGGACCGGACCCGAGCCGCTGCCGCGTTTCAGACCGAGCAACGACGGGCCTGCAGGCGCGGCGCGCGCTTCGCCCGGGCTCGGCGCGGGCCCCGACCCACGGCCGAACGCCCGCAGGCCGAGCATCGATCGGACGAGGAGCTTGGGGGCCGCCGAAGACGGCCGTTCCGCTACCGGTGACGGCCCCTCCGCGGCCGTGAAATTCCGCAGGACCGGCGGGGACGCCGCGAACGGCTGCTTCTCGGCAGGTGCCGGCGAGCGCGGCGGCCCCTCTGCAGGAGAGTGCGGAAGCGGCGCGAGCGGCGGCGGCGCGAGCGGCCCGGCAGGCGACGCTGCAAGCGGCGGCGCTGCAAGCGGTGCCGGACCGAGCGGCAACGGCGCAAGCGGCGGGGGCGAACCGGCCGGCGCATTCCCTCCCGATGGGTTCGCAAGCGGCAGCGGCGCGAGCGGCGGAGGCGCATTCCCCGCCGGCGCGTTCGCGCCCGGCAATGGCGCGAGCGGCGGCGAGCCGAGCGGCGGGTTCCCCCCGGGGCAGTCGGGGCTGGGCAAGGCGGCACCCGCGGG
>CAYYWA010000122.1:14640-14895 GCA_964475255.1 uncultured Sorangium sp.
TGCGCGACGGGCCACGGCGCAAGCGTCGGTGCGTTCCCCGCCGGTGCGTTCGCAAGCGGCAACGGCGCGAGCGGCGGAGGCGGATTGCCTCCCGATGGGTTCGCAAGCGGCAACGGCGCGAGCGGCGGGGGTGAGCCGACCGGCGCGTTCCCTCCCGGCGCGTTCCCTCCCGGCGCGTTCGCAAGCGGGACGAGCGGGGGCGGTGTGAGCGGAACGCTGCCCGCCGGCGCGCTGCCCAGCGACGGCCCCGCGAGC
>CAYYWA010000123.1:0-8009 GCA_964475255.1 uncultured Sorangium sp.
CCGACGCAGTTTTCCGCATATCTCGGCGCGTTCCTAACCGTTTGTCGCTCTAGCGAACGACCGGACCGCAGCCTCGAGGTTGTGACGGAGAGGCTCGTTCGAGTCTCGTACAGCCAAGCCGGATCGTCGGGCGCGGTCGCCCGCCTCTGAACTTTCGAGGGGGTAGTCGTGTTTTCAGGGACAGAACCCGAAAAGACCGGGTTCGAAGAGGTCCCAATGAAAGAGAAGAGAGTTTTCAGCGCCCGGATCCATGGAACCACCCCCGTTGAGCGTTCGAGTGACGCCGTCCAAGTGGGTGTCACCGACGCGATTGGTAGGCCATTGCTCGTGAGGATCAGCGTCGGAAGCGGACGAGTGGAGGTCGTCGCGGTCGAGCACGACGGCGCGCGTACCGCCCCTCCACGGATGTTCGGGCGCGAGCTCGACTGGGGGGCGCTCGATCGGTGCCTGCGAGGGCACCGGGTGCGTCCCGGAGCGATGGAGCGGCTCGAGATGTCGCCCAATGCGTTCGCCCCTTCGCATGGCGTTCGCGGTCGTTGCCATCGTGCGTGCCGCCCTCGGCGTGTGGGGCGAGTATTGCGCTCTCGGTGCTCAGGGCTGTCGAGCGGACATAGGCTGTCCTAGCTCGGGAAGCGCGGGGCACCCCAAGGACGTATGTTGGGCGATGTCACCGTGGCGGCGAATGGCGCCAGGGCACGGGTGACACGAGGTGTGCCATGAAGATCAAAGTAGCGGTGGGTAGGCGGAAGGTGCTGGAGAACGCGGGGCACGACGTGGACGTCTTGGTGCGGCTGGTTGCGCCGACGCAGGGCGCGGAGACGCGGCGGCCGCCGCTGACCGTGGTGCCCGTGGTGGACGTGTCGGGGTCGATGGCGGGGTCGAAGCTCGACGCGGTGAAGCACGCGGTGACGCGGCTCATCGATCATCTGGTTCCGGGCGACTCGGTGGGGCTCGTGAGCTTCAGCACGAAGGCGCGCGTGGTGTTGCCGGTGTACGAGGTCAGCGAGGCGTCGCGCGCGCGGTTGCGGGCAGCCGTGGCGAGCCTGACCGCTGAGAGCTCGACGAACTTGGCGGATGGATTCTTGAAGGGGTGTCGTGCGCTCCGCACGGCGGCGCTGCCTCCGAATCAGCGCGCGCGGCTGGTCTTGCTGACGGACGGGCTCGCCAACACGGGCGTGGCGACGAGCCGCGCGGAGCTGCGTGCGCTCGTGCGCGAGCACGTGGGGCCGTTCAGCCTGTCCGCGTTCGGGTTCGGCGACGACTGCGATCACTCGATCTTGGCGGAGCTGTCGGAGGAGGGCGGGGGGAGCTTCGCCTTCATTCAGAGCGAAGACGGGGTGCTCACGGCATTTGCGCGGGAGCTCGGCGGGTTGGTCTCGACGTATGCGGCGGACGTTCGCGTGCGCATCGTGCCCGTGGCGGGCGCGCAGAGCGAGCTGCGCCTCGGCGATTTGCTGTATCAGGCCGAGCTCCCGCTCTGCGTCGCGATCGCGGCCCCCCGGCACCCGGCCGCGACGAACGTCGAGGTCGCGCGCGTTCACGTCTCGTTCCGCGATGCGACGGGTCACGAACGAGAGGTGACGACTCCGGTGCTCGTGGACTACGTGCCCCGCGGCGAGGAAGACGCGTCCATGGACCCCGAGGTGCTCCGCGCGCGCGACGAACGCTTGCTCCGCGAGGCGCAGGCAGCGGCCGAGGCCCACGCGCGGGACGGCGACTACGCCGCGGCCCGTCAGGCGCTCGCGACGGCGATCGCTCTCATGCAGACGCCCGACCTCGTCGCGTTCGCCCGCGCCACGCTGCTGCCTTGCTACGAAGACCAGCGCGTGTACGCGGCCGCGACGGGTCTGCGCGCCTCTGCCGACATGGCGCTGAAGAAGCGCCGGCTCCTGGCGGCGGACGAGAACGTTCCCGTGGCCCTGGCGCCTCCCGCGTCGCCGGCCGAGGTGCAGATGGAGGCGAGCTTCCGCGACGAGGAATAGCTTGCCGGGCGACCGCGAACGCGGGCGGCTTCGGGGCGGGAGGGCGGACACGATCGGAATGGGCCGTGTCCGGCTCCCGCTCTGCCAACCAGCCCGCGACCGCGACCGCGGGTGGGACGCGTCAGAGTCCGCTACCCGCGCGCTTCCGCGACGAGCGTCCGCAGCCGTTCGAGCGCGGTGTCGAGGACGGCTTCGCTCGGGCCGAACGAGAAGCGGGCGTGATGGACGAAGCGCGAGGTGCGGCCGACGCGGCGCTGGCCCGGGTCCACGTCGAAGAAGGGGCCGGGGACGGTGATGACTTTGCGCTTGAGGGCGGCGCGGAAGAGGCCGTGGCCCGTGTCGAGGGGCGGGGGAAGGTTCTTCAGATTTCCCCAGACGTAGAAGGTGCCTTCGGGCTCACGCTCGACGCGAACGCCGAGGGCGCGGAGGCCATCGAGGAGCTTGTCGCGCTTCTTGCGGAAGGCGCGGCGAATGGCTTCCGCCTCGGCCAGGGCGTGCTCGGGCGTGAGGAGCGGGAGCGCGGCGCGCTGCATCGGGCGGGAGCCGCCGCCGTCGAGGAAGGAGCCCGCGCTGGCGAGGGCCTCGATGACGCTGCGCGGCCCGACGGTCCAGGTGACGCGCCAGCCCGGGTAGCGCCAGTTCTTGGTGAGGCCGTCGAAGAGCACGACCGGATCGCGCTCGACGTCCTCGACGAACTCGGCCGCGCTCGCGACGGGCGGTCCGTCTCCATACAGATAGTGGGAATAAAACTCGTCGAGCAGGAGCGCGCAGTCGAGCTCCCGCGCGGTGCGCACCCAGGCCTCGAGCTCCGCGCCGACGATGGCCTTGCCGGTGGGATTGCAGGGGTTCGAGAGCAACAGCGCGCCGAGGCCGCGCCCGGCGATCTCGCGCCGGAGCTCGGCGAGGGAAAAGTCGTAGCCGCGCTCGGGGTCGAGCAGGATCGGGATGGGCGTGAAGCGCCGGAAGACCTCGAGGAGCTCCTCGTACGCGGTGTAGTCCGGCAGAAAGTGGCCGAGGTGGATTTGGCCGATGGCCGCGCAGGCGCGCATGATCGAGACGCGGCCGCCGCCGCACACGGCGACGTTCTCGGCGCTGTATTTCGAGGGAAGCCCCCGCCGATAGAGCGCGTTGTAGAGCCCCGCCACGGCCTCGCGCGCCTCCCAGAGGCCGGCGACCGGAGCGTATTCCTGCGTCAGGTCGTCGGTGCCAATCTCGGTGACGCGCGGGGGCGCGCCGGGCAGACTTCCCGTTTCGGGCTGGCCCTGCCCCAGGTTGCACCAATCGGGGTCTTCCGTCCGAAACCCGCGCGCCTGGGCTTCCACCGTGACGTAGATGACTCCGGTGCGGGGAACGGGGCGAAATGCGCTCGCGGCCATGGCGCGCTCCAGAGTAGCAGTCGGGCGCGGCATCCGCCGCTGTCCCGCTCGTGACGCGGGACGGCTGTGCTGGGCGCTCTGGCCGCTGAAGCTCGCGCCGTGTTCGCGATCGACTCCGCGAGTCTCGACGAGGACTCCGGGGCGAGCCGGCGGGACCTCGAAACCAGTCGTGGCACACGGGCCGAGCTCCGGGCATAGTGGGCCCCGATGCGAACGAAGCGCATCATGCTGCTGCTCCCGCTGCTGCTCGGGATCGTGCTCTTGCAGTCTGCGTTGTGGGTCCCCACTTCCGGCAGTCGGGCGGAGGCGCGCTCGGGGCGGCTCACGACGTTCATTCAGGCGGAGATCGGCGACGCCAAGCTCCTGAATCCGATTCTGCATCAGGACGCGGGGAGCTCGCGCGTGACGGGGCACGTGTTCGAAGGGCTCATCACGGCGGACGAGCACCTGAACCTCGCGCCGGAGCTCGCCGAGCGTTGGACGGTGACGGAAGAAGCGTTCGTCGCGGGGGTGCCGGGCCGCACGCTGCCCGACGGCACGCCCGCCACGGCCGTGAACGTGCTCGCCGCGCTCGAGCGGGCGCGCGCCGAGGGGGCGCTGTCCGGCGTCGCCGCGAGCATCGAGCAGATCGAGCTCGTCCCCGAGAGCGAGCGGCGGCGCTCGGAGACGGTGCTGCGGACGAACGAGAAGGGCAAGGCCGACCCCATCGCCGCCGAGGTGCGCATCCGCGTGCCCGAGCGCGTGCGCATCCGCCTGAAAAAGGTCGAGCCGAAGCTGTTCGACGCGCTCGCGAAGGTTCTCGGCGCCGACTACTTCGAGGGGGCGCCCTTCGCGGATCGCATCCAGGTGACGCCGGCCGAGGTGCGGAAGGACCTCGAGGAGCGCTTCGCCGAGTTCTTGCCGATCGGCGAGCACAACCCGGTGGTCACTTTCTTCCTCCGACGCGACGTGCGCTTCCACGACGGGCACCCCTTCACGGCCGAGGACGTGAAGTTCACCTACGACGCGCTCGTCGATCCCAAGAACATCTCGCCGCGCGCGAGCTCGTTCGAAGCGGTCGATCGCGTCGAGGTGCTCGATCCGTACACGGTGCGCGTGGTGTACGAGCGCCTTTATTCACCCGCGATCATCGACTGGACGATCGGCATCCTGCCGAAGCACCGGCTCGACGCGGAGGCGCTGAAGCGGGAGATGGATGCGCGCAACCTCCCGGCGGAGGCGCGCGGCTCGTTCTCGCTCCGCACCTCGGATTTCAATCGCAACCCGATCGGGACGGGGCCGTTCCGCTTCGTCAAATGGCGGCCCGAGGAGTTCATCGAGCTCGCGCGCTTCGACGGCTACTGGGGCGAGCGTCCGGAGTACGAGCGCCTGATCATCCGCGTGGTCCCGGACTACGTGGCCCAGGAGCTCGAGCTCCACGCGGGCGCGATCGACGTGTACCAGGCGCTGCCCCACCAGGCCGAGCGCTTCCGCTCGGACGAGCGCTACCAGTACGTGTCCGGAAACGAAGGGCTCTACAGCTACATCGGGTACAACCTGCGTCGACCGCAGTTCGAGGACCCGCGCGTACGTCGCGCGCTCGGGATGGCGATCAACGTCGACGAGATCATCGAGTACGTGCTCTACGGCGAGGGCAAGCGGGCGAGCGGGCCGTACTACTCGAACACGCCGTACAACGACCCGAGCGTGAAGCCGCTGCCGTACGACCCGAAGGGCGCCCTCGCGCTCCTCGAGGAAGCGGGGTGGAAGCGGAACGCCCAGGGCTGGCTCGAGAAGGACGGGAAGGTCCTCGAGTTCACCTTGATCACCAACGCCGCCAACCCACAGCGCAAGGCGATCCTCAGCATCGCTCAGGAGGCCTGGCGCAAGATCGGCGTGCGCTGCACGACCCAGGTGTTCGAGTGGACGGTGTTCCTCGAGCAGTTCGTCCACCCCCGGAACTTCGACGCCGTCGTGCTCGGCTGGGTCGGCGGCGACATCAACCCGGACAAGTACCAGGTCTGGCACTCGAGCCAGGGCGACAAGTACGAGCTGAACCACGCGGGGTACGCGAGCCCCGAGGCCGATCGCCTGATGGAGGAGATTCGGCAAGAGTACGACGCCGAGCGGCAGATCGCGCTCGCGCGAAAGCTCCACCGCAGGATCGCCGAGGATCAGCCGTACACGTTCCTCTACGAGCCGCTCCGACCGTACGTGCTCGATCGACGCATCGTGGTCGTGAACCGAAAGCCCGACGGCAGCGAGGGGTACGAGCCGATCCGCCCGACGCCCTCCGGCCAGATCGACTACTACTTCGAGCGCTGGCGCAAGCTGCCGAGCGTGCCGGAGTTTGCGCAGTAGGAGCCGCCATGTGGAGTTTCCTCCTCCGGACCCTGCTCCAACGCGCCGTGCTCTTGATCCTGATCTCCATCGTCGCGCACGCGGTGATCCACCTCGCTCCCGGGGAGCCGACGGAGGTGGATCCGATGAACCCGATGATGAAGGCGGAGGACATCGCCAAGATCCGAAAGGCGTTCCACCTCGACGAGCCGCTGCACGCTCAGTACTGGCACTGGCTCCGGGATCTCGCGAGCGGTGAGCTCCGCTCGTTCAAGGACGGCCAGCCCGTTTTGCCGCGGATTTGGGACCGATTCCAAAACTCGCTGCCGCTCTTCGTGACGACGACCCTGATCGTGTGGCTGCTCTCGTTCCCGACGGGGATCACCGCGGCCGTACGCCGGGGCTCCACGTACGACCGGAGCAGCACGTTCGTCGCGTATGCCCTGATTTCGATCCCGGGCTTCTTCCTCTCGTACGTCGTGATGCTCCTCGTCGTGCGCGGCTTCGAGCTGCCCGTGCTCGGCCTGCGCACGTTCGGGACGGAGACGGCGTCGCCCTTCGTGCGGGGCATGGATCGCCTCTGGCACCTCGTGGTGCCCTCGATCATGGCGGCGCTCGGCGGGATCGCGGTGCTCTCGCGCTACGTGCGCTCGCAGATGCTCGACGTCATCCAGGAAGACTACGTGCGGACGGCGCGCGCCAAGGGCCTCGACGAGGATCGCGTGGTGTACGGCCACGCGCTCCGGAACGCGCTCCTGCCGTTCGTGACGATGTTCGGCTTCCTTCTGCCGGGGCTGATCGGCGGCTCGGTGATCTTCGAGCAGATCTTCGCCTGGCCCGGGCTCGGCCGGCTCGGCTACGAGGCCATCCTGGCGCGGGATTTCCCGGTGATCCTCACGCTCAACTTCTTCGCCGCGGTGCTGACGCTGGTCGGCATCCTGATCTCGGACATCCTCTACGCGGTCGTAGACCCGCGCATTCGACTCGAATGACGATCGCTGGTGACGCCCTCCGCCCCCAGGATCTGGGACCCCCCGAGCCTCCGGATCCCGAGCGCACGGCCGATGCCGAGGAGCTCGGTGCGCCCGAGACTCCCTTCCAGCAGGCGCGCCGCAGCTTCCGGCGCGATCGGCTGGCGATGGGCGGGCTCGTCGTGCTCGTCGCCCTCGCCGTGCTCGCGCTCGTCGGCAAGGCCCTCACCGAGTGGTGGGTGGTGTTCGATCCCGCCGCGGTGCGGCTGCCGGACAAGCTCCTGCCGCCGTTGTCGCGCCCCTCGGCGGCGCTCCCGGCGGAGCTCCAGCCGGAGTTCGGGCTCTATCTGCTCGGCACGGACGAGCTCGGGCGGAGCGTGTTCGCGCGGATGCTCCAGGGGGCGTTCGTGTCGCTCTCGATCGGCCTCGTCGCGGTCGGCATCTCGATCACCATCGGCGTCTTGCTCGGCGGGCTCGCCGGCTTCTACGGCCAGCGCCGGCTCGGGCCGCTCAGCGTCGACACGATCATCATGCGCTTCACGGACGTGGTGCTCTGCTTCCCCACGTTCTTCCTGATCCTCACGGTCGTGGCGCTCCTGCCGCCGAGCATCTTCAACATCATGATCGTGATCGGGGCGACGAGCTGGATGGGGACGGCGCGCTTCGTGCGGGCGGAGTTTTTGGCGCTCCGCGAGCGCGATTTCGTGACGGCGGCGCGGGCGCTCGGCCTGCCCTCGTGGCGCATCATCTTCCGGCACATGGTGCCGAACGCGATGGCGCCGGTGTTCGTGTCGGCGACGATCGACGTGGCCCGCGCCATCCTCACCGAGTCCGCGCTCTCCTTCCTCGGCTTCGGCGTGCAGCCGCCGCACGCCACCTGGGGAAACATCCTGTCCGACGGACGCCTCTACCTCTTCGACGCGCCGTGGCTCTTCCTCGTCCCGGGCCTGGCGATCCTGGTCGTCGTGCTCTCGTTCAACCTGGTCGGGGAGGGGCTCCGGGAAGCCTTGAACCCGAAATTGCGCAAGCGAGTCGCGGCATGAGCGAGAACGAGCCGCTCTTCGAGGTGAAAGGGCTCGAGGTCGAGTTCGAGACGGACTCGGCCCCGGCGCGCGCCGTGCGCGGCGTGGACTTCACGGTGAACCGCGGCGAGACCGTCGCGCTCGTCGGTGAGTCCGGCTGCGGAAAATCCGTGACCGCGCTCGCCGCGATGGGCCTCTTGCCGGGCTCCGCCCGCGTGCGCGGCAGCGTGCGCCTCGGCGGCAAGGAGCTCGTAGGGCTTCCGGAGGCGGACCTGCGCCGCGGGGGCGGGGGGGGGGGGGGGGGGGGGGTGGGGGGGGCGGGGGGGGCGGGGGGGGCGG
>CAYYWA010000123.1:8019-14733 GCA_964475255.1 uncultured Sorangium sp.
CTCCGCCGCGTTCGGGGCGGCGAGATCGCGATGGGGTTCCAGGAGCCGATGACGTCGCTGAACCCGGTGTTCCGCATCGGGCAGCAGATCGCCGAGGTGCTCAGGCTGCACCGCGGGTCCGACGAGCGCGCCGCGCGGCGCGAGGCGATCGAGCTGCTCGCGCGGGTCGGCATCCCGCTGCCGGAGCGGCGCGTGGATCAGTATCCGCACGAGCTCTCGGGCGGCATGAAGCAGCGCGTGATGATCGCGATGGCCATCGCGGGGCGCCCGCGGCTGCTCATCGCGGACGAGCCGACGACGGCGCTCGACGTCACCATCCAGGCGCAGATCCTCGAGCTCTTGCAGTCGCTCCGGCGCGACCACGACATGGCCATGCTGATGATCACGCACGATCTCGGCATCGTGGCGCACTTCGCGGAGCGCGTGAACGTGATGTACGCGGGCAAGCTCGTCGAAGCGTCACGGGTCGTCGATCTGTTCGACGACCCGCTGCACCCGTACACGCGCGCGCTGCTCGGCGCGCTCCCGCGCCCGGGTCGGTCCCGCGAGCGGCTCGAGGCGATCCCGGGCCGCGTTCCGCCCCCGGATCGGCTGCCCCCGGGCTGCCCGTTCGCCCCGCGCTGCAAGCTTTCGATGCCCGTTTGCGCCGAGCGCATGCCCGAGCTCGTCGAGCACGCGCCGGAGCACCGAGCGGCGTGCTTCGCGCTCGACGAGCCGCCCGCGGCTGGAACCTGACTGCACTCGAGGCTACGCTCCGGCCGCATGGCTGTTCCGGCCGAAGCTCGAGGTGTGGCGGCAGCGACCGAAGACCTCGTCGAGGTGGAGAATCTCGTCAAGCACTTCCCGGTGCGCGGCGGGCTCTTCGGGCGACCGCGCGCGTTCGTGCGCGCCGTCGACGGCGTCTCGTTCACGATTCGTCGGGGGGAGACGCTCGGGCTCGTCGGTGAATCCGGGTCGGGCAAGACGACGGTGGGGCGCACGCTGCTCCGCTTGATCGAGCCGACCTCGGGCACGATGCGGTTCGCCGGCAAGGACCTCGCGAAGCTCTCGGAGGAAGAGCTCCGGCGTCTGCGACCCAAGATGCAGATCGTGTTTCAGGACCCGTATGCGTCGCTGAACCCGCGTTTGCCGGTGGGCGAGGCGATCGGGGAGTCGCTGCGCGTCCACGGCATCGCCCGCGGCGCGGAGCTCGACCGGCGCGTGGCGGCGCTGCTCGAGCGCGTGGGGCTGCCGGCGCGCGCCCGGAGCCGCTATCCGCACGAGTTCTCCGGGGGGCAGCGCCAGCGCATCTGCATCGCGCGCGCGCTCGCCCCGAATCCCGACTTCATCGTCTGCGACGAGGCCGTCTCGGCGCTCGACCTCTCGATTCAGGCGCAAATCCTGAACCTGTTGTTCGAACTCCAGAAGGAGCTCGGGCTCACCTACCTGTTCATCACCCACAACCTGAACGTGGTGCGCCACGTGGCGGATCGGGTCGCGGTGATGTACCTCGGCAAGCTCGTCGAGGTCGCCTCGGCCGAGGATTTGTTCGAGGCGCCGCGCCACCCGTACACGCGCGCGCTGCTCTCGGCCAATCCCGTGCCCGATCCGCGCGCGCCCCTGAAACCGGTGCCGCTCGAGGGCGAGGTGCCGTCGCCGATCGACCCGCCACCGGGCTGCCGCTTCCACACGCGCTGTCCGGAGGTGTTCGAGCCGTGCTCGACGGTGGTGCCCGCGGAGTCCGTCGTGCGGCGTGAGCCGGCCCACCGCGTGTACTGCCATCTCGTCAGCGAGAGCGATGCCGCGTAGGGGGCCGAGCGGGGTTTCGGAGCGGCGCTCGCGCCTCGTCCCGGAGAAGCGGCTTCGGGCTCCAGGTCTCGACGATGCTGCGTAGTCTCGTCGGGATGCTCGTGCTCTTGCTGCTGGGGCTCGCCGCCGTCGGCGTGACCTTCTCTGCCTCGAGCGCGGGCCGGGCCGCCTTCCGCTTCGTGAACGGGACCGAGCCGAAGACGCTCGACCCGGGGCTGATGACCGGCGAGCCCGAGGGACGCATCGCCGACGCGATCTTCGAGGGGCTCACGCGGCTCGACGCCCGCTCGCTCGAGCCCGTCCCGGGAGTCGCCGAGCGCTGGGAGATCGCCCCGGACGGCAAGCGGTACACCTTCCATCTCCGGAAGACCGCCCGCTGGAGCGACGGCCGCCCCGTGACGGCGCACGACTTCGCCTACGCGTGGCGGCGCCTGCAAGATCCGAAGCTCGGCGCCGAGTACGCGTACATCCTGCACATGGTGCGCTACGCGGCCGAGTACAACACCTACGGCGCGAGCGCCGACGCGCTGAAGGGCCCCATCGCGACGGGCTTCCGCGAGCTTGCGCGCGCGCATCCGCGAGGGATTCCGGCGTCGGAGCTCCAGAAGCTCGCGACGCGCGTGAACCTCCATGCGGCGCTCAAGGGCGCCGAGGAGCCGCTCCTCCGCGACCTGCCCGCGCGGACGACGGACATCGAGGCCGGGGAGGTGCCGGCCCTCGTGCGCGCGCTCGAGCGCGAAGCCGAGCGTCGCCGCGCGCGCTTTCGCGAGGCAGAGCGACGGTTCGGGCGGGACGCGGGGGTGTACGCAAAGGACGATCACACGCTGGTCGTCGAGCTGGTCGCGCCGACGCCGTATTTCCTCGAGCTCACGGCGTTCTACCCGAGCTTTCCGGTTCCGCGGTGGGTCGTCGAGAAAGAGGGGCTCGCGGGCAAGTGGTTCCTCCCGGAGACCATCGTGAGCAACGGCGCGTTTCGCCTCGCCGCCTGGCGCGTCGGCGATCGCATCCGGCTCGAGCGGAGCGAGACCTACTGGGACGCGGCCAACGTCGCGCTCGGCAGCGTGGACGCGCTGCCCATCGAGAACATGACCACGGCGCTCAACCTCTACCTGAGCGGCGAGGTCGACTGGCTGCCGAGCGGCTACTACCCGCTCGACCTCGCCGACGAGATCAAGAAGCGCGACGACTTCTACACGGGGCCCGCGCTCATCATTTACTACTACCGCATCAACACCACGCGGAAGCCGTTCGACGACGCGCGCGTCCGCAAGGCGCTGAACCTCGCGATCGATCGCGAGCTCATCACGCGCGAGGTGCTCGGCCTCGGGCAGATCCCGGCGCGCCACTTCGTGCCGCCCGGGCTCCCGGGCTACACGCCGCCCGAGAGCGCGATCCGGTACGACGTCGCCGAGGCGCGCCGCTTGCTCGCCGAGGCGGGGTTCCCCGGGGGGCGCGGCTTTCCCAAGTTCGGCATTCTCTACAACACCCTCGAGATGCACAAAAAGCTCGCCGAGGTGTTGGCCGATCAGCTGCGGCGAAACCTCGGCCTCGACGTCACGGCGTACAACCAGGAGTGGCAGTCGTACCAGGCGACGATGCGCGCGCTCGACTACGATCTCGGGCGCGCCGGCTGGATCGGCGACTACGAGGACCCCAACACGTTCCTCGACATCTGGGTGACGAACGGGGGAAACAACCAGACGGGCTGGGGGAACCCACTCTACGATCGCTTGATCACGAGCGCGCAGAACATGGATCGCTTCCTCGCCGATCCGGAGCCGCTCCTCGGCGCACTCGCCCGGCCGGAGCCGGTGCGGCGCCTGCTCGAGGCCGTGCAAAACGCGCCGGAGGGCGACGCGCGGCTCGAAGCGATGGCGACGCTGCGCCTCGCGCTCCTGGCGGAGGCCGAGCGCCTGCTCGTCGGCGAAGCGTTGCCGGTCGTGCCGCTCTACTTCTACGTGATCAACGGGCTCGTCAAACCCGAGGTGGAGGGCTTCTACACGGAGCTCGAGACCGCGGACGGCCGCAAGCGCGCGAACCTCCGCGACATGCACCCGCTGCGCAGCATCCGCGTGCGGCGAGGGGAGCGAGCCCCGGGAGCGTCGGATGGGCCTTAGCGAGGCGTTCGGCTTGATCCTCGGGCTCGTCGTGCTAGCGGGCACGACGGTCCTGCCGAAGGCGGCGATCCGCCCGCTCGCGGCCGGCTTGGTGGGCGGGCTCGCGTTCGTGGCCCTGCGCGTCGCGGTCGCGCCGCTCTCGGCCGCGCTCGCGGCGCTCGCGCTCGCCGCGCTCGCGTACCGCTCCTTGCCGATGGTCGCGCTCCGGCGCGTGGTGTTCTTGGCGCCGGCGCTGGTCGTGCTCATCTACGCGACGGCCCTGCTCATGTACGCGGCGCCGGGCAACCCGTTCGCGAACGAGCGGGCCGCGACGCCGGAGGTGGAGGCCGTGCTGCGCGCGCAGTACGGCGTCCCCGAGAACGCGACGGAGTTCTTCTTCGTCTACATGCGGCGCCTGATCGCGGAGGGCACCCTCGGGCCGTCGATCAAGGTGCAGGGGCGCATGGTCGAGGATCTGCTCGGCCCCGCGTTCCCGGTGAGCCTCTCGCTCGGTCTGTTCGCGCTGATCCTCGCCGTGTGCTTCGGCCTGGTGCTCGGCATCGTCGCGGGGCTCAAGAAGAACTCGCTCGCGGACCACGGCAGCATGGCGCTCGCGCTGCTCGGCATCTCGCTGCCGAACTTCGTCATCGGCGCGGGCTTGATCATCGTGTTCGCGCTCTGGCTCGGCGTGCTCCCGGTGGCGGGCTGGGGCGGCTACGCGCACCTCGTGATGCCCGCCGTGGCGCTCGCGCTGCCGAACGCCGCGATCATCGCGCGGCTCGCGCGGAGCGGCACCGTGGAGGTGATGCAGCAGGATTACATCCGCGCGGCCCGCGCCAAGGGGCTGCCCGAGAGCTGGGTCGTCGGCAAGCACGCGCTGCGGGGCGCGGTGATCCCCGTCGTGTCGTTTCTCGGCCCGGCCGCGGCGGCGACCATGACGGGCTCGTTCGTGGTCGAGGTGCTGTTCGGTGTGCCGGGGATGGGGCAGTGGTTCGTCAAAGGCGCCGTGAACCGCGACTACTCGGTCGTGCTCGGGACGGCGATCGTGTACTTCGGCCTGATCATCGCGTTCAACCTGCTGGTCGACCTCGCTTATGCCTGGCTCGATCCGCGGCTCGCGGACGCGCGGGAGGCGAAGGCATGACGGCGCAGCGCCCGAGTCAGGGCGCTTGGGCCGAGGCGGGGCGGCGCCTCTTCCGGAACCGCATGGCGCTGCTCGGCGCAGGGCTGCTCCTCGCGATCGCGCTCGCGTGCGTGCTCGGGCCCGTGGTGCTCGAGCTCGATCCGCACTTCACGCGCCCCGAGCTCCGCAATCGGCCGCCCTCGGGCGACGCCTGGTTCGGCACCGACGCGCTCGGTCGGGATCTGTTCGCGCGCGTGCTCGTCGGTGGGCGCGCCTCGCTCCTCGTCGGGGTCGTCGCGACGCTCGTCTCGGTCGTGGTGGGGGTCGCCGTGGGCATGGTCGCGGGCTTCTACGGCGGAAAGACCGACGAGATCCTGATGCGCCTCGTCGACTTCTTGTACGGCCTTCCGTACATGTTCCTCGTCATCCTGGTGATGCTCCTGTTCTCCGAGACGGCGCGGGGCGAGATGCTCCCGGTGTTCGTCGCGCTCGGGCTCGTGCAGTGGCTCACCATGGCGCGCATCGTGCGGGGCCAGGTGCTCGCGCTGCGCGGGCGGGAGTTCGTGCTCGCGGCGGAGCTGCTCGGGGCGTCCGACGCGCGCGTGCTCTTCCGGCACGTTTTGCCGAACATCGCGGGCGTGGTGAGCGTCTACGCGACGCTCATGGTCCCGTCGGTGATCATCCTCGAGTCGTTCCTTTCGTTCCTGGGCCTGGGGGTCGCGCTCTCGTGGGGGCAGCTCGTCTCGGAGGGCATCGCCGTCGTGAACCCCGTGCACTCGTACTGGTGGCTGCTCTTCTGGCCGAGCCTCTTCCTCGGCCTCACGCTGCTCAGCTTGAACTTCTTGGGCGACGGCCTGCGCGACGCGCTCGATCCGAAGGCGCGGGAGTGAGCATGGCGGCGCTGCTCGAGATCGAAGACCTGTGCGTCGAGTTCCGCGGTCGCGACCGCACGGTGCGCGCCGTCGACGGCGTGAGCTTTTCCATCGACCGGGGGGAGATCGTCGGGCTCGTCGGCGAGTCCGGCTCGGGCAAGAGCGTGACGAGCCTCGCCACGATGGGCCTGCTCGAGCGCCCGTCCGGGCGCATCCCCCGCGGCAGCATCCGCTTCGAGGGGCGGGAGATCGTCGGGCTCTCCGAGCGCGAGCTCCAGCGCCTGCGCGGCGATCGGATCTCGATGATCTTCCAGGATCCGCTGACGAGCCTGAACCCGTACTTGACGCTCGAGGAGCAGCTCGGCGAGGTGCTCGTGCTGCATCGCAAGCTCGATCGGCGCGCGGCGCGAGCCGAGAGCGCCCGCGTGCTCGCCCAGGTCGGGATCCCGGACGCGGAGGAGCGCCTCCGCGCGTATCCCCATCAGCTCTCGGGCGGCATGCGCCAGCGCGTGTGCATCGCCATGGCGCTGCTCTGCGATCCGGCGCTGCTCATCGCGGACGAGCCGACGACGATGCTCGACGTCACCATTCAAGCGCAGATCCTCGAGCTGATCCGCTCGATCCGGACGGAGCGGAACACGTCCATCCTCTTCATCACGCACGACCTCGGCGTGATCTCCGAGCTCTGCGATCGGGTGATCGTCCTTTACGCCGGGCGGGTCGTGGAGGAAGCGCCGACGCGGGCGCTCATGGAGCGACCGCTGCACCCGTATACGGAGGCGCTGCTCGAGAGCACGCCACGGCTCGACGAGCCCGCGGGCGGCAGCCTGCGTCC
>CAYYWA010000124.1:0-14659 GCA_964475255.1 uncultured Sorangium sp.
CGCGGTGGCAGTCGGTCCACTCGTTGTCGCCCGGCGTGTAGATCACGGGGAGCGAGGACCGCGAAAACTCGTGAGCGATGCGTTCGAAGTAGCTCGTGTCGCAGCGCGTGCTGCCGTTCTTGATGTCGCCGACGTGGACGAGCGCGCTCAGGCCCGCTTCGCCTTCGATGTGCTCGATGAGCGAAGGAAAGCGCTCGAGCTGCGTGTTGCCGTAGGGAGTGTCCCCGATCACGGCGAGCTCGATGGGGCCCGAAGCTCCGCCCAACCCGTCGTTCTGGAAATCCACCTCGAGGCTTACCCGGGCACTCTTCTGCAGGGCGAGGGCGACGCGCGTGATCGAGTCGGCGCGCACGCGTGCCGTGACCGGCGCTTCGAGCACGTAGGTCGGAGCGGAGCCCGACTGCACGCTCGAGCACGCGAGCGGGAACGCCCTCGCGTCGATGGTGACGAGCCCCACGGGCAGCGTCTCCTCGAATTCCAGAGACGTGCCGGGTGTCAGATCGAACGGCTTCGTGCGCGTGCCGGTGCTTCCGCTGAACGCGACGCGGAGGCAGCGCGCCTCCTCGGGAACCTCGCGCACCGCGAGCTCGATCGTGCCACGGTCACCGTGCGCATCGAGCGATCGGTCTCCGCACGCCGTGATGCCGAACGTCAACGCCAAGACGAGCCTCGAAACGACTGCTTTCACGATCACCTCCAGCTATTGTGTAGAGGTGTTCGTACACGCGGCTCGCGGAACTTCGCGCGACGCGGGTGCAAACTCGTCGTGACTGGCTCGTCGTAGTGGAGCTCGGGCTCGTAGAGGAGAATCCAGCCGCCGGGGCCGCCCCCCGCGCTCGTATGGGGACCGAGCTCCTCGCCGAGAGCGGCTGCGGCAGCGAGATTGCGGCGTTGCCGGGCGAGGCCGAAGCGTGAGCTCACCATCGACGATTTCGGCGACCATGTGCTCGGGCGCGTTGAGCACGTCTTCGTAGGTCGCCCGCCGCTTTGCCGGATCGGCCGTTCCGCCTCAGCCTAAGTCTAGTGTGGGAGAGCTCGATGGCTTCGAGCGGCGCTCGCTTTCGAGCGACGCGCCGTCAGCACGTGGGAGCGCTTCCTACGAGCCAGTGCTCTCTGGCTCTCTCCCTGGCGCTCGTTCCCGGCGCGTTCCGTAGCGTCAGAGTCTCCCCTCCGGACAACCACCATCGACCCCCACGGCGTTTCTGGAGCGAAGGTCGAGCGCAACTCTGGCGCGGATCGCGGAGCACGCCGGCGACGACTTCGAGGCGGCGGTCTGTCGGGTGTTCGAGCGTGTTCAGTTCAGGGCTGCCTTCCCGGGACGCAGCGTTCGAACGGACGAGCTGGCGTCACGGCCCCGTCCTTGCTTCCTCGGGGCTCGTGACGGCGCGCTCGAGCCCTGCTGGGGACCCTGCTTCGGTTCGGCTGTTTCTGTGCGGCGACGTGATGACGGGGCGAGGCATCGATCAAATCTTGCCGCACCCCAGCTCTCCGGAGCTCCACGAGGATTTCGTGCGGGACGCGCGCGACTACGTGCGGCTCGCCGAGCGCCGGAGCGGGTGGATCCCGACGCCGGTGACGCCGGAATACATCTGGGGAGCGGCCTTGGCGGAGCTCGAGCGGCGCGCGCCCGACGCGCGCATCGTCAACCTCGAGACCAGCATCACGCAAAGCGACGACTGGGTCGATAAGGGGATCAACTACCGCATGCACCCGGAGAACGTCGCCTGCCTCACGGCCGCGCGGATCGACGCGTGTGCGCTGGCCAACAATCACGTGCTCGACTACGGCTACGCCGGCCTGCTCGAGACGTTGGACGTGCTCGATCGAGCCGGATGCGCGCACGCCGGCGCCGGGCGTACGCTTTCGGAGGCGCGCCGCCCCGCGCGCCTTCCGCTCCGCTCGGGCACGCTCCTGGTCTTCTCGGTCGGGACGCCCTCGAGCGGAATTCCGGAGAGCTGGGCCGCGGGGGAGACCCGGCCGGGTGTGGACCTCTTGCCCGAGGTGTCGGCGAGCACGGCCGAGCAGCTCGTCGCGCGGATTCGACGCGAAAAGCGCCCCGGAGACCTCGCCGTGGTGTCCGTCCACTGGGGGCCGAACTGGGGATACGAGCTTCCCCGCGCATGGGTGGAGTTCGCGCATCGCTTGATCGACGGCGGCGTCGATCTCGTGCACGGCCACTCCTCCCACCACGCGCGCGCGATCGAGGTGTACGAGGGTCGGCTCGTCCTCTATGGCTGCGGGGACTTCATCACCGACTACGAGGGCATCGAGGGATACGAAGTCTTTCGCGGTGACCTCGCGCCCATGTACTTCGCGACGCTCGAGCCCCGCTCGGGGCGGTTGCTCGAGCTCCGCATTCGGGTGATGCAGGCTCGAAAGCTCAGACTCGAGCCGGCGAGCGCGAGCGACGTGTGCTGGCTCGAGGCCTCGCTCTCGGCCCTCAGCGCCGAGCTCGGCACGCGCTTCGAGCGCGCCGGCGACGGGACGATCCTCCTCGCAGGGCGAGCCCGGTGAGTGACCCGTCGCGAAGCCTGCCGCTGAACGAGAGTCGCAAATCCGTGTCGGAGATCGCGCCGAGGTGGGCTACGAATCCGAGGCGGCCTTCAGCCGCTCGTTCGAGCGCGCCTTCGGCGTCGCGCCCGCCGGATCCCGGCAAGCACACGCACCCGGCTGAGCGCTGACGGAGCTCGAGGCTCCGTCACGGGCGTGACGGGATCTTCAACGCGAAGTCGCTCGCGCCGTACAGGATGTAGTTGGCCCAGTCGAGCGCGCGCATCTCGAAGAGCGCGCGGCGCGAGCGCCCGAGCGCGGTGCCGATGGCCTCGCCTCGCAGCAGGGCCCGATAGAGCTCCGACGCGAACTTCTCGGCAGCGGCGTCCCCCACGGGCCAGTAAGTCCCGATGTAGTTCGGGACGCCGCCGCGCAAGAAGGCCTCCGCGAGGCCCACGTTCTCCCGAATGCGCTCGGGGCTGAGCGCAGCCTTCGCCTTTTTTCGTTCGCGGCCCCGCCCGCCGCGCACGCGGCCGGCCTCACACGCGTTGAAGAAGACGAGCGACGGCAGGCGCGACAGGCTCGCGAGCTCGGCGCCGGTGAGCACTTGCTCGTTCGCGCAGAGGATCCCGCTGAGCGAGGGCGACTTCTCGTCGAAGAAAGCATGCCCCGCGTAGTGCAGAACGTCGAACTCGCCGGATCGAAACGCCGCGAGCAGGGCGGGCTTCGTCGCTTCGCGGCGGGCGAGCTCGGTGATGCTCACCGCGCGTTCCGACTGGAAGAGCTGCTTCAAGCGCTCGGCCTCGCGATCCGCGCCGTCCAGGTCCTCGGTGGGATTGGCGACGAGCAGGATGTTGAGCACGGCGTCGCGACGCCGCTCCTCGAGCCACTTCGAGACGGACATGTTCTCGGCGATGTACCGGCGGCTCAGGCCGCGTTCGAGCGCCGGAAACCAGGGCGCCTTCGCGGGTTCCCGGATGCACACGGTCTCCCAAGGGATGCGCGACGCGGCCGCGTCGTGGACGACGACGAGGTGGCAATCACGGAGCCGGTCCAGAACGGCGAGCACGTCCTCCGCCAGCACGAGCCGAGCGAGCTCCGAGCCGAAGCCCTCGAGCTTTCCGAACTCGAGCTCGTCGTTCGCGATGCGCGTGAGCTGCTTCGTCAGCGCTGCATCGGTGACCTCGCGCACGCCAGTGATCACCGTCGCTTTCGGGCCCGCGGTGAGCACGGTGGAGCGAAATGCGTGGGTTCCCTTTGGGCTCGGCTCGCGGCGCACGTGGAGGTAGGTGCGCGGGTGTCGAGCCGTGAGCAGCGCCCGATCCGCGGTCGGCGGCTCGGGGGGAGGGGGAAGCTGGATCTCCTCGAGCAGAACCTCGACGTCGTCGAAGAGCCGCGTGCTCGACAGGCGGAGCAGCTCTTCTTTCATCTGCGCGAACCGTTCGGGATCGAGCTCGCAGAGGGTGATGCGCCGGAGCGAGCTCCTGCCGGTATCGAGGATGCCGCGGAAGGTCCCGACCAGGTGATTGTAGAGGGACGCGGCGACGTTGTGTCCGGAGCCCGTCCCGAAGAGGACCGTCGCGAAGTCGTCCACACCCGTGCGCACGAAGGTGCGGACCACGTTCTCCGCGACGAGCGCCTGAACCTCGCTGTTGAACTGGTCGAAGCTGCCGAGGCCCGCGAGCAGCACGGACGAGGCGTGCAGGAGATACCCGCTCGTGGGAACGACGAAGATCTCCCCCGCGTTCGCCGAGAACATGCGCCGCGCGACGAAGTCCTTGATGGCGCCGTCGAGGGCGGCGTCGATGGCCGCAGCCGGACCCGCGGGCTCGACCCCCTTGTACACACCGAGGACGTACGCCTCGGCCCGGGCGCTCACGATGCTCCCCTGCGCGAGGCAGATCTCGAGTTGGCGCTGCCGGCGCCGCCCGATGGTCAGCCCTTCGAAGACGTGAGGGAAGCCGAGCTCCGGCTGCGCGCCCTCGGGCGCGATGGCGGCCGCGCCAGGCGCCGCCAGGGCGCCCATCGCCGGCGTGTCCCGCGCTTCGGGAGCGATGAACTCCTGCGCGACGTTGCGCACCTCGCGCGAGCTGAGCTCCCCGCCGCGACGGCCGTCGAACGCGGGTTGCCTGGCGAGGTCCGTGTCGCTGACGCGGCGAACGGAGCGCGCCATCCGGCGCGGGCGCGTGCTCGACAGCCGCTCCGTCTGGCCGCTCGTGAGCAGATCGACGACGGCCGCGCCGACGGTCGCGTTGTTGGGCAGCGCTCCGTGCTCCTCCTCGACGTAGTAGGTCGTGGCCCCGGGGAGCAGCGCGAAGTTGAGCGGTACGGTGCCGTCCCCGTCGTCGCTGAGCTCGTACGTGAACTCCTTCTCTCCGAGGGCAAGGCCGGTGGCCGTCTCCCGGTTGACTCCCGCGATCAGGAAGAAGCGGGAGTCGGCGTCGGCCAGCCGCGCGCGCACGGAGGCGACGTTCTTCAGGATGTCGAAGTCCGGCCCCGGGCCGCTCTTGGGCCAACCCCGCGCAGAATAGAGATCGACGGCGTCGAACCGTTCCGGCGCCGGGAACATCTGGCACAGGCCCGGAAACGTGCGGAACACGAGCTGCGAGAGCTCCTCCACGGAGTGGAACGCGTCGAGCGCGCCGAGCGCGCGCGCAGTGCCGCTCGTTCCGCGGATCGCCTGAACCGGCGCGAACGACCCGAAGTTCGGCGTGCCCAGCTGGATCACCTGCGAGACCTTGTTGCCCGCGGGGTGCTTGAGCGCCGCGCGCGCGACGAGCCCGCCCATGCTGTGCGCGACCAGCTTGACGCCTTCCTTTTCGGAAGCGAGCCGAGCCGCGAGCGTCGCCCCGAGCTCGTCGAGGCTCAAGCGCCAGTCGAAGGGGAAGTAGTCCGCGTCGTATCCCGCGCGCTGTAGGCGCAGCTTGAGCCGCAGGTACGTGAACAGAACCACCCCCAAAGGAACGATGCGGTGGCGCTCGCCGAGCGAGAGCATCGTCAGGTTGCCCAGACCGATGTCGAGCGGATCGAGCCAGAGGATATCGTCGAACGGACCCACGCGGTTCTCGATGCCGAGCGTCGACCCCATGATCCCAGGGAGGATCAGCACGCGCGGACCGCCTCGCGTGCGCACCGCGGAGGCTTCGAGCGCGAGCTCGCGGAGCTCGCGATAGGCGGCCTCCCCGAAGTAGTCCTCGAGCATGCCGGCGTGCGTGCCCGCGCGCAGGGCGCGCTCGACGGCGTCGTTGGAGAGCTCGTACCCGGCTCGACGCGTGGGAGTTTCCGCCGGAACGCGCCGGGCGGGTCGCTCCGGCCTGCGCTTCGAAGCTGCCGTCTTGCTCTTTGCGGTCGATCGTGACGTGGGCCGCTTTCGCCGTCCTGCCATGGGTCCCTCCACTGCATTCCACGCTGCCGCTCGCGAGCCCGCAAGAGTCAAAACTCGGGGCCTGCGCCGCCAGCGGGCCGGTTTGACCGCGAGCGGACCGACGGGCTAGCCTCAGGCTCGGATGCCGGGGTCAGTTCGTGTGGTGTTCGATCCGGTGGTGCGGCGTGACGGCCCGCTCGTGGTCGTGCTCGGTGGCTTGCTGCGCTTGAGCCGGCGCGGACCGTCGCAAACGCGGGCAAAGCGCGGGGTTTCGAAGCCGGCGACGCTGACCTTCCACGCCGCCTACCTCGAGCACGCCCGCAACGCGACGCCGACGTTCGAGCCGTTCGCCACGCTGAGCGGCGAGGTGGTGCTCGATCGGGGCACGGGGCGTCCCCTGTTCAAGCTCCCTTCGAACGCGGAGCTTTCGTACTCGAACCCCGACCGCTTGTCGGGCGCGCGCCTCGCGCTGCAGTTCGCTTCGGGCAGCTTCCAGAACGCGCCGAAGGCGGGGCCGGCCAGTGAGCTTCGGCTTCCGACGGCGACGGGCGTGGCGCGGTTTCTCGAGGTCGGGGTGGCGCTCGAAATCGACGGGAGCCCCGAAGCGGACCTCACTGTCAACGATCGGCTGGACGTGCCGCTCGGGATCGGCGCGCACATCGTCGCCGCGCCCCGGTGCTTCGCGCCGGGCGAGGTCGTCGTCGGCCCGGACGGCGCCGAGGGCGCCGGCGAGCGCTGCTCCGTGACCTACAGCATCCTCGACCCGCTCGGGCAGATCTCCGCGGGCCGCCTCGAGGTTCGCCGCGGCAAGACCGGCGAGACCCTCGCGATCGTGCCGCTCGAGGAGGCCACCCTCGAGACGGGGACGCACACGGTCGAGTGGGATGGACGCTGCACGGAGGGGGAGCGCGCGGGGCGCTTCGTCACCGTGCTCGAGTCGCCCTACCAGCTCTGCCTGGTGACGGAGAGCGTGCTCGGCGCGAAGACCTCCATCGTCGAGACCGAGGTCGTGCTCGGCGACCTTCAGATCCGGCGCGCGCCCTACGTGGATCCGGACGCGCCGCCTGCTCCGGGCAGCGACGCGCACTACCAGCTCCGGCTCACGGAGCTCGGCTATCACGTGGGGCCCGTCGACGGCGCGATCGGCGACAAGAGCAAGCGGGGGATCAAGGATTTTCAGCGCGCGCACGCGGGGCTCAAGCCGACGGGCACGCTCGACGAGTTCACGAAGGCGTACCTCGACGCGACCGCACCGAGCGGCTCGTCGCTCTCTCGGTATCAGTTCATCCTGAACAACATCGGCTTTCGCTGCGGGACGATCGACGGCCTGAACGGCAAGAAGACACGACGCGCGGTGGAGCGTTACCGCGCCGAGCGCGGGCTCGGCCCGGGCGACACCCTCGACGCCGCGACCCGCGCCGCGCTCGACGCGGAGCCGATCGCGCCGCCCCTCCGCCGCGAGGTGCTCGAGGGCGACCTCGGCGTGGACACCGTCGTCGACGCGCCCCTTCCCGCGGCGGGCTCCGAGAAGAAGGTCTTCATCTACTGCGACAGCAGCATCAGTCCCACGGGGCTCCCCTACAACCAGAAGTTCGCCGCCGAGAAGAAGAACCTCGTTCGGCCGCACGTGCCGCTCGAGGTGCGGCCGCTCGTGCGAAAGAGCGACGGGACGCTCGTGTTCTCGCCGGACGCGGTGGGTCCGGTGCGCATCAACTTCAAGGTGAGCACCGCGGCGCCGCCGGCCGATCACGGCATTTCGGATCCCACCGCGCGCGCCTACGTGGCGCCCTACTCAACAAAGCCGGCGGGACCGACCCGACCGGTCACCATGCACACGCGAGCCGCGGCGGGGTGCGTCGCGGGGACGACCCGGGCGTGTTCCTCAAAGGCGGCGGGCTCGCCCCCCACCAGGTCCAGAAGGCCGGACCCGTGTACTACGCCGAATGCGCCCAGGACCCGGGGCGCGCGCGGGGAACCGCGGGGGCCTACTTCGTCCCGAGCCCCATCGCCGGGGATCGCGTCAGCGTGGTGGTCGACGTGGACGGGGAAAAGTTCGACATGCCACGCGGGATCGAGCGCCAGACGGGGACGTTCGTGAACGTTCGGCGGTACTCGATCTGCAAGCTCTGGGCGATGGCGTACGTCCCGCGACCGCACCGCACGACGACCGAGCCGGAGCTCGGCCTGCGCGACTGGTTCGAGCCGGGGTTCATCGAGTTCGTCGAGCCGCCCGCGCCGCGTAGGCTCATGATTCAGCCGCGCGCTGCCGACCCCATCGACATCGATTTGCCGCTCTTCACGGCGGTGTGTCGCGAAGCGGGCTATTCGGCCGCGCTTCTTTCGGACGCTCAGATCCGGTCGCGCTTCGACGCGGAGGTCCTGTGGCCGCTCCAACCGGCGGCCGTCTACAACGCGGCGGACGAGCAGGGATACTATGACGCCATCGACGGCGAGATCATGGCGTTCGAGGAGCGTTTCTCGGTCGCGCTGCGGGAGCTCTCGATGCTCGAGGGGCCTCTCGGCGTCATGGTGCTGCTCTTCCATCGCAACGCGCCGCGCGCGGGGACGCTCGGCGTTCACGCGATCACGAATCCCGACCTTCAGATATGGTCCTGGTCGGTGCTGGCCTCGGAGGGTTCCATTCACTTGATCTTCAACCAGGACGCCCACGCGACCGCCATCGACGGCGAGACTCTGGCGCACGAAATGGGCCACGCGCTCTGGCTGCACCACGCCTCGACCGAAGCGGGGCAAGCACCGTACGTCTTGGACCGGGCGGAGCACGACCCGGCCGCGTACGAGACGTGCACGATGAGCTACATCTCCCTCTCGCACTTCTGCGGAAAGTGCGTGCTCAAGCTCCGCGGCTTCGACGAGGCGAAGGTCTGAGCGGAGCGGCAACCCAGGCAGCCGATGACTCTCGAGCTCACTCTCTCGGTCGACCGGTCACCGATTCCCCTCGGGTCGGAGATCCCGACGCGGCTCACGTTGAAGAACGCCGGTGACGCCGAGGTGGAGGTCGCGAGCCTTTTCGACAACAACACCATCACCAACTACGTGCTGTCGGACGCCTCCGATCGGGTCATCGTGCGGGTGAACCACGTCACGCGACAGCGCTTGCGCGAGGTGATGGAGCCGCGGACGACGGATGAACGCCCGATCCGGCTCGCCCCGGGCGCGAGCGAGGTCCGGAGCGACAACTTCTCACTCTATCACTGGATCGACGTCCCCGGCGTCTACCACTTGCGCGGGCTCTACAAGTGGCGGGATCGGGAGCTCGTCACGCCGCCCGCGCGCTTCGAGATCACGCGCGCGCCGCTCGCCGCGCTCGACGCGCAGTGGGAGTATCACTACGGCGAGAAGTTCATGCTGAACAGCGCGTGGCTCGCCGAGGTGCCCGCCGGCGGGTTCGAGCTCGTGCTGCGAAAGTCGCTGCGCTTTCGTCCGAGCGTGATTCAGAGCAACGCTCCGGTGTTTCGGACGCACACTCCCATCGAGCCCCGCGTTTCGTTCAATCGATCGTTGATGGGGGGAGGGCCGGTATGGGTCGCGTGGCTCGAAGCCGGGCGGTTCATGGGGATTCGCGCCGCGGGAGGAAGCGTCGAAGCGGGACCCTTCGCGATTGCGGGCGTGCCGCGGGACGGCTTCCTCGTCGGCGCGCCGCTGCTCGCCGCCGATGGGGCGCTGACGTGCGCGCTCGGGGATGCGCAACGAGCGGAAGTGGTCCTGCTCCGGCTCGGCGCCGACGGGACGGAGCTCGGTCGGTCCTCGATCCCGCTCGGTGTCTCGGGCGTGCGGCAGCTCACCGCCCTCGCCGATACGAACGGGGGAGCGTGGCTCCTCGCGACCACGGACGACCCGCACCGGCTGTATGCGCGCGCCTTCGATCCCGATCGGTTGACGCTCGGCCCTGCCGAGCTGGTCGGAGAGTCGCCGCTGCCGTTCGCGGCGCTGCTCACGCCGCCCGTGCTCGGTGAGGAGGGCTACGTGGTCACGCTCGCCGTCGAGGGGCCGGAGGAGTGCCTGGAGCTCACGTGGTGGAGCGTCACGGACCGGAGCGCCGAGCCCGCGAAGCGCGAGCGCCTGCGCTTTCCCGGCGCGGGCGAGATCCTGCGTGTTTCGGGCACGCTGGACGCGAGGGCGCAACCCTACTTCCTGCTGCGCGGGAGGAAGTGGCTTCGCTATCTGAATGGCTCGATTCGGCAGTGGCTCGAGCTCGGGGCCGGCAGCGCGCTCGACCCCGCAGGGACCGAGCAGCTCGTCGTGAATCAACGCGGCGACGTCTTTCTCTCCATGGGCAGCCCGGGCGTGGGGCTCCGCGAGCGCCGGATTCACGGCGGGCACGAGCATGATCTGTCGGATTTGTCGGAAAGCGATTAGCGCGAGGCGAGTCGCCGCGGCGTGCGCGCTCGCGCTCACGGTCGGTTGCCGGCAAGGTTCCGCGCCGGCGGCCGAGCCGGCCGGATCGAGCGCCGCGAGCGGGATTTCTCGAGAGGACGCGCCCGCGAAACCTTCCGCGCCAGCCAGCGCTTCCGCGGCACTGGCGCCGGCGAGCAATCCGACGAGCCTGTCGGATGCGTCGGTCGCTGCGGCGCGACCGAGTGGTGATCCGCCCTCGACCGGCGGCGGGAGCTCGGAAGCAACGAGCGCTGGTCTCCCGGCTACGGGCGCGGATGGAGCTGCCGCACCTGCTGCCGCGAAAGCCTGCGATCCGCAGCGCGACTGTTGCCGAACGGACACGGACTGCGTCGCGCTCGACAAAGTCAATCCTTGCGAATGCCCGCCGTGCGGCGAGCAGAAGCGCTGGGCTTTGAACCGCAGTGGCGCCGAGCGCCACCGCGCCAAGTGGGCCAGGCGGCGCTGTGTCCGGCGCGCGTGTCCGCCGTGTTCCGGGAGCTACATCGGAACCGCCGTTTGCCTGGCCGGGCGGTGTGCGATTCGCTGAGCCTGGATTCGGCCGTTCCTCCGGCGTCGGCCCGAGCTCAGGCTGGGTAACGAAAACCGTGCGCCGTGGCGCAGTGGCGAGCGCGCCCGCCACACACGCCAGTTGGACTTTTCAATCCTCGTTATGACATTCACGTAGATTTCATCAGCCCCCATCGCTCGTTTTCGCTGCTCTATAGCTGCCCCAGCAGAGACGGCGCGCTCCGGTGCTTGCTGGCACGCGGCTTGCTGGTGCGCTGGTGCCGTGAAAGACCTGGAATCCGATCTGGTGGACCATGTGGCCGAGCACCTGGGAGTCGACAGGAGCGAAGCGCTCTCACGGTTGGGAGATTGGCTCTCTGCCTATGAGCCAGTGCGCCCCCGTCGAATCCAGGTGCTGACTGTGCTGACCGGCCCGGGCGCGTCGGGGCTCGGGCAGGGTCCTGGTCCGGACCCCTGACGGGGCCTCGCGGGCGCATTTGGAGCAGCTCACGTCGCGCTCGTCGCGGGAGCCGCAACGAGCCGGTGTGCCGAGGCGCGGCTCGAGCGCGTGGCCCTGTTGCACGCGACGCGCTCGCGGAGCAGGGCGCGTCCACGGTTCACGAGCCGTTCGAGGCAGGGTCGGTGAGGGCCTTCTGAATGCGGGGAATTCTGGGGCGGCGCGATTTCGGGACGTCTTGCTCCCTCGCCGCGAGGGCGAGGGGCGAGAGCAGCGGGCCGGTAAACGGAGTGCTCGCGCCCTTGCCGAGGACGAGGACCTTGAAGAGGGGATTCCCGAGAAACTCGAAGACGGTGTTCTGGTGTGCGGCCTCGTCGAGCAGTCGAGAGAGCGCCTCCCCGGTGACGTCGCGCTCGGGGCCGAAATGCAAGACCTCGAGTCCCGCCTCGCGCCCGGCATTGGCGAGCGCGGTGAAGTTGACGTCGGCGGTCATGTCTTGGGTGCCGGGCGCCGAGTAGGGATCGTTGGGCCTGGGCACGTAGTCCTGCCACTCGCCGTAGACGCGAAACGGAAAGTCGCCGCGGCGCGCGCCCTGAACGAGGCCCCAGGCCGTCTCGCCGTAGTCGATGGTGACGATGGCGCCGGCACGAAGCGCGGAGCCGAGCTCGCGGATGAAGCGATCGGCGTGCGTGTTGACGTAGAGCACGACGCCGGAGTCCTCGGCGGCGAGCGCCGTGGCGTAGTCGGCCGCGTTGGTCGCGAGGTGAGCCGCGAGCTCGGGGAGCGCCGTCGCGGGGACGTAGACCTCTTCGAACCAGAGCGAGCCGGCGAGGAGCGCGTTGCGCTGCTCGGGAGGCAGCGCGAACAGCGCTTTCATCGCGGCGGCGTAGGTCTCCGCGTCGAGGTAGCGGTCTTCGGCGTGGTCCGAGAACCCGAAGGTGGCGCGCACGGCGGCGTCGGCGGCGGCGGCGCGAAGGGAGAGCGCCTCGCCGAGCGCGTTGCAGAGTGACGGCTCCGCGCGCGGGACGACGAGCGCGGCGAACGCGCGTCCGTCGGCGGTGATCGCGAGCTTGTGAACGCCGAAGGCATCGGGCACCTCGTTGGTGACGACGAAGCCCGTCACGCCGTTCGGGAAGTCGCGAGCGAGCGCGGCCCCCGGAGACCGGGCATCGCCCTCGACGACGCGGGCGTCCGCGCCGAGCAGGGCGCGCTGCTTTTCTCGGAGCGACGCGGAGATCTCGTAGACGCGGTAGTCGAGCCGCTCGGCGAGGCGCCGCCACGCGTCGCGGGCCGCGGGGTCCGCCTCGCGCGCAAACCGGGCAATGGCATCGATGATGTCGCGCGCGAGCCGACCATTGCCGGCGCCGAGCTCGATGAGGGGGAAGGGGCTCTCGGGCGCGAGCGCGCCGCTTCGAACGAGCTCTCGATGCGTCGCGAACGCCGCCCGCGCGATCCACTCGCCGTAGCGAGGAGAGAACGACTCCGGGTGCGTGTCGAAGTGACCCGTTCGACCGATCACCACGCGATGGGCGTAGTAGCCGAAGTCGCGGTCGTGGAGCGCCGCGTCCATGTACGCTTCGAACGTAGGGAAGGTCTGCAGCGCCGCGTCGCACAGGGATGGCGACAGCACGGGCCCGAACACCTCGGGATTCGCGAGTGGGCGGCCCGTGCCGCCGTCCTTGGGGAGCGGGGGGAGGCTCTTCAGGGTTCCCTGCTCCGTCTCCGAGAGGACGCGACCGAACGCGATGCGGCTCTTCAAGCGCCGCAGGCCGCGCGCCGCAGGCACCTCGGCGAGCAGGTGATCGAGGTTCCGATAGGGCCAGCGCGCCAACAGCGCCTCGGCGAGCTCGGCGCGCGTGTCGGCTGCGACGCCTGCTTCGGCGAGCAGGGCCACGAGCGCGTCGCGCCCGAGATCGTTGATGCGGATCGAGCCGAGCTCTTCCTCGAGAATGCGGCCGTTCTCGCGTGAGAGGCGCTCGACGAAGGTGCGCAGGGTTCGCGCGGCGTGCGCCGCCTCGGAGCTCGGCTCGCGGAGCGCTCGGAGCTCGAGGACCCCGAGCTTGTTGAAGAGCGGCATGAGGTGCCACCAGCGCTCGCGGGGATCCGCGCCGAAGACGAGCGGGAGGCGCCCGTCGAGGTACCTGTCGACCCAGGGGCGGTAGCAACGCCCCTCCGGAGAATGGCCGAAATCGCGGATCCAGCGCAGGGCCTCGCTCGCCCCGTCGTCTTCCGAGCGGCCCGTGTCGCGGTAGCGGTAGCGCAGCCCGCGCACGACGCCCTCGAAGGCGACGGACGGATTCGACAGGAGCACGGGGACCCCGGTCAGATCGTCTCCGACGTTGAAGTCCTCGTACGCCATCAGCTGAACGAGATAGAGGAGGAGGAGATTCTTGCCGATCCCGCTCTCGAGACGGCGCGCGGCCGTGAGCCGGAGCGCGAAGGAGCCGTCGCTTTGGCGCTTCACGACGAAGTCGCCGTCGTTCACGCAGAGATCCGTGAGCGCGGTCCCTCCGTCGAGCTCGGGATCGTAGTGATACACGAGCGCCGCGATCATCTCGGCGAGGAGCTCCGCCGTCGCGCTCGGGCCGAGCGGGATCAGAAAGGAGCGCGCGCCGTCCGAGAGCTCGACCTGGATCGAGCCACGGCCGAACGTGATCGGGTGGTGGTCCGTGAGGGCCCTGAAAGTGGCCGCGGGCACGTCCCCCGCCAGGGTGACGAGCTCTCTCGGCTCGAGGACGTAGCGACCGAGCCCGCGCTCGATGAACGCGCGCATGGTTTCCACGTTTTTTCGGGGCACGTCGCGTTTGGCGCGCTGGCGCCGCCCCGGCTCGTCCAGGGCCCGCGGGACTTGCACGAGGAGCGGCCCTTCGGCGCTCTCGCAAAGGATGTCCCACGTGAACACGCCCATGCGCCCGGAGCGGGTCTCGAGGGGGCCGCTCTGCGCCGCGAGGTCTTCGAGCAGGTGACCGACGGTTTCGAAGTCGATGAGCTCGAGGACGCGGCCGTCGTAGAGCCGTCCCGGAAACGAGGTGATGAGGTTGTCGCGCGACCAGCGGCTCGACAGAAACGAGGAAGCGGCGGCGAGCGCGTCGAATCCAAGGGCGCCGGCGCCGTCCGATGCGCGCGGGTCGCGGGCGGGCGCGGTCATCGTCGCGAAGCATTGTCGACAGCGACGGGCGGGGCAATTTCGCGGGACGGACTGCTGGTACTGAAAAATCTTCCGAAGAGCGGACGGCGCGCGTCCCGGACGAATCGTGTGATCGATGCCCGGCGCCCGCGCATTACTCGCCACGATGGCGCGAAGGCCGACCCCCGAGAGCATCGCGGGCCGAGGGCTCCTGGGCTTGTGCGTTGCCCTGTTCGGTGTCGGCTGCGCTGGCGGCGTGGACGAGGCGGCCCGCGAGCTGCCGCGCGGCCCGTTCGGAGCAGGTGCCACGGCCGGG
>CAYYWA010000125.1:0-293 GCA_964475255.1 uncultured Sorangium sp.
CTATTGCGTGGCGCCGCGCGGCCCGTTCCCTTGGACCCCGTCCCCGAGAAGACACCCGCCACGGAGAACCCGGCCCCGTGCCCACCAAGCATCACGGAGCGCAAATCGAGGGGAGCGTCCGCCACGTCCGGCGACGGAGGCGCCTCGGGGGGAGCCTCCGCGGGTTGTGGCGGTGCTTCGGGCCGCGCCGCGATTTTCCGAGGGCGCGGCGCGACCGATTGCTCTGGCTCCGTTCTGGCTTTCGGCGCGGGGGACGGAGGCGCCGGGGGGTCGGGCTTCGTCTTCGCTGGCGG
>CAYYWA010000125.1:303-14575 GCA_964475255.1 uncultured Sorangium sp.
ATCTCCATCCACACCGTGGCCGTGCGCCGTGGCGGGGGCAGAGCGCCCTCGCCGTCGAACGTGACGGCGGCGACGAGGTGCACGAGGACGCTCATCGCGAGCGCCCGCTTGCGCAGAGGCGCTCCCGGGTCGAGCAGGGACTCGGCGTGCTCACGGCGAAGCGACGTCATCGGGGCTCACGTGGAAGGCGAAGCGCACCACGCCCTCGCTGCGCAGGAGATCGATGGCCGAGACGACGTGCTCGTGACGCGAGCCGCGATCGGCAGCGATCACCGCGCGGACGTCGTCGTTGGCGGCGCGAGCACGGCGAATCCTCTCGCGGAGCTCGGGCGCACGGATCGGAGCCCCGTCGAGGTGCATCGTCCCGTCGGTGGCGATGTCGAGCACGAGCGGAGCGGCGAGCGACTCGCCGCTCGCCGCTTTGGGCAGCTCGAGCGGGATGCTCCGAGCCACGATCGAGGTAGCGGTGACCATCAGAACGACGAGCAGGAGCAGGACCACGTCCACCAGGGGCGTCACATTGATTCCCGAAATCGTCTCGTCGGTGCTCGAGGGGCCGTGTGCCATGGTCACTCCGCCGCTTCCGGGACGGCGCTCGCCTTGCGCAACGCGAGCACTTCGCGCACGAGCGCTTCGGCGCGTCCGAGCCGAGTCCGGATCACCCGCTGGTAGAGGTTGAAGAACGCGACCGCGGGGAGGGCGATCAAGATGCCGACGGCCGTCGCCACGAGCGCTTCCCCGACCTCCGTCATCAGCCCTTCGGAGATCTGCCCGCGTGCGTGCTCGAGCTCGCGGAAGGCGCGCACGATCCCGATCACCGTCCCGAGCAGGCCGATGAAGGGCGCGTTGTTTCCCAGTGTACCGAGCAGCGACAGGTGGCGTTCCATGCCGAGCCGTGCGAGCTCGGCTTCGCCGCGCATCCGTTCTTCCGCGCTCGCGGTCGAGTCCGCGTCGAGACCGGCGCGCGCGATGCGGGCCTCGAAGCTCGGTGAGTCGTCGAGCACGCGGCGCGCTGCGGCGAGCTCACCGCGTCCGAGTGCTTGCCGGAGTCGATTCCTGAGGCCGACGACGTCGTCGCGCGACATCCAGAACAGCACCGCGCGTTCGATGGCCACGCCGAGAGAGAGAATCGAGAGCGCCACGAGCAGCCACAGCACCCATTCGGTTCCGTGGTTCGTGAGAGCACCCAAGCGTTGGGAGAGAGTCACCAGTACCTCCTTTGGAACGGAATCAATTCGGCACGACGCAAACGGCGCGTTCGGCGAAATCGGCGCCCCCGCGTCCGTCGCGCACGACGAACCAGAACCGAACGAGCTCACCGCCCTCCGGTGCGCTCGCTGGGGCCGTCCAGCTCACGGTGACGTCGAGCGACGTCCCGTTTCCGGGAAGCGGCGAGAACGCGCGCTCGAGCCCGCCGTGGGTCGCGAAGTGGGAAACGAGCAGGCTCTCGAGCTCGGGCGCGCCCTCGATTGGAGGCGGCACCGCGTCGCGCGCGCTCTCCGGCAGAAGGACCCGAATCTCGTGCGCCGAGCCCGCGGACACCTCGGGGACGTCGAGCCCGCGGCACGCTGTCTCCCGAGCGCTCGCAGAAGTCCACGTCTCGCCGTCGAGCGTGAACGCTTCGTCCGGAAGACTCGGGTTCAGGTTCGGTGCGTCGCTCGTCCCCGGGAGCTCGAGATCGAAGCTGACGGGAAGCGGCGTGGCGTTCGCGGCACAGCGCTCGCCGCCGTCATCGCTCGGCGCACCGTGCGCACAGATCACACCGCGGACGAGGAGCCTCGGCAACGAGGCGTCCGCGTCGTACTCGGGGAGCACGAAATCGAGGGCGGCCTCGCTCGCATCGGGCGCGCTCCGTTCTGCCGTCGCGAAGGGCTCGCCCACGCAAACGGGGAGACCGGAAGGCGACCACTCCGCGAAGCACGCCCGCAGCGCGTAGCCCACTTCGAGCTCGAGCTCCGGCGCGACCACGAGGAAGCGAACGCGCGCCGCCTCACCGGGAGCCGGCGCGGCTCGCTCCGGAGCCCCGTCCACCTCGAGACGCGCGCCCAGCACGCGCGCCTTCTCGACGAGCTCCACGGGAACGAGTGGGTCGTCGCATCCCGAAAGCGCGAGCAGCGCTCCGAGAACGCCGATCAGTTTGACGGATCGGCTTTCTCGTCCCCGTTCACGGGGGGGGCACGCGCCGCCCCGCCCCACCGAAGTGAGCTCGGCGGAGCGCCGCCCTACGCGGGCACAGTGCTCGACGCTGGTTTCCGCGTGGCTCGGTGCGTTCCCAACCGCTCGTAGCTCTCGGAGTCCAAGCCCTCGTTCGTTTTTCACAGCTCACCTCGCACGCCGAGGCTCGGCAACACCGGCGATCCGAGGACCGCCTCTTTCTTGGAGTAGTCGTAGCTGTACCGCTCGCCTTCGCGGCTCCTGTGGTTGTAGACGTTCTGCACGTCGAGGTAGGCCGCGAGCGAGACCGGGCCGAGCTTCCACATTTTTTCGAGGCGCACGTCGAGCTGATGCAGCGTCGGTTGCCGCGCGCTGTACGGCTCGCCGTACGTCGGGACGTACACGCCGGCGCGCGCGTCGTAGACGGAGCCCGTTATCGGCGTCTCTGGATTGCCGGTGACGAGGCGAAAGCGGAGCCCTGCGTGCCAGCCGCTCCCGAGGTTCTGGCTCGCGGCGAGCGAGAGGACGTGCGTTTGGTCGAACTCGAACGGGCGATATCCGCCCTCCACGTCGTGTCGTTCGCTGCGAGAGAGCGTGTAGGCGAGCTGGGCGAAGCTCGCCTCCGCCCAGCGAGCGCGCCCGGAGAGCTCCGCGCCGTACGCACGCCCCGAGCCGTCGTTCGAGAACACGGGCTCTGGGGCTCCGGTCGCGACGATCAGCCCTTCCAGGTGTTTGTAGAATCCCTCGAGGCCCACTTCGACGGCGTCGCCGAAGCGTTGCTCGATCCCGGCGCTCCCCTGAATCGCCCTGAACGGGTCGACGTCGCCGCGAGCGATCTCGGGCATCGACTGATAGTACTCGGGCGGTTGCGTGAACCAGCCCACGCCCCACTTCAACGTGGTCCGTGCGGTCAGCTCGTAGCGAACCGCGAGCCGCGGGTCGACGGTCACCTCGCCGATGTCGGAGAACACGTCGAGCCGCACGCCCGGCACGAGCGTGATCTTCGGCATGGGCCGATAGGAGAGCTCGACGGTGGCGGCGCTCTGGCTGATTGGGATCGCGTCTTTCTCGATGGCGAGCACGGGCGCCGACGCCTGGGGGTTCATCCCGGCGACGTCTCCCTCGAGCTGTGGGGGATGCGGGCCGCGATACGAGCCCGCGTACCACGCGAACAGCGCGTCCCCGCCGAGGGTGAGGCGGAGAGAGGGATCGAGATCGAAGGAAAGCTCCGCTCGCGCGTGGAGCTCGGGCCCGCTCAGCTCTTGCCAGAACTCGCCGATGCGTTGCTCGAGGCGGATCCACCCGAGCGTGGCCCCGAGGCGGAGCGCGTACCAGGGCTTTCGCGCCTCGAGCTCGACGCCCGCGCGGTGGTACTCGATGAGGCCGCCGATGCTCCCGGCGAAATAGGGATCGTCGAGGGCCTCGTCCAAGAACAGCTCGATGGTGTCGCGGCTGCCGTATCCGAGCACCCGCAACGCGACGTCCTCGCCGAGCTCGATCTTGGCGATGGCCTGATAGTCGAGGTACACGGGCGCGGCGAGCACCGAGTAGGCGTCTTCGGGCACGAAGTTCTCGAAAAAGAAGTCGATGTTGCTGCGCCGAACGGCCGCGGCGAGCCCGGCGTGCTCACCGATCGGGGTCTCCACGTACGCGGAGCCGTCGATGAAATTCAGATCGACGACGGCACGCAGCCGCTCCGCGTCGGGGTCGCGCAGCTTCACTTCGACGATGCCGCCCGTCGCCTTTCCGTACCGAACGGAGAAGTTTCCCGGATAGAGCTCGACGCGCTCGACCAAGTGCGGGCTCACGAAGCTCGTGAGTCCGCCGAGGTGATAGAGGAACGGCACCGGCGTGCCGTTCAAGAAGGTCTTGCTCTCGTGCGGGGCGGCGCCACGAAGGATCGGGTCGCCGTAGGAGCGTCCGACGCCGGGCATGAGCTCCACCGTGCGGAGCACGTCGCCGCGTGTTCCCGCCGCTCTTCGGATCACGGTGGCGTCCACGCGTCGTCGCGTGACCTCACGCGGCGGCGCTTCCACCGCGGCGGTGGCTTCGAACTCCAAAGGCGCGAGGTCGCCGGAATCCGTCGGCTCTTGCGGGGGGGGCGGGGGCGCCTGAGGCGGGGGCGGCTCGACGGGCGCCGGCTCGTAGACAGGCGGGGGCTCCTGTGTGGGCTCGAAGTCGTACGCGTATTGGATCACGGCCGGGACCGGCGTTCCCCCGCGGCGCGCGGGTTCGAACTCCAAAAGCCGCGCGGCTTCGAGCGCGGGCGCGTCGAGCTCCCCGCCGGATTGCACGACCCGCGCGTCCGTCACCGTTCCCGACTCGTCGATCACGAGCTCGAGCACGACGCGAACGGGGATCGTCGGCGGCGCGCCGGGCGGTTCGGCGGGAACGGCTCGAATCACGCGTGGAGGCACCACGGCGTCGGGCTCGTCCGTGGGCTGCGCCCGAAGCGGCGCGTTGGTGAGGAGCAGCGCGAAGACTGGAGCGAAAGCGAGAAAGCGCACGAGAGTTCCACCAGCAGCGTCCGCGTCGTGCGAACGCCCCTTCGTGCCCGCTCGCTTTCGAACCGTTCAAAGAAAAGTCACGAGTCGTGCCCGCCCGCGGGCCGACGACCCGCACTCCCACGCGTCGTGGGATGAGCCACGCCGCGAGCTACCGGCAGCGGAGCGCGGCCGCCCAGGTCCGATGGTCTGCCGTGTACGCGAGCAATCCGCCGCCCGAGAACCCGGCGAGCGACGCATCGGCAAAGGCTTTCGAGCGCACGATGACGGTGCCGCGCTCGACGCCGTTCGCGCCGAGTTCGCCGAGCACGAGCTCTTGCGGTGAGCCGGGCTCTTTGCCGGCTGGACGCGCGAAGGCCACCACCGTCTTTCCGCAGATCGATGCCGTCGCAACGGGCGACGTGTTCGCGCCGTTGGGGAAGGGGAGGAACGTCGCGGGGACGTCCACGCGGGGCTCGCGGCCGATGTGGATCTGCGCGAGACCGAAGTGCACGACGTCCCGCTCGATCGGCAAGAACGCCCAGACGTCCTCGCCCACCGCCGCGGCGAACACCTCGGTCGTCGACTGCGAGCCTGCGCCGACCCAAGCCACCTGATCCGCTCCGAGCACGAGGCGACCGTTCTGGAACCGAATGCGCCGCGCGTGCAGCGGCGTCATGCCGCTGCGTCCATCGATCGCGAGCAGCATCCACCCGGAGCCTTGAGCCGCGAGCGCCACGCTGCTCGCGCCGGCACCGTCCGGCGTGATCGTCCGAGGCTTCTCGCCTTCGACCAAGAGACGAGCGAGCGGGGGATCCTCCGGGGTTTCTGGGCGTGCGACGTAGATCGCGAAGGGGCGTGCTCCCTTTTGCGCGGCGGCGACGACGCGCGTGCTCGAGCGCGCGTCGGTCGCGAGGACCTCGAGCGTGCCCGAGCCGTCGATGCGACGGCGCACGAGCCGGCCCTGACTCACCCAATAGGCGAAGGCGCCGGCGACGGCCGGACCGCGCCCGTACGGCGCAAGCTCCTTCTTCTCGCGATCGAGCGGCGCGATCGCGGTGCGCCCCGGGCTCGGACCGCTGGCGAACGCTCCGCGCTTGGCCACGAGCACGGCGTCGGTCTTCGTCACGAGCACGACGCCGCGCTCGTGCGCGGTAGCCGGTCCGGCGGGGCCGACGTCGACCAGGTCGTCGACGATGAGAAGCGCTTCGCCTTCGACGACCACCGCGGACGCCGGTTCGGCGCTTGCGGTTGCAGGCGGGACGGGGGCCGCGCTCGCCGAGGGCGTCGCGGGCGTCGCCGCCTCGCGCGCGCCCGGTTCGGCGCGGGGCCGGTCCGGCGCTTTTTCGCGAGCCGGTGCTTGCGAGGGCAGCGCGCGGACCGGCAGCGTTCGCTCGGGCGCGCGCCGCTGCTCGCAGCCGGGAGCCACGCAAAGCGCCGCGGCGAGGCCGAACGACCACAACGAGACACGCCGGGCGACGAGGCTCACGGATATCAAGGTGGCACACACGCCGGACGAACGGAACCTCGGCGTGGCCCCGCCGTTCGTCGGTTCACGGCGCGTGCGTTCAGCGAGCAAGCGACGCCGTGAGCGCGGGGTCGAAGAAACGCTCGAGCGGCGGGAAGACCGGCGCTCCGTCGAGCGCCACGCGCGCGAGGTGCTCGGCGAGCGGAAGCGCGCCAGCCGGCAGCCGTCCCGAAGCGGCGTAGCCCGCGAGCGCGGCGCGCAGCGTCCGCAGGATCTCGAGGCACTCGAGCGTTGCACCTTGCATGCGTCGCACTGCCTCGTCGGGCCCGAGCCCGAGCCCGAGCAAGTGTCCGAAGCGACCCGTCCGGCCGCCGTTGCAGGTGACGTCGAGATCGCCGAGGCCCGCGAGCCCGCTCGCCGTCTCGGGGTTTCCTCCGAGCACGCGCAAGAGCGCACGCATCTCGAACACCGACTGCGCGAACAACGCCGCTTCCAAATTGTGGAAGCCGATGCTGCCCGCGGTCCCGCCGGTCGCCGCGTGCATGCCGGTGGCGAGCGCGATCCCCATCGCGTAGGCGTTCTTGAGCGCGGCGCACGCTTCGACCCCGATCACGTCGTCGCTCGGGAACACGTGGTAGTACTGGCCGGCGGCGAGCGCGGCCCAGGCACGGGGCGCCTCGGCGGTTCGTGCGGTGAACACGACCGTCGTGGGAACGCGCCGGGCGAGCTCGCCCGCGATGCAGGGGCCGGCGATGCCCACCGGATCGATCGTGGAACGCAGCGCTTCGGGGAGCTCGCTCGCGAACACCTCCGGCAACACGCGGAGCTCCGAGCCGTCCCACTCGAGCCCCTTCGAGACCATCGCCACGGGTGTTCCCGGGCGAAGCAGCGGCGCGAGTCGTTCGCCCGCCCAGCGCACGCCCGCCGAGCTCACGCCGAGCGCGACCGCGTCGGCGCCTTCGAGCGCGCGGGGAAGCTCATCGACGGCATACGGCTCGATGCCCTCCGGGACGTCGAGGTGGAGCTTCGGGTGCAGGCGTCGCGCGCGGAGCGAGGCGACGATCTCGTCATCGAGGTGCGTGCCCACGAGCCGCACGACGTGTCCGCGATCCAAGAACGGCCAGGCGAGCGCCGTGCCCATCATGCCGGCGCCGAGAATCACGATGACTGCCACGGCGGTAGCTCGTGCCGGCAGGCGTGTCCCGTGTCAATGCCCCCGCGTCGGGGCGCTCGCGGAAGGTGGCGGGGCGCTCGAACGGGCTCGGCGCGTCGCTCCGGGCAGGGGCAGCGGCACCGTGCCGAGCCCCGGGACCTCGATGCGATCGAGCAGCGGGCCCTCGATGCGCACGTCGGAGGGCGGCTTCGGCAGCCCCGTGCGCAACAGCCGCTCGAAATCCTCCATGACTTGCGGATTCAGCGCGTCGGGCGCGAGCTCGCCGAGGGCGACGAGCTCCGCGGCTCCGAGCGCCTTGAGCCCGCAGCCCGGAACGATCGTCTTCAGGATCCGGGGCTCGGAGAGCCGGCTCGTCGTGACGTCGACGGCGACGCGGACCCCCACGCTTCCGGTCAGCGTCTGTCGGGCGGCCTGGCCCGCCAGCTTCCCGAGCGCGCGGCCGAGGCGGCTCTCCGCGGTCGCCGAAGCGAGCGCCGCGCACGGCAGGGTTCCCCGGAGGACGAGCGTGAGCCGACCGTCGAGGCCTTCGGGGCGGAGCTCGCCGTTGCCCGAGAGCGCGAAGGCGCCCGCCTTGACGGTGATGGGGTCGATGGCGACCCGAAACCGCTGGGGCTCGAGCGCGAACCGCGCGGTCACGTGGGTTTCGGACCCGAAGACGAAGCCGTCGAGCTCGACCGGATGGGGCGGCACGTAACCCGCGAGGATGAGCGCCGTGCTCGCGGTGATCCCCTCCGCGAGCGAGGTCGGCACGGGGAGCTCCGTTCGCGCCGTCACGATCACGTCCGGGTTGGGCAGCTCCATCCCGAGCAATCGCGAGATCTCGCGAACCGCGAGCGGTCCCACCGCGATACGGAGCGGCCCGTCGCCGGTTCGCTCGATGTCGAGCACGGGCGCGTCGAGCCCGCCGATCCCGAGCGTTGCGGACGCTCGAACGCGCGCGCCCTCGCGCAGCGCTCGGACGGCGCCCAAGGATCGCGTCAGCACGACCACCTCCGGGACCTCGAGGCGTGCGGTCGTTGCTTCGAGACGCAGCGTTCCGCGCGAGAGCGTCGCGAGCGGCGCGGCGCCCTTCGCGGCGCGGACGCGCGCGCCCAGGGCCGTGACGGAGAGGGGCTCCTTCGTGCGTCCGGAGTATTCCCGGACCCAGCGGTCCACCTGGGGCAGGAGCGCGACGGGTCGTCCTTCGACCTCGATTTCCACGCCGTCGAGCGCGAAGCGCTTCGGAGTCATTCCGTTCAGGGCCACATCGGCGATCCGGATGGAAATGCGGACGCCGTCCACGCCGACGAGCTCCGCGGTCGCACCGGACATTTGCACCCAGCCCCAACCGAAGCGCAGCTCCCCCGGGGAGAGGACGACACCCCGCTCGCGCGCGGCGGCGATCGCTCGGCCTTCCACCCATCGCGGCAACAGCAAGAAAACCAGCGCGGCGCACGAAATCGCGGCCAACACCACTGCGCCCACAATCGCTTTGGAGGACCGTTTTGCGCGCACGAATTACTACGCTACCATCTCGGCATCCGTCGGGAAGTGGTCGGAAACGACGACCGGCTTTGCCCCCAACCCGCAAGCCGGCGAAACCGGACCCTCTCGGCCCCATCGGACAGCCATGCCTCACTACATCACACGAGAAGGTGCGAAGCGATATGCGGACGAGCTGAATCAGCTCATGACCGTGGAGCGACCCCGCATCGTGCAGGAGGTAGCCGCGGCCGCCGCTCAAGGCGACCGCTCCGAGAACGCCGAGTACATCTACGGCAAGAAGCGCCTGCGCGAGATCGATCGCCGCGTGCGTTTTTTGCAGAAGCGCCTGGAATCCGCGGTCGTGGTGGATACGAAGGAGCAGCCGGCCCAGGCGGAAGTGCGCTTCGGGGCCACGGTCGTCGTCCGCGACGAAAACGGTCGGCAAAGCCGCTACACGATCGTCGGCTCGGACGAGGTCGATCCCGGGAGCGGCAAGATCAGCTTCGAGTCTCCGGTCGGCCGGAGTCTCATGAAGCGCAAGGTCGGCGACGTCTTCGTGGTGCGTCGTCCCGCGGGCGAGATCGAAGTGGAAGTGCTCTCGATCGAGTACGGCGCTGTCCCACCTTCCGAATGACGCGGCGCCGCTCGACCGCGGACATCGCGAGCCTGTGAGCGGCGCGCATGCTAGGCCATGGCGTCCGCACGCGGCGCCTCGCGGGCGAGCGTGTCGCGACTTCGTCTCGTGTCGCCAAGTTCCAGCAGCATTCCTCTTCGCCTTCTGAACCGGGGCGGCGACTGGGAGCTCGAGCTCTACGAGCTCACTCCGGTCGGGAGGGACGTCTACCGTCCGCGTCGGTTCCGCATCCAGGGAGCGGCGCGGATTCGGACGTTCCTTCGCGAGTCCGATCGACGCGGCGTGCTCGAGCGGCTCGCCGCACGGTTGATGCGGAGATACGCGCAGCGCGACTGCGTCTTTCTGTGCGTGAACGGCGACTTCTGGCCGGCGAGCGCCGTCCGGGCGAGGACGCGCCGCGCGACCGGGCCCGTGCCGCCGCGTGTCCGAGCCGATGGGCTACACTCCGTCGCATGGCCGAAGACGTGTTCGGGCTCAGCGCCGAAGGCGCCGGCAAGCTCTTCTTGAACGCGAAGGGGCACCCGGCCCGAATGCTCGGCTATGCCGCCGCGGCGGCGGTACTGTGCATCGGGACGGCTGCGGCGTGCGCCACGTTCATCGGAATTCGCGCGCGCTTGCCGAGCGCACGCCGCGCTCGGGCGTTGGCCGGCAGCGACGCGCCCGACGAGCTCGCCCCGTCCGACGCGCCGCGGCTCACCGACGAGGCCCAGCCACGGGCGTCCTTAACCTGACGCCGCGGCGCGGCGCGCCGGGGGCGCGGTCACACGAAGAGATCGGGCAAGAGCGACGCGCCCGGCGTGACGGCGTAGGCGTCGAAATCGGTGACGCCCGCTTCGCGGAGCACGTCCTCGTCGATGCAGAAGCGACCCGTGAACGTGCGGCTCGGGCGCGTCACCATGGCATGGAAAGCGTCGGCCACGATCTCCGGCGTGCGGGCGCGCGCGACGACCTCGGCGCCGCCGAGCAGGTTCTCGACGGCCGCGGTCGCGATCACCGTGCGCGGCCAGAGCGCATTGACGCCGATGCCGCGGTCCCGAAGCTCCGCGGAGAGGCCGAGCACGCACAGGCTCATCCCGAATTTCGAGAGGGAGTAGGCGAGGTGCGGCGCGAAGAACTCGGGCTTCAGCGTGAGCGGCGGTGAGAGCACGACGATGTGCGGGTTCTCGGCGCGCGCGAGCCACGGAATGCAGGCCTTGGAGCAGAGGAACGTGGCGCGCGTGTTCACCTGGTGCATCAAGTCGAAGCGCTTCATCTCGGTGGCTTCGGTCGCCGTCAGGCTGATCGCGCTCGCGTTGTTCACGAGCACGTCGATGCCGCCGAACGCCTCCACCGTGCGCTCGACCGCGGCGAGCACCTGATCCTCGGCGCGCACGTCCGCGATGCACGCGATGGCGCGGCCGCCCGCCGCCTCCACGTCGCGCACCGTGTCGTGCACGGTCCCCTTGAGCTTGGGGTGCGGCCGATCCGTCTTTCCGAGCACGGCGACGTTGGCGCCGTCGCGCGCGGCGCGCAGGGCGATGGCTCGCCCGATGCCGCGAGTCGCGCCCGTGACGAAGACGGTTTTCCCGGCAAGGCTCGCGTGCGTGTCGTTCACGGAACTCGAGCCAGCGTGGCACGGCGCTCGCCGAGCGTCGAGGGGTGTCCGTGGGGCGAGCGGCGCAGGAGCCTTCTCTCGAGGCGCACGATGCCGTCTCGAGGCGGACGATGCCCTCGCGGCTTTTCGCGGCGCGCCGGCATCGACCAGAAATTTACGCTAAACACCGTGTCGGATAGGGTCGACATGGTTGCTGTCTGTTTCGTCTGCCTCGGCAACATCTGCCGGTCTCCGACCGCCGAAGGGGTCTTTCGCCACCTCGTGCGCCGCGCGGGGCTCGAGCGCGCGATCGTCATCGACAGCGCGGGAACAGCCGCCTATCACGCGGGCGAACCGCCGGACGCGCGGGCCATCGCGGCGGCCAAGCGGCGGGGCATCGAGCTCACGGGGCGCGCGCGGCGCTTCGAGGACGAGGACTTCGACCACTTCGACTACGTGCTCGCGATGGATCTCGACAATCTGCGTGCCCTCGAGCGGCGTGCGCCGAAGCACTCGACGTGTCGGGTTTCGTTGCTTCGGGCATTCGATCCGAGCGCGGGCCCGGAGGCGCCCGTGCCGGATCCGTACTACGGGGGCGACGAGGGCTTCGATCGCGTGCTCGATCTCTGTCTCACCGCCTGCGAAGGATTGCTCGCTCACATCCGGCGGGAGCACGGGCTGTGATCCCCGCTCCCTTGGCTGACGCGATCGAGGCCCGTCTCGGGCTGCGCGTGCTTGCGGCGGCGGCCGTCTCCGGCGGCGACATCAACCAGGCGGCCTCCGTCGATCTGGAGGGCGGCACGCGCGTCTTCGTGAAGTGGAACCCGCGCGCACCGGGGACGATGTTTCCGGCCGAAGCGCGGGGCCTCGCCTGGCTCGCCGAGGCAAAGGCGCTGCGCATCCCGAACGTGCTCGCGGTCTCGGAGCCCGACGACGCCGTGCGGTTCCTCGTCCTCGAGTGGATCGCTCCGGGACGTCCCGCTCGAGGCTTCGACGATCGACTTGGACAAGGCCTCGCTGCGCTCCACCGCGCGGGGGCGCCGGGCTTCGGCTTCGAGCAGGACAACTTCATCGGATCGCTCCCGCAGGAGAACGCGCCGAAGCCGACCTGGGCGGAGTTCTTCGCGGCGCGGCGCCTCGACCCTCAGCTCCGTCGCGCGGTGGACGCGGGCCGCGCGAGCTACTCGATGCGACGCGGATTCGAGCGGCTGTTCGCTCGCCTGTCGGAGTTCGTGGGCCCCGAGGAGCCGCCGGCACGTCTGCACGGCGATCTTTGGGGAGGAAACCTGCACGTGGACGGCGACGGACATCCCTGTCTCATCGATCCGGCGGTGTACGGCGGCCACCGCGAGGTCGACCTGGCGATGATGCGGCTCTTCGGCGGCTTCTCCGAGCGCGTGTTCACCGCGTACGCGGAGGCCCATCCGCTTGCTGCGGGGGCGGAAGAGCGCGTGGCGCTCTATCAGCTCTATCCGCTGCTCGTGCACCTCAACCTGTTCGGTGGGAGCTACGGCGCCTCCGTCGAGCGTGCGCTCGCGCGCTACGTGTGACGGCACCCGCGGCGCTCGGCGCCGAGAGCGCGGGCTGCCGCCGGAGGGGATCAGAACGTGCCCCGGAGCGCCAACGCCCCGGGACCGATCGTGACGGCGAGCTCGCGCTCCTTGGATTCGGGCGCCGTGAACCAGAGCACCGCGCCGCCAGCGAGGCCGGCCGCTCCCACGATGAAGGCCACGGTGGAGACGTTGCCAGCGGTGATCGCGTCCTCGCGCAGCTCCACGCCCGTCGTCGTGAAGCACCGGTCGCCATCACAGTGCCGATCCGCGTCCGCCTTCTTGGACATGGATTGCAGCCCGAACACCGTCCCGACGGCAACGCCGGCGAGGCCCACTGCGCCGCTCGCGAGGGCCAGCATGCGCGGCGTGTCGAGCTCCGTTTTCCTCGCCGTGTCGGCGGGCGCGGCCGTCGCTCCGAGCTCCGGGAGCACGGCCGTGTGCGCCTGCCCGCGCGACAGGTGCACGGTCGTGTGAAACGTCTCTCGAGCGGGCGCGCTCGCCGTGATCGTGTGCGTTCCCGGCTCGACTTCGAGGACGAGGCCGAAGCTGCTCGGGGCGAGCTCGACTCCGTCGAGCTCCACGCGCAGGCCAGGAGCCGCGCGGTCGCGGACGTCGACGACGAGCTTCGGAATCTCGCGCTCGAGCTCCACGATGTACGCGCGGGCGCCCCGCTCCTGCTCCGTGTGCCCGCCCCTCGCGGCGAGCGTCGCTGCCTCGCGGAACTGCCGGAGCGCCGGCACGAGCTTGCCGAGCTGCTTGTTGCACACGGCGAGGTTCAGGAGCGTTCCGAGCTGTGGATCGAGCTCTTGGCTGCGCTCGAAGTGTCCGCACGCTGCTCGATAGTCTCCGCGCGCCACGGCTTCTCGTCCGGCGCGGAACTCCGCATCGGCACGCTCGATGGCGTTGCTCGTCACCGTCGCCGTGGGCTCGCTCGTCGTCGGTTGGGCTCCAGCGGTTCGCGCGCCGCCAAGCACGAGCAAAAGGCCGAGAACGCCGATTTGTTTGGCAGATCGGCGTTCTCGCCTCGCTTCGCGGGGGCGGCACGCGCCGCTCCTCGCCGCCGAAGTGAACTCGGCGGGGCGCCTCCCGACGCGGGCGCTCTGCTCGGCGCTGCCTTCCGCGGGGTTCGGCGCGTTCCCAGCCGTTCGTCGCGCCAGCGCCGCCGTCGCGGACGTCATTTGCCAATCACACGCTTCTCGAGCCATTCCTGTTCCCATTCCGGCTTGGGTGCCTTCTTCGCCGCCGGAGCCGCCCGGGAGGTGGGCTTGCCCTGCTGAGCGCTGGGGGTTTCGGGAGCGCGCTTCGTCGTGCCGCGCGCGGCTTTTTTCGGCCGGCGCGGCGCGGACGTCGCCGCTTCGGAGCGTGCGCTCACCGCCGCCTCCTCGCGGGAGGTGGCCGTCCTTTCGGGCGCTGGCTGAGGACTCGGGGCGAGCTCGACGCCGGGCTCCGCGAGCGCGGGCGCGTTCGCGCGGCTTTCCGGTGCAGGGCTCACGACGGGTGGAATGATCGGTTCCGGAGCCGCGCTCGACGCGCTCGGTTCGAGGCTGCCGAACACGCTCGCGCGCCCGCTGGGTGAAGCCGGCCCTTCGGACACGCTCGGTCGCGAGGTGAGCTTGCCGATCACGACCGCCGACAGGGCCACGAGCAGCCCGGCGGCGAGCGCCAGGAGGTTCCGGCGGGTTCGCGGGCGCGGCGGCGTGGCGCTGCCGCCCCACGCGGAGGCGGTGAGCGTGCGCTCCTCGGGACTGCGTTCTGGCAGAACGGTGCTT
>CAYYWA010000126.1:0-14507 GCA_964475255.1 uncultured Sorangium sp.
ACGCCACGCGCCGAGCCTCCCCCTGCCGCGCCGGCTCCGACCGAGCAAGCGCCCGCCGCGCGCGCCCCCACGAGCCCGCCTCCGTGCCTCGTCCCGCTCGCGAGCGAGCCGCCGCCTCCGGCGAGCCCCGCGCCGAGCTGCCCGGCGGATCCGGGGCCCGTCCCCGATCTGGCCCGCGGCACCGTTCGGTTCCCGGAGGCTCCCGGAGCTCCGGAGGTGCAGGTGGAGATCGCGAAGCCCGCAACGGAGCACGCGCGCGGGCTCATGTACAGGACGGAGCTGCCGGAGGGCACGGGCATGCTCTTCTCGTGGACCGATGAGCGCGTGCGCTCGTTCTGGATGCGCAACACCTGCATCCCGCTCGACATGCTCTTCCTCGCCCTGGATGGCACCGTGCTCGGCGTCCAGGAACAGGTCCCGGTACTGAACGATCGCTCGCGCAGCATTCCGTGCCCTGCCGGGCACGTGCTCGAGGTCAACGCGGGGTGGGTTCGCGAGCACGGCGTCGCGCCGGGCATGCGGGCCGAGCTCGAGTGACGCAAGGGGTCTGGACGCGCTCCGAGACCGGGCTACCTTCCGGGTCGCACATGACCTGGTTTTCCAAGAAGCGGACCGCGGCGCGTGAGCGGTTGCTTTGGCCGATGTTCCTCGCGTTCGTCGCGGGGTGTGACAAGGCTCCGCCGGAGCCGGTGGGCACGTCGCCGGAACCGGCGAAGGCCGAAGCCGAAGCCCCCGAAGCGCCAGCAAAGGCGCCCGTCCCGAGCGCGGCCCCCGCCGCGCCGTCCATCCCCGTTCCGAAGGGACATCGGCGGGTCACCGCGCGCCCGGTCGCCACGGTGCCCGTCAGCCCCGACGATCCGGCAAAGGGCACGTTCACCTTGGAGGAAGCGACGCGCGGGCTCCAAGGCTCGGGCGAGCTCGTCGCGGAGATGCGGACGGATCAGGGCAAGCTCGAGTGCACGCTCTTCGAGGATCGCGCGCCCATCACGGTCGCGAACTTCGTCGGGCTCGCGCGCGGCCTCCGGCCTTGGAAGAACCCCAAAGGGGAGTGGGTGAAGACGCCGGCATACGACGGGACCACGTTCCATCGCGTCGTCCGCGGCTTCATGGTGCAAGGCGGCGATCCGACGGGAACCGGAGCGGGCAATCCCGGCTACGTGATCCCCGACGAAATCTGGGAGGGCGCGTACCACTCGGAGCGCGGGCTGCTCTGCATGGCCAATCGCGGTCCGAACACGAACGCGATGCAGTTCTTCATCCTCGACGGGGCGGCCCCGCACCTCGACGGCGGCTACACGATCTTCGGAAAGTGCGGCCCGGATTCGGTGATCGAGAAGATCGCGAGCACCGAGGTGCAAGGCGATCGCGCCGTGAACCCGCCGAAGATCCTCGGCGTGACGATCCGTCGAAAAAGCAAGTGACGAGCCCGCGCGGCGCAGCGCGCCGGCGAGCGCATTGCCCGAGACATCGCTAGACTGATTCCATGACGAGGCCCGAGTTCGCCGTTCCCGTCGCCGATCTGTCGCGGGGCGAAAAATCAGCAACCTGGCGCATCCCGGCCGCGTGGCTCAAGGAGGTCCTCGCCGAAACGGAGGCAGAGCCCATCGAGGATGGGGAGCTCTCGGTGGAGCTGATGAAGAGCGGCGCGGACGTGGTGGTCCGCGGCCACGCCGACGTCCGGGTCACCGTGCCGTGCGTCGTCACGTTGACGCCGCTCACCTTCGACCTGCACCCGGAGATTTTTCTCCTGCTGTCGCCGGCACCGGCGGGGGCCACGTCCAGCAAGAGCGGGACCGGCCGCCGCCCGGCGCGCGAGGCCCGCGGCAAAGCCCGCGTGAGCAAAGGGGAAAAGGCCGACCTCCGGGGCTGGGCCGAAGACCCGGAGCTCTCCTCGGAGGTGGCCGCCCGGGACACCTTCGACGGGGAGACGGTGGTGCTCGACGACTTCGTCCGGGAGTTCATCGTGCTCGAGCTTCCGCTCTATCCGCGCTGCCCCGACTTGCCTTCGGACGAAACTCCCGCTATCGCTCCGCCCTCCCCGGAGTCGGACGGCGAGAAGCCCATCGACCCGCGGCTTCAGCCGCTCGCCGCAATCGCGAAGCGGCTCGGAGAACAGAAGAAGGAGTAGACCGTGGCCGTACCGAAGCGCCGCAAGAGCAGCAGCAAGCGCGACATGCGCCGCGCCCACCACGACAAGGTGACCGCGCCCAACATCGTTCCCTGCCCGCACTGCTCGGCTCCCATGGTGCCGCACCGCATTTGCCCTGCCTGCGGATACTACAAGGGCAAGGCCGTGCTGAAGACCGAGTCCTCAGGCCCGTCGGGCGGCTGAACGACGCGTCGCGCCAGGCGCAGAATTGGTGGTTGAACCAATTTTGCGTGACGGCGCGGCGCGAGCAGCGTAACGAGTAGGCCGATGCCGGACACGCCCGCGCTGCACAGTCGCATTCTCGGCACGGGTGCCTATGCGCCCGAACGGGTGCTCACCAACTTCGATCTCGAGAAGATGGTGGACACCTCGGACGCGTGGATTCGGGAGCGAACGGGCATCCGCGAGCGACGGATCGCCAGCCCCGAGGAGGCGACGAGCGACATGGCGCACGTCGCCGCGCGCCGCGCGCTCGAGATGGCGGGGCTCACCCCTGCCGACCTGGACATGATCATCGTGGGCACGGTGAGCCCGGATCTGCCGATGCCCGCTTGCGCCGCCTTCCTGCAGCGCAAGCTCGGCGTGACGGACATTCCGGCCTTCGACGTGTCCGCGGCGTGCGCCGGGTTCTTGTACGCGCTCTCGATCGGCGATCAGTTCATCCGCAGCGGGCAGCACCGGCACGTGCTCGTCGTCGGCGCCGAGCTCCTCAGCCGAATGCTCGACTGGGAAGACCGCACGACGTGCGTCCTGTTCGGTGACGGCGCCGGCGCGGCCGTGCTCGGGCGCGGCGTCGGCGAAGGAGGTCGCGTCCTCTCGACGCGCCTCTACACGGACTCGAGCCTCGCGGACTCGCTCTGCATTCGCGCCGGCGGCAGCAGGGAGCGCATCACGCCCGAGGCCCTGGACGCGAAGCGGGACAAGGTCTTCATGAACGGCCGCGACATCTTCAAGATCGCGGTGCGCAACCTCACGAGCGCTTCGGCATCGGCGCTCGAGGATGCCCGGCTTTCCTCGGCCGAGGTGCGCTGGGTCGTCCCCCACCAGGCCAACCTGCGCATCATCGCCCAGGTGGCCCAGCGACTCGAGATTCCGCTCGAGCGCTTCGTGCTGAACATCGAGCGCTTCGGGAACACGTCGAGCGCGTCGATCCCCATCGCGCTCGACGAGGCCGTGCGCGATGGCCGCATCCGCCCCGGCGATACGGTGCTCATGTGCGCGCTCGGTGGCGGCGTATCCTGGGCGAGCGCGCTGGTCCGCATGTGATCGGACGCGCGCCGAGGCACCGTTCGCAAAGGAGCATTTCGTGAAGCTCGCGCTGTTGTTTCCGGGGCAAGGCAGTCAGGTCGTCGGCATGGGGCAGGCGCTCGCCGCGTCGTCGGAGGCCGCGAAGCGCGCGTTCGAGACGGCGGACGCAGCGCTCGGCCGCTCCATCTCGACGCTGTGCTTCGAGGGCCCCGACGCCGAGCTCGCCCTCACCTTCAACACGCAGCCGGCGCTCGTCGCGACGAGCATGGCCGTGCTCGCAGCGCTCCGCGAACGGCACCCGGACCTGCCGGCGCCCGCCTTTGCAGCAGGGCACTCGCTCGGCGAGTACAGCGCGCTCGTCGCCGCGGGCGCGCTGGCGCTCGAGGATGCGGTTCGCATCGTCGAGCTCCGGGGCCGCGCCATGCAGGACGCGGTTCCTCCCGGCGAGGGCGCCATGGCCGCCATTCTCGGCGGCGATCGCGAGGCCGTCGTGGCCCTCTGCGACGAGGCGCGACACGGAGACGTCCTCGAGCCAGCAAACTTCAACGCGCCATCGCAGATCGTGATTTCGGGACGAGCGGCCGCCGTTGCGCGCGCGATCGAGCTCGCCCCCGCCCGCAAGCTCAAGGCCAAGCCGCTGAACGTCAGCGCCCCGTTCCACTGCTCGTTGATGGCGAGCGCAGCGCGCGCTGTCGAAACGGCGCTGGCGTCCGTCGCGTTCGCGAAGCCTCGTTTTCCGATCGTGAGCAACGTGGACGCGGCGCCCCACGACGAGCCGGAGGTCCTGCGGAGCTGTCTCGTGCGCCAGGTCGATGCGGCGGTCCTCTGGGAACAGAGCGTCGTCGCGATGGCCGACGCCGGCGTCACGCACGCGCTCGAGATCGGCCCGGGCAAGGTGCTCGCCAACTTGGTCAAGCGCATCGACAAGCGCATCGCCGTGTTGAGCGTCGGGGATGCCGACGCTCTCGAGCAGGTCCCGGCGTTTCTGGGCTGAATCGCCGGCGACGGGCGCCGCGCTGCCCCGCGCCGGAGTCCCTGCACAGAGGGCCGGCACGGTTCCCTACGCAAAACCCCGCGCCCGGCACGGTTCCTTCACGCAGGGACCGTGCAAGGCGCCGCGTGGAATCCCCGAAGCGCGGAAAACGGCGCAGCGCGTCGTGGCCTGGCGCCGCAATTCGCGGCTTGATTCTGGAAGCGCCGTGGTAAACACGGCCGCATTCCAGCAACACCGACGGGAAGCGGGAGCTCATGTTCGACCTCAGCGGCAAAGTGGCACTGGTCACCGGTGGGTCGCGCGGCATCGGTCGCGCGATTGGCGAAGGGCTCGCGCGGCACGGAGCGCGCGTGGTGCTCGCCTATGCGAGCGGCGAAGCGCAGGCTCGCGAGGCGGTGCGCGCCGTCGAAGAGAGCGGCGGACGCGCTGAAGCCGTTCAGCTCGACGTGACGAGCTCCGCGGATGTCGACCAACGCATCACCGAAATCGCCAAGCGCCACGGCAGGCTCGATATCCTGATCGCAAACGCCGGCATTTCCGTCGATGGCCTCTTGATTCGCCTGCGCGACGAGGACCTCGATCGCATCCTCGCGGTCAACCTGCGCGGCGCGATCGCGTCGGCGCGGGCCGCGATCAAGCCCATGATGCGCGCGCGAACGGGGCGGATCGTGTTCGTGTCCAGCGTCGTCGGCGAGATGGGAAACGCGGGACAGACCGCGTACAGCGCCTCGAAGGCCGCCTTGCTCGGCGTCACCAAGTCGCTGGCGCGCGAGTACGCCTCTCGAGGCGTCACCGTGAACGCCATCAGCCCCGGCTTCATCGACACGGACATGACGGCCGCGCTCACGGACGACCAGAAGCAGGATATCTCGACGAAGATTCCGCTTGGCCGGACGGGGACCCCCGTCGAGGTCGCGGCCGCCGCCGTGTTCCTCGCATCCGACGAAGCCGGCTACATCACCGGCCAGTCGCTGCGCGTGAACGGCGGCATGTATATGTAAGCTCTCGGGAAAATCCCTCTGAACTCAAAAACGCATAGCAAAGGGCACGAGTCTAGTGTAGACGCGCCCCCTGGAGAATGACCAATGGCTGAAGGTCGCGATATCACGGCCGAAGTGAAGCGCATCATCAAGGAACAGCTCGACGTCGACGAGAAGGACATCAAGCCGGAGTCCACGTTCATCGACGACCTCGGCGCGGATTCACTCGGGCTCGTGGAGCTCGTGCTGGCGTTCGAAGAGGCGTTCGAAATCGACATCCCGGACGAGGACACCGAAAAGATCCGGACGGTCCAGGACGCGGTCAATTACATCGAGAAGCATTTGAACAACTAGGCGGCCGTCCTCCTCGCCCGACGAGGCCCGCCCGATCTCGCGTGCGTCGAGCTCGGCAGGGAATCGGCCGGTGCCCGACTCGGGCTACGGAGGATGGTTCGGACGTTCGTCTCGTTTCGGGGCCCTGGGGCCCCGAAACCGCCTCCGCATCCCCTCGAGGGCGCGCGGAGTCGGAGGCGCCCTGAAAGAGCCAGGAAGAGGCCAGCGGACGAACGTCGGGCGTGACGCACCGACGGCGGGCAGAGCAGTCCCGCGGAGGCGACACGCTCCCGATTCTGGAGGCACGCTGCCGCCAATCACCGAAACTGGTGCGAGACCAAGGAGCACATGGAGCGCGTCGTAGTCACTGGCATGGGGCTCGTCACGCCGAACGGCGTGGGCACGGAGCCGAGCTGGCAGTCGTTGATCCGCGGTGAGAGCGGGGTCGGCCCCATCACCCTGTTCGAGTGCGGCCCGGAGTACGCGACGCGCATCGCGGCCGAGGTGAAGGACTTCGATCCAGCCGCGTTCATGGAACGAAAGAAGATCAAGGAGGTCTCGCGCTTCATTCCGTTCGCGATGGCCGCGACGCGCATGGCGCTCGAACAGGCCCAGCTCGACCTGACGGAGGAAGAGCGCGATCGCGCCGGTGTCTTCATCGGCGTGGGCCTCGGCGGCCTCGAGAACCTCGAGCGGTGCACGCTGACGCTCAAGGAGAAGGGCCCCGGCAAGGTGAGCCCCTACTTCATCCCCTCGCTCATCGCGAACATGGCCGCCGGACAGGTGTCGATCGCGTTCGGCTTCCGCGGTCCGAGCCTCGCGCACACGAGCGCGTGCTCCTCGAGCGCGCACGCGATCGGGGAAGCGTTGCGCTGGATGCAGCGCGGCGAGGCGGACGTGATGATCGCGGGCGGCGCCGAGGCGACGATCACCCCGATCGGCATCGGCGGGTTCAGCGCGATGTTCGCACTCAGCCGTCGCAACGACGAGCCCCAGCGCGCGAGCCGGCCTTGGGATCGCGGGCGGGACGGCTTCGTCTGCGGCGAAGGCGCGGGCACGCTGATCCTCGAGACGTTGACGCGGGCGCGACGCCGCGGCGCTCGCATCCTGGGTGAGATCGTCGGATACGCGGCGACCAGCGACGCGTACCACATCACCAAGCCCGCCCCGAACGGCGCCGGCGCGGCCCGGGCCATGCGGCTCGCGCTCAAAGACGCGCGGCTCGCGCCCGAAGACATCGACTACATCAACGCCCACGGCACTTCGACCCCCCCGGGAGACATCGAGGAGGCCAAAGCCATCGCCGAGGTGTTCGGCGCGCACGCGCTCGAGAAGAAGGTGTGGGTGAGCTCGACGAAGTCCATGATGGGCCACCTGCTCGGCGCTGCGGGCGCGGTGGAAGCGGGAGTGTGCCTGAAGGCGATGGAAACCGGCATCGTGCCCCCGACGGTGAACCTCGAAGACCCCGATCCCGAGGCGCTCGGGCTCGATTTCGTGCCGCTCAGCGCGCGCGAGCGCCGCGTCCGGCGCGTGATGTCGAACTCGTTCGGTTTCGGCGGCACGAACGCGACCCTCGTGTTCTCCGGGTTCGAGGGCTGAGCCGCCGAGGGCCTTGGCACGGCGATGCAGTGCCCTTACTGTCGCGAAATGGACAGCCGTGTCGTGGATTCCCGTCTGGGGGCGGGCGGCACCGCCACTTGGAGGCGTCGCGAGTGTGACGCGTGCAAACGTCGCTTCACGACGTACGAGCGCGTGGAGCACCAACTGCCCGTCGTCGTGAAGAAGGACGGCCATCGGGAGCCGTTCGATCGGGAGAAGCTGCTCCGGGGGATGCGCATCGCGTGCAACAAGCGCCCGGTATCGGCCGACGCCATCGAGGAACAGGCAGCGGAGCTGGAACGAGAGCTCGCCGAGAGCGGCGACAAGGAAATCCCCGCTCTCGTCATCGGGGAGCGGGTGATGGATCGTCTGAAGAAGCTGGACGAGGTCGCCTACGTGCGGTTCGCCAGCGTGTACCGCTCGTTCCGTGACATCGACGAGTTCATGAGCGAGATGAGCAAGCTCGTCCGCTCCCGGAGTGATTCGTGAGCGCGCCGACCGACATCGACGTCCAGCTCATGGCTCGCGCCCTCGAGCTCGGCAAGAACGGCGACCCCTCCCCCAACCCGCACGTGGGTTCCGTCGTAGCCGATGGGGCCACGGTGATCGCCGAGGGCTACCACGAGGCGGCGGGCATGGACCACGCGGAGATCGTCGCCCTGAAGAAGGCCGGCGAGAACGCCCGCGGCAAGACGCTGTACGTGACGCTCGAGCCCTGCAACCACGAGGGCCGAACGCCGCCGTGCGTGGACGCGATCCTCGCTTCGGGCGTTCGCCGGGTCGTGATCGCGGCTCGCGACCCGAATCCTCGGGTTCGGGGCGGCGGCGCCGATCGCCTCCGCGAAGCGGGGCTGGAGGTCGTCGAGGGCGTGCTCGAGGAGCAGGCGCGCGAGCTCATCAAGCCGTGGGCGAAGTTCATCACCCTCGGCACGGCCTACCTCGCCCTCAAGCTCGCGGTCTCGCTCGACGGGCGCATCGCGACGCGGAGCGGCGCCTCGAAATGGATCACCTGTCAGGAGTCGCGGCTCCGCGTGCAAACGCTGCGCGCTCACCACGACGCCGTGATGGTCGGCATCAACACCGTGCTGACCGATGACCCGCGGCTCACCGTGCGCGACGTCCCGGGACGCAACCCGGTGCGCGTCATCGTGGACAGCAAGCTGCGGCTGCCTCTGTCGAGCCAGATCGTGCAGACGGCGGCGCAGGTGCCGACCTGCGTGGTGACGACCCCTCAAGGCTCGCGCGCCACGTCCGAAGCGCTGGAGTCGCTGGGGGTGCGCGTGCTCTGGGTCCCCGCGACCGCGGAAGGCCGCTGCGACACGCTGGCGACGCTGAAGGAGCTGGCCGCACGCGACGTGGTGAGCGTGATCTGCGAAGGGGGCGCGGAGCTCGCCGGAAGCTTGCTCGCCAACGCCTCTGTCGACGAGCTGCACGCGTTCATCGCACCGCGTCTGCTCGGGCCCCGCGGGCGCCCCGGCGCGGTCGATTGGGCGGGTCCCGAAAACCCCGCCGAGGCCCCGCGCATCGATCCGCCTCGCTGGGAGGCCAGCGGAACGGATGCCTACGTGTGGGGGCCTCTCGTTTATCCGAAGCGCGCCGGGCGAACGCACCCGGGGTGACCGCAATTGCCGCTCCCTCGAAGGGGTGTTAGATTGGACGCTGTCTAATGGCCACGCGCACCGTTCTGAAGTATCCCGATCCGCGGCTGAGGGAGAAGGCGAAGCCGGTCGAAGCGGTGACGGACGAGATCCGAACCCTCGTGGACGACATGGCGGAGACCATGTACGCCTCGAAGGGCTGCGGGCTGGCCGCGCCGCAGATCGGCGTGAGCCTGCGGGTGTTCGTGGTCGACTGCGCCGGGGAGGACGAGGCGAGCGATCTCCGGATCTTCATCAATCCCGAGATCGTCGAGTCGCGCGGCACGCAGACGTGGAGCGAGGGATGCCTCTCGCTCCCCGGGGTGAGTGAAGAGATCAAGCGCGCCGAGCGCGTCACGGTGCGCGCCCTCGATCGAGACGGTCGCCCGTTCGAGCTCGAGGCGGACGGCCTGCTGGCCGTCGCGATCCAGCACGAGCTCGATCACCTGAACGGCGTGCTGATGATCGACAAGCTGAGCGCGCTCAAGCGCCGCAAGATGGGGCAAAAGCTCGCGAGCATCGCCGGCGCCTGAGCTCCCGTGGCGCGTCTCGAACGTTGCGAACGACGCGATCGGCTGCGTCGGCGTGCTGCTGTGCAGCGTCGGCGCGCTCCCTTTCATGGCCACGTTTCATTCGGCCGGCGTGAATCCGGCGGAGCCTCCCGGATTTTGGGAGCCCATCGGCGCACGAGCGCTCCTTTCGAGAAGCGCCGAGAAGCGGAACGAGGGCTGAGGCGAGCGCGCGGTCGGCGGCTCAGCGCGAGGGAGGTCGGCTGAACAGGGCGCTGTCGAAGATCGCGCCGCGGGCACGGAGCATTTCGGCAACGGGAGGCGTCGCGCCACAGGGAACGAAGCTTCCCTCGATGAGGCCCCCGACGGCCGTGCGATCGGGAATGAACGTGAAGACGTCCGAGAGCGCGAGCTCGTCGCCGCTCGTGCCCGTGACCTCGGCGATGCGGAGCACTCGGTGGCGATCGTCACGGAGCCGCGCCACCTCGATCGCGACCTCGAACGAGCCCGCGACGAGCTCTCGAGCAGCCGACAGACTGCGCGTCGAGGCGATATCGGAGATGATGCGAGAAAGGCCGCGTCGGAGCGAGCCGGCCGTGCGGCACGCGATGACCCCATCGGCGCCGTCCGCGATGGCTGCGCAGACGCTCCCGGTGAGCGGCGCGCTCCCGACCTCGACGAGAAGCCGACCGAGCGGCACCCGGGCGGCCAGGCTGATCGCGCGGCTCGCCTGATCCGGGGTCGCGCCGAGGGGGATGCGGCGCCCCTGGTGCTCCGGCCCGAGCTCGAAATCACCCGCGCACAGGATCTCCTCGTCCGGAACCGCCGAAGCGAGCGCGCCCACCACGAGCTCGATGCCGCCGTCGCGCGGCCCCACCACGAGCAGGTTGAGCCGCGCCGCCAGGCACTGCTGGAGGAAGGTCGCGATCGCGCGCGAGATCGTGCCGCGACGCACCAGGTCGTCGAGCGAGCCCGAGAGGCGGCGAGGACGCCGCAACAGAACGAGCGACTCCCGTCCGGGGCGCAGCGCTGCCGAGAGCTGCATGCCATCGGCGAGCCGGCGCTCGACATCCGTTTCGTCCGGGCGCATGGGCTCACCCGAAAGCGCGCAGAGGCGCGCGACCGCCCAGCGCAGCGCCTGCTCGCCCGAGAAGCCGGCCGGCGCGAGCGACTGCCGTCCCCCGCGTGACACGGTCAGACGACGCGGGCCGATCACGGCGATCTCCGTGACGGTTGGGTCCGTCAGTAGGTCCGAGAGCGGACCGAGGTCGGAGAGCTCGGCTCGCGCCATGGCCAGCACGGCCTCTCCGGTCCCCTGCGGGAGCTGGTGGCGCTCGCCGCTCAACCGAGCCCACGCCTCGCGGATCAGCGGATCGAAGCGCGCCACCGCTTCCTCGCCCCCCTGCGCCTCGAGCTGCTCGGCCGGAACGCCCTGCGTGACCCGGAGGACGAGCTCCGCGACCAGATCGAGAGCCAGCGCCCGCTGCGTATCCTCCTCGTCGTTCTGAGTCGAGCGCGCGCGCGAGCTCACCGAAGCGTCGCCGCGAGGGGGCGCCATGGACGCCTCGCTCCCCGGCACCGACGCGCGGTGCGCCGCGACGATGCGGGGCATGGATCCCGTGAGCTCGTCGTCGTCCTCCGTTGCCGATCGCAACAGGGCGCCTGGAGGGAGCTCGGCCACGGGTGCTGGGGCGAGGGCGGCCGGGGGGGACGGCGAGCCGTTCGGATCGTCGGAAGCAGCAGCACCGGCCTCGACCCGAAGCACGAAGTCGCCAATGTAGATGCGGTCCCCTTCGCGAACGATCGTCGCTTGGGTGATCCGCCGGCGGTTGACGTAGGTCCCGTTCGTGCTGTTCAGGTCGGTGACGATGAAGCGCCCGTCCCGATACACGAGGCGGGCATGCCGCTTCGAGACATTGCCCTTCGGCAACATCAGGTCATTGCCCTGAACCCGGCCGACGCTGATCTCGCTCGTGTCGAAGACCTCTCGTCGCTCAGCTCCGCCCTTTTCGTGGATGATGACCGCGAACAGCGGCGCCTTAGCCTGTGTGGTCGGAGACACCACGATGCCGTTATGATTTCCGGACGGCCGGGGTGCATGTCAACGAAAGGATGCGCCGAAGGCTGAAATCCTGGCCCGGCGCAATCCAGGCAGCCGGCCAGATAGGGCGGAGCGCCCAGGTCTCCGACGCGACCTCGAGCGCCCTGGCGCTCCTCCTCCGCAGGTTCTTCCCCGTCCGGATGGCTCACAGGCCGAGATCGGCCTGCGAGCCGTACCCCTCGAGGCTTTATCGATCGCCCTGGCCCTCGCCGCGGACGTCTCGCGTAATCAGGCTCAACAGCTCGCCCGCGAACGCCAGGACGTCACGCTCGTTGAACCCGCCGGAGCGGAGCTCCCGGTAGATGTCCTTGGCCAGGACTTCCACTGCCCGCGGATCCTTCTGTGCCGTCTGTGTGTGTAAAGACTGTGTCATGACGGGAACTTCATTCAACTACCCGCCCCCGGGTGGTTGCGCGACGCCTCTTAGCGAGAATCGTTCCAACCCGGCTTTCCTCAAAACCTAGGCACTTTGTCGTGGTGCGGCCCGAAACACGCGTACGACCATTCGCACTTCGCCGCGAATGCCGGCAGCGCGTTACGCGGACAGCAGAAAAGTGGTTTAACCGGGGAATTTGTCGCGAGCACCACGGCGCATCCGTTCACGGGGGATAGAGCTCGACGATCTCGGGCTGGGGGCGCCGGATGTCGCACACGGCGCTCGTGACGAGCTCGCGTCCGTCGTCGCCGAAGTAGAGGGACTCGCCCACCACGGGAGGCGACTCGGTCGGCACGGCGCACCCGCTCGCGAGCAGTCGAACTCCGCCCGAGAGACGCCGATCGATCGCCAGGTGAGCCGGAAGCCAGGTCTCGGTCTTCCGGTCCCGAACCGCGACGCAGCGATCGCCACGGAAATGGTACTCGGTGTTGCGGGTCACGTAGAGGCGGTGAATACGGCGTTCGGTTCCGGCGTACGACTCATCTTCCATGCTGGCCTCCTCCTGAGGGGCAGCGCAGGGCCGTGTCCCGCGGCCATGCGCATTTTCTCCCTGGTAGGCGACCGGAAGCGACCCGGCCAAGTAACCGGCTCGCCGCGAAGTGGGTGCGCTCCCACAGTTCGGCATAGGATCTGCAACGTGAGCTCCGGGTCGGGAAACCGAGGTAGGCACCCGCGCACCGCCGCCGCGAGGACCGGTGCGGGTGCGGGGCGAGAGCGCATGCCGCGCCCGCCCTTGGCGAAGACGCGCGGTGAGGCCTTCCTCTGTCGGCGCACCGTGCGTCTGGTCAAGGCGAGCGACTACGCGTTCCGTCAGCTCTTCGAGGGCGCAGACGTGATGAGCGAGGGACGTCCGCGCGAGGAAGCTGACGGAACGATGTACTACGGCTCGACGAGCATCCTGCTCCCTTTCGCGTCACGTGGCGGCCACGTTCCGGACAACGAAGCCGATGCAATCGTCGCCCTGCTCACCAATCACCCCCATGCACGCATCCGCGCGATCCGCATCGCATGCATCGAGGCGCAGGTTCGCGCGCGCGCGCCGCTCGGGCGTGTGCGCACCGAGTCGCTCGTACACGGCGACCGTCGCGGCATTCGCATCGATGTCGAGGTCGAGGCGCGCGTGCTCAGCGATGATTCGGAGCCCGACACGAATGCACCGCGGCGGGCCAGAAGCCGCGCTCCTCGTGGGGCGTGACGCGACGTCGCGACCGATGTCAAGTCGGAGCGAGCGCGCCGGCGTCCCGGATGAGACGCAGCATCCGGCCAACCAGCGCGCGCAGTTTCTCGGGCGAACGCGGAGCCTCGCCCTCGTGCCCGCCGCTCCCCCTTGACAGGGCGAGCCGCGCGGAAGAATTGATTGAGCCCCTCGTGCCTCCCGAACGATTCGGGTACAGCTCGTTACGGTCGTCTATGGGTCGGAAGAAGCAGCGCGACGACAAGATCATCCATGTCGTTTTCGGGCCCGGCGGCGGTCGCGTGCAGCGCCGCGACGAGGCGAAGCGGCCGGAGGAGGCGAACGGGGGCGGGCGCGAGCCGCTCACGGACCTCTTCACGTTGAGCGAGATCTCGCGCCTCCTGGACCTTTCCCCGGCGCGACTGCGAACGCTCGACCGCGCCGGCGTGGTTTCCCCGAGCGGTCGGCGCCGCGGGCGGCGCGCCTACACCTTCTCCGATCTGATCGCGCTCCGCACCGCGAAGACACTGCTCGAGCAGCGGGTGCGGCTGCGCGACGTGACGCGCGCCATTCAGGCGCTCAAGCGCTCGTTGCCGAAGGTGACGCGGCCCCTGCAGGAGCTGCGCATCGTTTCGGACGGACAACGCGTCGTGGTGCGCACTCAGGACGGCGCGTTCGAGCCGCTCACGGGCCAGATGCTGCTCGACCTCGAGGTGAAGAGCCTCCGGGACGACGTGGTGCGCGTGCTTCGCCCCTCCGCTGGGCGCGAGCGCGCGCGCACGGCGTACGAGCTCTACCTCAAGGCGAGCCAGCTCGATGAGGAGCCCGAAACCATGGACGAGGCCGAGCACCTCTATCGGCAGGCGCTCGAGTTCGACCCGTGGCTCAGCATCGCGTACACGAACCTCGGCAACATCCGGTTCCGACGTCAGGACGTGGAGCACGCCGAGCAGCTCTACCGAAAGGCGCTCGAGATCGATCCGCGCCAGCCCGAGGCGCAATACAACCTCGGCTACGTGATGCTCGAGCGCGGCCAACCCGAGCTCAGCATCCCGCTCTTCCTCGGCGCCATCGAGGCGGACCCGAAGTTTTCGGACGCCTACTTCAACCTGGCGATGGCATACGAGCAGATCGGGGAAACGCAGAAGGCGCGCCCATTCTGGAAGAACTACGTCGCGCTCGAGCCCTCGGGCACCTGGACGGAGATCGCGCGGCGTCACCTCTGAGCCTGGATTTCGGGCTGGCCCGGAGGGAAGGACCGAGACCGAAGCAGATTTGGAAGACGGATTCGCGTTCGGCGCGCAGCGATAGCAGCGCTATCGCGAGCACGACGGGCGCGAAGGCGGC
>CAYYWA010000127.1:0-14497 GCA_964475255.1 uncultured Sorangium sp.
TGCTCGAGGGCTTCGATGCGTTCGAGGCCGGAGACCTTCTTGCGGACGAGCCCGCTGCCCGGCGGCGTGTCCGCGCTCGCCGGGGGTAGCGGCAGCATCCCGCTCGCGACCGTCAGCGCGAGCCCCACCGGGAGCAAGGCATGCACACGGGCGAGCACGCGAGGGCGGAGGCGTCGAGGGGGGGCCGCGTCGAGCAGCGCGAGCGCTCGGGCGCGCGCCATCGCCTCGGCGTCGGGCGTGCTCCCGGTCGCGAGCACGGCGGTGGTCACCGTCTCCGGAGCATGGAGGCGCGCGTCGAGGAACTGCGCGATCTCCGCGTCCGTCCAGCGCCGGCGGAGCGCCGTCCACGCGCCGCTCGCGGCTCCCAGGGCCGCTCCCGCGAGCCCGAGCCAGCGGAGCTCGTCGAGCCGCAAGAGCCAGAGCCCTCCGCTGAGCACGGCGCCGAGCACCGCGCCAGAGGCGGCGTGGCTCAGCGTGGCGGTGAGCACCCGGCTCGTCTGAACGCGGCGCGCCGAGCGGCGGAAGGCGCGGCGGAAGGCGTCGGAGTCCACGAGCTTCGAGCGTACCAGAAGCCGCCCTCGCGGCGAGCGAGGCACCCTTGTGCCCCGGGGCAAGCGGCGATTCTTCAGAAGGGTGGGCTCCGGCTGGGGGGCGCTCGTGCGTTTACCGCGCATCGGGTACGCTTCCGCGCATCATGGCTTCCGGCAAGATCACCGTCCCCGAGCTCCGGGCCCGCAAGCGGAACGGCCCGAAGATCGCCGTGCTCACGGCCTACGACGCGACGATGGCGCGGCTGCTCGACGCGGGGGGCGCCGACGTGCTCCTCGTCGGCGATTCGCTCGGCATGGTCGTTCAGGGGCTGCCAAACACCCTGCCCGTGACGCTCGACGAGATCTGTTACCACGGGCGAGCCGTGGTTCGCGGCACGCGGCGCGCCCACGTGGTGGGCGACATGCCGTTCATGACGTTTCAGGTCTCGCCCGAGCGCGCGCTCGACGCCGCGGGCCGCATGATGAAGGAGGGCGCCTTCGAGGCGGTGAAGCTCGAGGGCGGAGCGCGGTACGCCGAGCACGTGCGCGCCATCGTCGGCGCCGGCATTCCCGTGATGGGACACCTCGGGCTCTTGCCCCAGTCGGTCCACGCGATGGGCGGTTTCCGCGTGCAGGGGCGCGACGAGGCTTCGGCGCAGGCTCTGCTTTCGGACGCGCGCGCGCTCGAAGAAGCGGGCGTGTACGCCATCGTCCTCGAAGGGATGCCGAGCGAGCTCGCTCGGCGCATCACCGAGGTCGTCTCCGTGCCGACGATCGGCATCGGCGCCGGGCCGCACTGCGACGGGCAAGTGCTGGTTTGCTACGACTTTCTGGGCATGTACTCCGAGGTGCGGCCGAAGTTCGTCAAGCGCTTCGCCGAAATCGGGGAGGCCATCGTCGACGCCACCCACCGCTACGTGGCCGAGGTGCAGAGCGCTGCGTTTCCGGGCGCCGAGCACTCGTTCGGGGGTGGGCCGCTGCGCCCGAAGCCGCTGCCCGAGCAGTCGTATGCAGCTCCGCCCCCGAACAGCGAGGGGCCCGCGTACGGTCCGGCCGACGAGGACCCCTCGTGACGCTGGTCGTGCACCGCACGGTGGCCGAGTTCCGGCGCGCCTGCGACGCGGTGCGAGCCACCGGCGCGTCGCTCGGGCTCGTGCCGACGATGGGCGCGCTCCACGCTGGACATCTCGCGCTCATCGATGCCGCGCGCGAGCGGGGGACGACGGTCGCCGTCACCATCTTCGTGAACCCGACTCAGTTCGGCCCCAACGAGGATTACTCGCGCTACCCGCGCGCCCTCGAGCGCGACGTCGAGCTCTGCCGTGAACGCCGCGTCGCCCACGTGTTCGCGCCGCTCGAACGAGAGATGTACCCCGAGGGGGAGCGCACGCGCGTGCGCGTGAGCGATCTCACCGAGGGCCTCTGCGGCCCGAAGCGCCCCGGGCATTTCGAGGGCGTCGCCACGATCGTGACCAAGCTCTTTGCCGTGGCGGGGCCTTGCACGGCGTTCTTCGGGCGCAAGGACTACCAGCAGTTGAAGGTGGTGGAGCGGCTCGCGCGCGACCTCTTGTTGCCGGTCGAGGTCGTGGGGCGGCCCACGGTGCGCGACGCGGATGGTCTCGCGCTCTCGTCGCGCAACGCTTACTTGTCCGTCGCCGAGCGGGAGCGGGCGAGCGCGCTGCCCCGTGCGCTCTCGGTCGCCGTGCGCGCGTTCGAGCGCGGCGAACGACGCGCGGGGGCGCTCCGGCAGCCCGTCGAGCAGGCTCTCACCGAAGCCGGGCTGCGCGTCGACTACGTCGAGCTCGCCGGTGCGGACGCGCTCGAGAAAATCGCCGATGACGAGGCCGTGCAGGACCGCGCCGTGCTCGCCGTCGCGGCGTTCGCGGAGAACACGCGGCTCATCGACAACGTAGTGCTCGGAGAGGACCCGCCGCCCCTTCCGGAGATCGCCCCGTGACGGCGGCATCGGCGCGTCGCCCCTACCGGGGTGCGTTCATCGTGCTCGAGGGCATCGACGGCTGCGGCAGCACGACGCAGAGCAAGGCGCTCGTGGAAGCGCTCCGCGCGCGGGGGCGCGACGCACGGCATACGTGCGAGCCGACGGCGGGTCCCATCGGGGCGCTGATCCGTTCGGTGCTCGAGAAGCGCTTGCTCGAGCCGAGCGGCGCGCCGCGCTCCTTCCGCTGGGCGACGCTCGCGCTCCTGTTCGCTGCCGATCGGCTCGATCACCTCGACGCCGAGGTGCTGCCCGCGCTCGCCGGAGGGGCCGTCGTCGTGAGCGATCGCTACGATCTCTCGAGCCTCGCCTACCAGTCCGTCACGGCCGGCGCCGAGCGCGACGTTCTCCCGTGGATTCGGGAGCTGAATCGAGAAGCGCTGCGCCCCGATCTCACGCTGGTGATCGACGTCCCGTTCGAGGAAGCCCGCGCCCGGCGCATCGCCCGCGGCGGCCCCGAGGAGCTGTTCGATGCCGACCGGCTCCAGCAGCGCCTCGCGGAGGCGTACGCGCGCGCCGAGGAGCTCGTCCCCGGCGATCGGATCGAGCACGTGTCCGGCTCGGGGGACGTCGGGGAGGTCCGACAACGCGTGCTCGACGCCGTGTTTCGGGCGCTCCCCTGGCTCGCCGACCCCGGTTGAGCGGGACTTTTCGCGGCCGATTGCCGGAGCTCCGGCCCCAAGGCACACTCGGCACCCTCCGATGCCAATACCGCTGCCCGAAGCGCTGACCGAGTTCGTGGAGGGGGGCATGTCCATCTTGGTGGGAACGCGGGACGCCGCGCTCCGTCCCGAGGCATCCCGCGGCGTGGGCGCGAGCGTGAGCCCCGATCGCTCCCGGCTCACCGTCTACTTGAACGTCGCGGTCGCGGACCGGACCCTCGCCAACATCGACGAGAACGGGGAGATCGCGGTCACCTTCTCGCGCGTCGTCGATCACCGCACGTTCCAGGTGAAAGGGAAGGTGCTGGGTGTCCGGCGGAGCGGAAAGAAAGATAGAGGGATCCAGGAGCAGTGGCTCGCCGCTTTCGTCGAGCAGCTCTATCTCGCCGGCTTGCCCCGATCCATCTCGCGAAGGCTCCGTTTCTGGCCGAGCGTCGCCGTGGAGTTCGAGATCCACGACGTGTTCGCCCAAACTCCGGGCCCAGGGGCGGGACGAAAGCTCGAGGTCGCAGGATGAGCTCGTTCGACGAGCTGCCGCCGCGCTGCTTCCAAGGCGTGATCCCCGCTGCGATCGCGACCGTCTCGCGCGACGGCACCCCCAACATCACCTATTTGAGCCAGCTCTTCCGGCTCGAGAATGGGCGCGCCGCGCTCTCCTGTCAGTTCTTCAACAAGACGAAGCAGAACGTCTTCGAGAACCCGTACGCGACGGTGGAGCTCTGGGATCCCGTCAGCTTCGACGCGTACCGTCTCGAGCTCCGGTACCTGCACTCCGAGACCGCGGGTCCCCTGTTCGACCAGATGGCAATGCGCATCCAAGCGATCGCTTCGCACACGGGGATGAAGGGCGTGTTCCGCTTGATCTCGGCGGATGTCTACGAGGTGCTGGCGTGCGAGAAGCGCGAGGGGTTCCTCGAGCCCGCGGGCGAGCTCGGTCCCCCGGAGCCCCTGGATGATCAGCTGCCGCGCACGGAGCTCCGGGGGCTGCAGCTCGTCACCCAAAGAACGTGCCGGGCGCAGACGCTCGACGACCTGCTCACCACGCTGCTCGAGTCCTTGAAGGACGCCTTCGGGTTCCGTCATTCGATGGTGCTCATGCCCGACGAGTCGGGGGAGCGGCTCTTCACGGTCGCGAGCCGCGGATACGGCGACGAGGGCGTCGGTGCCGAAATCGCCATCGGCGACGGCCTGCTCGGAACCGTCGCGAGCCGGAAGCAGCTCCTCTGCATCTCCAGCATCGAGGGGGAGCTCCGCTATGGCCGCGCCGTGCGCGCGAGCGTGCAGGCGACCCGCACTCGGCGTGAGCTCACGCCGGAGATCCCGCTGCCTGGCCTTCCGGACGCGCAGAGCCAGCTCGCCATTCCGCTCGTCGCGGGCGAGCGCCTGGTCGGCGTCCTCGCCGTCGAGAGCCGCTCCGCGCTCGAGTTCGACGAGTGGCACGAGGCCTTCCTTCAGATCGTCGGCAATCAAGCGGCGGTCGCGATCGAGAACGTGCTCCTCCGCGAGCGGAGCGAGGGCGACGACGCGCCCGAGTCCCACGCCGTCCCGATTCCCGAAGACGACGCGCCGCCCTCGCGAATCCCGCGGCGCTTCCGGTTCTTCCGGAACGACGACTGTGTGTTCGTCGACGACGAGTACCTGATTCGCAACGTCCCCGGGCGCATCTTGTGGAAGCTGCTTCGCGAGCACCTCGAGACGGGGCGCACCGAGTTCAGCAACCGCGAGCTGCGCCTCGACGCCGCGCTCGGCCTGCCTGCCATCCGCGACAACCTCGAGAGCCGCCTCGTGCTCCTCCGGAAGCGACTCGAGCAGAAGTGCCCCGAGCTCCGCCTCTTCTCCACGGCGCGGGGCCACTTCCATTTCGAAGCCCGCTGCCCCCTGCGCCTCGAAGAAGCGGGCGGATAGCCCGCCCCGGAACTCCGACTCGAGCTCTCCTCCACGAAGCGATGGCCACGAAGCGATGGCCGCGGACACCGTTTCCGAGCGCTACGGCTTTGGAAACCCTTGGCCCACCGTGTTCAGGCGGATCCGAGCCACGAGATCCTGGCTCGTCATGTAGAGCGTTCGCCCGTCGTCGCCGAAGGTGCAGTTGGCAATGGGCTTGCCCGTGGCGATTCGGCCCAGGCGTTTCCCGGACGGGGAGAGCACGAGCACGCCGCCGGGTGCGGTCGCGAACAGGGTGCCATCGGCTGCGACGGCGAGGCCATCGGGGGCGCCCATGGCCGAGCCCTGGACGAGATCCGTGGCGTCGGCGAAGACGCGCTTCTGTTCCACGTTGCCGGCCTCGTCGAGGGAGTACGCCATCCAGATGGGGTGCTCCCGATCGGTGTTGGCGACGTACAGGGTCCGCTGATCGGGGGAGAGAGCGATCCCGTTCGGATATTTCAGCTGGTCGTCGATCAGGGTCACGGCGCCGTTCGCATCGAGTCGGTAGACGCCGTTGAACGAGAGCTCCTTCGCCGGTGAGTCGTCGATGCCGGCGAGGCCGTACGGCGGATCCGTGAAATAGACGGTGCCGTCCGAGCGACGACAGAGGTCGTTCGGGCTGTTGAAGCGGCGCCCCTGATACGCGCTGGCGAGGGGTGTCTTCTTCTTCGTCGCGAGGTCGAGGCGCACGACCGTGCGGTTCCCAGAATCCGCCGCGAGGATGCTCGAGTCGGCCTCGGCGCAGAGGCCGTTCAGCCCGGCTTCTCGCGTCACCTTCGGGTCGGGCCGTTCGAGCCCGGACGGCTTCAGGTAGACCTCGAGGCCGCCGGGGTCCGACCACTTGTAGAGCGTGTTTCCGGGGACGTCGGTGAACAGCAGGTACCCACCCGAGGCAATCCACAGCGGCCCCTCGGCCCAGGCAAACCCCTCTGCGATCTTCTCGATCTTCCAATCGACGGGAACGATGGCGTCCAGCGCGGGGTCCCAGCGATCGATGGTTCCGAAGGGCTCCGCTTCGGGGGCGGGGGGCGGTGTCGTGGCCGTCGGGATCCCGGGTGCGCCGCCTTCCGTGGCCGGCGCAGAAGCGGTAGGAGACGCGTGCGGCGCCGGGTCTGCAGGGGGAGTCGCGCGGCATGCCGCCGAAGCGAGGAGCAGCGAGAGCGCGAGTCGCCGGTGATCGAAGCGTGCGCCGAAAATCGTGAGGTCGAGGCTCGATGTCCGCACGGCACGGGAGATCGTCATGGGCCGTCGGACTACCAGATTTTCCCGCGGGCCCCACTTCCAAAGCGCACGCTCGCGAACGCCCAGCCTTTTTCGGCGGCGGGGCTTAGCATCCTCTTAAGGAACTCATAGCGAGCGGTGAAGGACGTCTTAGCGGCGGGGGAGAGGCGGTTTGGGCAGAGTGGGTCCCCGTGAGCGCCGAGGAGAGCGCTCGGAAGGAGCCCCCATGAACGCCGTTTTGCGATCGATTCCCGTCGTGCTGAGCGCGGCCACGAGCGCCGCCTGCAGCCATGGTTCCAGCGAACGAGTGGGGACGACGGAAGCGCCGCGTCCCGAGTCGAGCGCCGTGAAGAGCGAAATCACGGCTTCTCCGTCCGGGAAGGAGGCGGCCGCGCTCGAAGACCCGGTGAAGCGCGGCGAGCGCCTCGTGCACCTCGGCGGTTGCGGAGATTGCCACACGCCGATGAAGCTCGACCCGAAGATCGGAATGCCGGTGCCGGACAGAACCCGTTGGCTGTCGGGCCACCCGGAGAACGCGCCGGAGCCGAAGGGAAAGCCCGGAGAGGGCGACCAGGGCGTGATCGGCGCGACCTTCACGAGCTTCAAGCTGCCGTTCGGCACCGTGTACGCGGCGAACCTGACGCCCGATCCGGAGACTGGCATCGGCAAGCTCACCGAGGCCGAGTTCATCGCGACGCTTCGCACGGGGCACAAGAAAGGCACCGAACGCCCGCTGCTCCCGCCGATGCCCTGGCAGAACCTCGCGGGGCTGCCGGAGGAAGATCTGAAGGCGATGTACGCGTACTTGCGGTCGCTTCTGCCCATCGAAAACCGCGTTCCCGAGCCGCGCGTGCCCGGAGAAGCGATCGCGGCGGTCGCACGGAGCTACCAGCGCGCAAAGGACCTCGCCCGGTAGACGGCGTGCGCTTGTGTCCGAGGAAGAAGGAGAAACGACATCATGAGATCCAACACCGTCGTGGACACGAACGAGGCGCTCGCCGCCTTCGAAGCGATGCTCGAGATTCGCCTGTTCGAGGAGAAGGTCCTCGAGCTGCACGCGAGCGGTCGCGGGCCGGGCACCTGCACCTCCGTCGGACAAGAAGCGTCGGCCGTGGGCGTCGTCCGGGCGCTCGACGTGCGCGACCGGGTGCTCACCAATCATCGGAGCGCGGGACACCTGCTCGCGCGCGGCGCCGACCCCGGACGGCTCCTCGCCGAAATCTTGGGCAAGGAAGCGGGATACTGCCGTGGACGCAGTGGGAGTCTCCACGTGTCGGCGCGCGAGCTCGGCGTGGTGCTCACCTCCACGATCGTGGGCGGCGAGCTCTCGCTCGCCCCGGGGGTGGCGCTCGCGCTCGCCGCTCACGACGAACGAGCCATCGCCGTCTGCTTCTTCGGCGACGGCGCGGCATGCGAAGGCGTCTTCCACGAGTCCCTGAACCTCGCGGCCGTCTGGCAGCTCCCGGTCCTCTACGTCTGCGAGAACAATCAGTGGCAGGCGTACGTGCACCGGCGGGAGACGATGCTCGTCGATCGCGTCGCGGAGTGGGCGGGTCGCTACGGAATGCCGAGCGAGTCCGTAGACGGAAACGATTGGGAGGCCGTCACGCGCGCCGCCAGACGCGCCGTGGATTTCGTCCGCGGCGAGCGCCGGCCGTTCTTCCTCGAAACCTATACGTACCGCTTGCGGGGCCACTTCGAGCCCGACACGCAGGAGTACGTCGAACCGACGGAGCTTGCCGCCTGGCGGGCGCGCGATCCGCTGGCGCTCCTCGAACGACGCCTCGTTCACGAAGGGGCGCTCGACCGCGAAAAGCTCGCGGCGATCCAGGCCCGAGCGGCGGCGCGGATCGCCGCCGCAGCGGAGTTCGCCCTGGCCGCCCCGTACCCCAGCGTGGAGTCGCTCACCGACGGAGTTTACGCGTGAGAGGAGTCGCCATGAGAACGATCAATGCAGAAGAGGCCCTCGTCGAAGCCCTCGCCGAGGAGATGCGGCGCGACCCGAGCGTCCTGACTTTCGGCGAAGGGGTGGCCACCAAGCTCCACGCGCTCGCCAAAGAGCTCGGCCCGCACCGGGTGCGCAACACGCCGCTCGCGGAGGGCATCATCGCCGGGACGGCGGTCGGTGCGGCTTCGGGAGGACTCAGGCCCGTGATCGATCTGTTGTTCGCGCCGTTCGTCGCCTACGCGATGGAGGAGCTCGTCAACAGCGCCGGCAAGCTCCGCTACCTCTCGGGCGGCCAGTTCTCGTTCCCGCTGGTCGCGCTGGCACGAACCGGCGCGGGCTGGGCCGTCGGTGCGCAGCACAACCACAACCTCGAAGCGTGGTTCGTCCACGCCCCGGGGCTCAAGGTGGTGATGCCGGCGACGGTCGCCGACTTCAAGGGGCTCATGAAGAGCGCCATCCGCGACGACAACCCGGTCGTGTTCTTCGCCGACATCGGTCTCTTGCACCGGCCCGGCGAGGTGCCGGAAGGGGACGTCGCGGTTCCCCTCGGTGAAGCGGCCATTCGGCGGCCGGGACACGACGTCACGCTGATCGCTTATGCGAAGACGGTCTTCACCTGTCTCGAGGCGGCCGAGGTGCTCGAAAAGGAAGGCGTGTCCGCCGAGGTCGTCGATCTGCGCACGCTCAAGCCGCTCGATGGGGCCACCGTGCTCGCTTCGGTGCGCAAGACCGGGCGCGCGGTGATCGTGCACGAGGCGGCAGCACCGTGCGGCGTTGGCGCCGAAATCGCGGCGCTGCTCGCCGAGCACGCCTTCGACGCGCTCTCGGCGCCCGTGGTTCGCCTCACGGGTCCTGACGTGCCTCCGCCGGGCTCGTTCCCGCTCGAGCAGGCGTGTGTCCCGTCGGCGGCGAGCCTCGTCGCGGCAGTGCGCGGGCAAGTCCGCGCGTCGGTCCCGCGCTCCGTGTCGACGTTCGCGGAGTATCCCGAGCCGCGAGCCCACTCCGGATAAAGCACGCGAGGTCTGGTGGAACGCCCCGCCGAACGTTCGTGTTCGGCGGGGCCAGGCGAGAGCGAGGGCTCCGATGGAAAAGGGCAACGGCCCGAGATGGGAACGAAATCCCGAGCCGTTGGGGAGTAAGCGCTGGCGACCGTCCGATCGGGAGGGGGAGGCCGATGGCGCCGCCAGCTATGTCTTCCCCCTTGCAGCGCGCGTGCCGACGCCCATGGCGCGGGAGGCGCGCCGAGCTTTCACGGATTTCTCGCGGATTTCTCGGCATCCGGCAACATTCGCGCCGTTCCGGAACGAGACGTCGCGTACGAACTGGCTTCCCGAGCCGAGACGCGCAATCCAAGTCGTGCATCGCCCGTGGCTCGCGCACGCGGCGGCCCAAGCGAAACGCGCGCACGAAGCGTCGTCAGGACGACTCCGTCGGTCGCTGCGCTTCACGAACGGTCTGAGCCTAGATTTCTGGCTTCCTAGTCGGGGAAGGCCGAGCCCTCGCGTCGTTCCGCCGCCTTCGCGCCCGTCGTGCTCGCGCTGCTCTCGCTGCGCGCGCCGAACGTGAGCTCGGCTTCCAAATCCGCTTCGGTCCCGACCATCCCCTCCGGCGTCAGCCCGAAATCTAGGCTGAGCTCGGGCCACTCCGTTGGCGGTCTACTTGGACTTTGCGGGTTTCTTCCTGCGACTCGGGACCCGGCGACGCCGCTCTCGGCACCCCAGGAACGCCCGATGGAAAAGGGACAACGGCCCGAGATGGGAACGAGTCCCGAGCCGTTGGGGAGTAAGCGCTGGCGACCGTCCGATCGGGAGGGGGAGGGCCAATCGGCGCCGCCAGCTGTCACTCCCTTTTGCAGCTCGCGTGCCGACTCGCGGGCGCCGGAGACTCGCGGAGTTCTCGTGCCTTTTGCGGCGTTTCCCGCTCCGGGCCGTTCCGGAACGAGACGTCGCGGACGAATGGCTTCTCGGACCGAGACGGCGCGATGCACGGGCGATCCGGAGCGCGCTCGAGGCGCGCCGCGCTCGCGGCTCCGTGCGCCGAAGCGAAACGCGGTCGGGGGGAGCGTCGCTTTTTCCGGCAGGATCAGGCTTGGACGTCGGTGAGGGCGCCTTTGAGGCGGAGCCGCTCGTCGCCGAACTCGGTGACGTCGTCGAAGCCCATGTAGTGGAAGCAGGTGACGAGCAGGTCGCTGAACGACGTCTTCCCCTGGTAGTCGATGAGGCGGCCCTTCTGGAAATAGCCGTGGGCGCCGCCGGCGAGCACGACGAGAGTGTCCTCGATCGAGTGTCGATCGCCTTGGCCGAGCTCGTTCCAGTGGACGATGAGCGTGTGGTCCCAGAGCGTGCCGTCGCCGTCGGGCGTCGCCTTCAAGAGGTCGTACAGGTGGGTGTTCAGCGTCCAGAGGTGGGTATGGACCGCGCGGATCTTGGCGAAGGACTCGTCCGAGCTGTCGTGCGACAGGTCGTGGTGCCCCTCGGTGAGCCCGAGGTTCCTGTACACGCGGTTGCTGGTATTGCCGCTCCAGTTGAAGTTGATGGAGCGCGTGAGATCGCACGCGAACGCGAGCGCGCTGATCCGGAAGAAGAGCTCGCCCACGGCGGCGTGGTTGTCGTCGTCGTACACCTTGAGCTCACCGCCCAGATCCAGCGGCGAGCACGCGCCGCCGTCCGAGGTCGTCTTGGTCAGGCTGCGCTCGATGTCCCGCAGGGCATCCGTATGCTGATCGATCTTGCGCACGTCGGCGCTGCTCACGCGCGAGCGCAAGCTACCGAGCTCCTCGAGCACGAGATCGAGCGCCGACTGCTGCTTGCGGAGCCTGCGCGCGAGCGCCGCTGCCGCGTCGGGGTCCGTCTCTTCGAACGCGAAGAGGCGCGCATATGCCGCGAACGGATCCGTCTCCGGCGGCACGGGGTTCTGCTGACCCACGGGACCCGCGTGTGAATGCAGGTTCCAGATGTCGTTGCCGCGGCCGCCGACGCGGAAAACGAGGTGCCGGTGGGCGACGCCCGGATCGGCCTTCACGACGCGATCGCCGAGCGCGTAGTCGGCGCTCGGGCCCTCGACGTAGCCGATCGTCTGATCCGCGGTGCCGCCGATCGGACACGAGCCTTGTCCGCTCGGCCACGGAGCGAGCGAGCTGCCGCCTTGCTGGTGGTTGTCCGCGCGCTGGGTGTCCGGCAGCTCGTAGAAGCGCCGGTGCAGGCGATTCAAGAACAAGAGCTCGCTGCGATACGGCTCGAGCGGCTTCAGGAACTCCCCGAGCTCGAAGGTCGTGTCGCCCGTGGTCGGGAAGCGGGCCTTCGTCTCGTCGCCGTTCGCTTGGAACAGGAACAGAATGCGGCGCGGAGCCGGGGCCGCCTGGGCCCGCGCATCCGCCGGTGCCATCGCCTCGAGCAACGGCAGGCCGAGGGCGATGCCGCCGGCGCCGCGAAGTAGGGTGCGTCGAGATAGCCGCTTCACGGTTGTCCCTCCTGTCGGGGCCGATACAAGAACGCGTCGGTGCGGGTCAGCGCCACGAGGAGCTCGGAGAGGCTCTGGCTTTCGGCGAACGCCTCCTCGAGCACGGCGATGGAGCAGGCGTCGGCCGCCTCGACCTCACGCCCGAAGAAGAAGCGGAACGTCTGCTTAACGTAGCAAGCGCGCGCCTCGGCGCTCGCCGCGAGGCGCGCGCCGAGCTCGCGGACGTTCGCGACGGGACCGTCGGCGTCCAGCGTGTGCGAGAGCTCGCCGCTCGTGACGATGGGATCTCCGTTCTCGTCAACGGTCCGGTAGCGCCCGACCGCATCGAACGACTCGAAGACGATGCCGATCGGGTCGAGCCGCTCGTGACAGGTCGCACACGCGTCTTCGGAGCGGTGGAGCTCGAGCCGCTCGCGCTGGCTCAGGCCCTCGCCGAGCCCCTCGAGGTCGAGCGCGACGTCGTTCGGCGGCGCGGGGACGTTCTGGCACAAGAAGTCCGTCCGGATCTTGAGCCCCCGCTGGACGATGGACGTGCGGCTCGGCTTGTCGTGCGCGATCAGCATCGCTTGAGTCAGCACGCCCGAGCGCTCCGGGGCCTCGACGCGGACGAAGCCGTTGCCGCTCGGCTCGTCGAGCCCGTAGTGCCGTGCGAGGCCGCGATTGACGTACGTATACGGGGCCGTCAGAAGCTCCGTGAAGCTGCCGTCGCTCCGACCGAGCAGCGCATTCACGAACGCGCGCGTCTCCTGCTTCTGCCAGGTCGCGAGATCGTCGGGCAAATCCGGGAAGACCTTCGGATCCCGCGAAAGGCCCTCGAGGCGATCGAGGTCGAGCCACTCCTCGAAGTACCGGAACAGCCGCGCGGAGCGAGGATCGGCGAGCATCGCGCGGGCGCGGGCCTCGATCCCCGCGGGCGTCGCGAGCTCGCCGGCCTCCGCGGCGGCGAGCAGCTCCGCATCGGGAGCGGACTGCCAGAAGGCGTACGACAGGCGCGACGCCATCTCGTACGGAGTCGGTCGCGCCACGGTGTCGCCCGGGGACGCCTCTCCCGACTCGACCCGGTACAAGAAGTTCGGCGAGAGGAGGACCGTGTAGAGGAACGCTTCGACGGCAGCGGTGAAGCCGTCCGCCGCCAGGATCTCGTCGAAGAGCGCCTCGTAGCGCGCGCGCTCCGCGTCGGTGAGCGGACGGCGATAGGCGCGCCGCCCGAAATCGGCGATGAACGCCTTGCCGCACTCGAGCTCCTCGCCCGCTTCTGGCTCACAGGGCAGGAGGCCAGACGTCGTGGCGGCGGCTGCGGCGATCCGTTCCGCCGCGTCCATGTATTTCTGCGCGACGAGGGATTGAACGGTGAGCAGCTCCGCGTTGTTGCGGAAGCCCAACGACTCCGCCTCGGCGGGCATTGCGCGCACGGCATCCGCCAGCACCGCGGAGAGCGCCGGGTCCGCATCGAACAGATCGGTGAGGGTGTTCTCGTACTCCGCGTTGCTGAGGCGCCGGAGCGGCGCCGTCCCAGGGTTGGGTGTCGCGCAGGCGTTTTCCGTGCCGCCCGCACCCGGAGGGTTGCCCGGCCCCGGCGGCTCGCTCCCGCCTTTCCCGCCGCTGGGGGCGACGACGCCCGTCCCTCCGCCGGTCCCGGCGGAGCCGCCGGGCAGATCCGCGGGGCCGTCCACGGTGCCCGTGCACGCGAAGAGCGCGAGCACGGCGGCGTATGGCGCGCGGTGTATCGATGACGAACGAACGAGCCGAGTCGTGACTTGCATCCATCACCTTTCCGGCGGGAGGGCGCCGTGCCCGCCTCGCGCGCGCTCGCGCGCAACACGAGAAGAGCAGCGCGCCGAATCCAACGCCCGCCCGCCACGCGAGGGGGGCGCGAGAGGTGTGGGAGGAGTGGGGGGGGACGATTCGCGTGCGATCGACTCACGGCGAAGTGATTTGCTATTTCTTCACTCGATGTCTCAACTCGGGATCGAGCGCGCGGCGCGATGGACGAAACGTGAATCGTCGAACGCCGCCGCGTCGATGACGATCGCGCCTCGGCTCCGCGTTCGTCCGGGCGACGCGGTGCGTGGGGTGCAGCCCCCGGGGGCTTGCCCCACCGGCGTGTGTGGGTGATAGTAGCCCCGTGGTGCAGCGATTCGACTGCTGCTCGTCCCGTCCCATCCTCGTGCTCGCCCTGCTAGCGGCCGGTGTCGGTTGCTCCGGGCGTCCCGTCCTCGAGGGCCCGGCGCCGGAGTTCGCGCCGCCTCCGTCGGCACCGGCGGCCGCGGTCGCCAAGCCGGCTTCCCGCGGGACCCTCTACAGGGACGACGTGCTCGCCGTGATCGACAGGGGGTTTCCGCGTTTCCTCCAAATGGTGGACGTGGAGGCGAAGCTCTGGGACGGGAAGTTCGTCGGGTGGCGCATCCTCGCGCTCCGGCCCGTCGACTTTTGGGAGTCGGTGGATCTCAGGGTCGGTGACGTCGTCACGCGCGTGAACGAGCTCCCGATCGAGCGCGACACCGAAGCGTTCGCGGCGTTCCAGAGCCTGAAAGCCGCGCCGCGCCTCGTCGTTTCGTTCGAGCGCGAGGGGCAGCCGCGCACGCTCGATTTCCAGATCGTGAACCGCCCGGGCGGCGTCGCGGCCCGCTAGATCTTTCTCGCAGGGGCGGCGCGCGCCGCCCCGTCGCGCCCCAGTGGGGTCGGCGGAGCCCCGCCCCCCCCGGGCGCCCGCGGCGGCGCGGCGTGGCGCCTATTTCGGCTAGCCGGGGGGGGG
>CAYYWA010000128.1:0-14423 GCA_964475255.1 uncultured Sorangium sp.
GCATCCTCGGCACCCGCGTACAGGGCGCGGGCCGCGCCACGTCCGGCGGCGCGTGCGGCGGCTCCGCGGAGCAGCGAGTCCGGACAGGCGAAGCTCAACATCAACTCGATCCCGGCTTCGAACGTGATCCTGGATGGCAAGCCCCTCGGCTCGACGCCGAAGGTCGGCGTCGCCGTCTCCCCCGGCCCGCACGTCATCATCTTCGCCCACCCCGAGTTCGGTCGCAAAGCGAAGAGCGTCAACGCGCAGGCCGGCAAGACGTCGAGCGTCACGGCTCGGTTCGACGAGTAGCGCAGCAACGGAGGGAGCCCCGCGCTCCCTCCCTGGCGCCAAAGACGTCGAGCGTCACGGCTCGGTTCGACGAGTGGCGCAGCAACGGAGGGAGCCCGCGCTCCCTCCCTCGCGACGGCGCTCACGGTCGGGCCGCGTGGGGCAAATCCGACGGGGTTTCGCCCCAGGCGCGGAAGCTCGTGACGCACTCGGGCGCCTCCCGCGCTTCGAGCCCGGCGCAGCGAGCCGGGTCGAAGCCCGGCCCGAGCACGAACAGACGCTCGCGCGACACGAAGCGGAGATCTCGGGACCAGAGGTCGCGCAGGCGCCGAGTATGTTCCTCGGCCATGCCGCGCTCGGCCTCGCCCACGAGGTGCCGCAAATAGCCGGAGGCAATGGCCCGGATCTCCGGGTCGTCCGAGACGGCGAGGACCCGTTCGAGGAAGCGCTGTGCCGCCTCCGCTTGCCCGGCGCCGCTGAACAGCGACGCGGCCGCGATGCAGTTGTAAGGGATGTTCTCGTTCGAGCTCACGAGCTCGCACGCGCGCGCGAGCTTGCGCGCGCCGTCGAGACGGAACTCCTCCCGCTCGGACTCGGGGACCTGATTGGCCGCCAGGTACGCCGAGAACTGACCCGCGATCAGCCAGAGCTCGCTGTCGAACGGGAACTCCTCGAGGCCACGCTCCTGCAGGCGGCGCGCGGTCCGATAGTCCTCCTCGCGAGCGGGCTCCGGTTGCAGGGTGAGCAGCGTGTCGGCGAGCCGGTACGGCTCACGGAAGCGCGGGTCGAGCGCCATCATGGTCTCGAGATAGCTGCCCACGAACTCGAACCGTCGCTTCTCCTGGAAGTGCTGGCCGTAGCTCACGAGGACATGGGCGAACACCAGGTCGGCGAGCGCCGAGCGGTACCCGAGGCTCATGAGCCGCGTGTGCTCCGGCGAGGGCAAGAGATAGACGTCGTGGCGGCGCTTCGCCTCCGCGTAGGCCGTCTGAAGCTGCGGTCGCAGCGTCGCCGCGACCCCGAACGCCGCGACCGCGATCAGGATCGCGCCGAGCACGGCGCTGCCGGACTCATTCGATCTCGTTCTGGACATCGAGGGGCGAGAGGGTCACGCCCGTGCCGGGCCGAAAGGACCCATCGATGGATACACTGCTTTGTACCGAGTCGCCGTCGAGATCGCCGTGTGCCCGCGCTCGGAACTTCGCCTCGAGCTCCGTGCGCTCGGCGTCGAAGGCGAAGCTGTAGAAGTGCGGCTGCTCGAAGCCGAACTCGAGCGCGCGCCAGGTCGGGTGCGCCCAGGTACCCGGCGGGTCGGTGACCCGGACACCGCGCGGAACGTGGGGAGGTGTGAGTGGAGCGGACTCGGGCAGCGCGAGCGGCGTGCCGGTCGCTTCGAGCCGCGCCGCCGCGCGCGCCACGAGCTCGGAGACGCCGCTCGTCGCCTCGCTGACGTAAGAAGCGTGCACATTTCGGGCGAAGGTAGGTACAACGACGGCGAGCACACAGCCGCCGAGCGAAACCAATGCGGCGGCCTCTACGGGACTCAGTGAGCGCATGTGGGAACCGAGTTTAGCGAACCGTACAGAAACGCCCTGACGCTTCCGGTCACCCGGAAACGGTGGACTGACAATTCTGGTCACCCGAGGGAGCCATGAATCGGCAAAGATTTCGAAATTTGCTTGGATTTGGGCCGCGGCACGAGCCTTGCTTGATAGCCCGCTCGATGACGCGTTTCGGCCACTCACGCGCTCGCGGGTTCACGCTCGTCGAGCTCATGATCGTGGTGGCCATCGTCGGAATCCTGGCGTTGATCGGCGTGTACGGCGTCAGCAAGTACATCGCCTCCTCGAAGACCGGCGAAGCGGTGCAGATGATCGGCGCGATCAAGGCGGCGCAAGAGGCGTTCAAGGACGAGACGTTCACCTACCTCGACGTCACGGGTGGGCTCGACAAGTTCTATCCCACGAACGAGAAACCCGGGCAGGTAAAAGTTGCCTGGGGCGGCGAGGGCAACGGCGATGACGCCTGGAAGACGCTGGGCGTAAACCCGGCGGGCCCGGTCTTGTTCGTCTACGCGTGTACCGCCGGCGCTGGAGACGAGAACGTCGCGAACCCGGGCACCGACATCAGCATCGGGAACTGGCCGACGGACGTCGACCAGCCCTGGTACGTCATCAAGGCCGTCGCAGACCTTCAGAGCGGCGGTGCTCAGAGCGTATTCGTGGGCGCGAGCTTCACGACCCAGATCTTCTCCGCGAACGAAGGCGAATGAGTCGCTCCTTCCCTTACCGGCCCGCACAGGCCGCCTAGCCCCAAGACCCCACGCACCCAAGGAGATCCCCCCAATGGTTCAGAAGATCAAACGTCTGCAACGCGGCTTCACGCTGGTCGAGCTCATGATCGTGGTCGCGATCGTCGGCATTCTCGCGGCGCTCGCCGTCTATGGCGTGAGCAAGTACGTCAAGAACGCCAAGACCGCCGAGGCCCGCGACGCGCTGGGGCGCATGGCGAAGGACGCGGTGGCGGCGTATCAGCGGGAGAGCATGACGTCGACGACCGTGCTCGAGCTCGGCGACAGCTCGGACGTTTTGCATAAGCTTTGCCCAAGCGCGACGGCCGTTCCCGCTACGGCTCCGACCTCTCAGAAGTACCAGTCCAGTCCTGCGGATTGGGAACAGGAGGGATGGAAGTGTCTGCGGTTCTCGATGAACGAGCCGCAGTACTTCTCGTACAACTACACGGTGAACGAGGACAACTTCACGTGTCTCGCCCAAAGCAACCTCGACGGCAGCGGCATCACATCGTTCCGAATCGAGGGCGCCGTAGTGGCCGCCGACGGTAGCGAGGCCAAGATCGCGACGTTCTCGCCCACTATCATCGAAGGTGACGCCTCGGGAGACTCCTCCGGCTCGGGAGACTCCTCCGGAGACGACTCGCCCTGATCGCGCAACGCGACGCGAGTCCCACCAGGGGCTCCTCACTTCCGCCCGGCGCTTGCAACGCGCCGGGCGGTTCGCTTTTGTACGGAGATCGATGAGGCACAACCGCAGCCCGCGCGCCTGGATTCTTCCCTGGGGTTGGCCGTCGCGGTTTGCGCAAAGGCGCTCGGGGGAGGCCACATTTGGGATGATTGCCCGCTGGTCCTGGACTCGCCGCTGCTCCACGCTCCTCGTTCCCTCTAGGCTTTCCTCGGGGCTTCGTTCGGCCATCGACGAAGCTAGATCGGATCTCGCGGCTACTGCCGCCCGTTGACGCTGCTCTCGTTCGCGCTGGACCGCGCAAACCACGGGACGAACGCGGCTGGTTTCCACCTCACGAACCTTGCGCTCCACGCACTGAACACGGTGCTCCTCGCGCGCCTGCTGAAGCGCTGACCGGAGCTCGAGCTCGCCGTGCCGGAAGTGGCCAGGAGCTGGAGCCCGGCGACCCGATGAGCTCGCAGGCCCCCCCGGAGCGAAGGTCACGGCGGGATATCGACGGCGGTCAGACCACCACCGCCGCACGCTCACCGTCGTGGACACCGTCCCAGACAACGGCGAGGCAGCCGAGCCGACGAGCCCAACGATCGGTGTGCAGCACTCGGACGAGCAATGCTCCATCGAGGCGAGGGACGAAGTGTCCATACTTGCAAAGCACCGGCACCTTCGCTTTTGTAAGAGGATTCATGAGTAGTGCCCGCGCGCCGCGCGCTTGGATTCTCTACCTCGGGCTCTCGGTGTTGGTCCTCGCGGCGTATGCTCCCGCTCTCGGAGGCTCCTTTCTCTGGGATGATCATACGCTGATCCTCGACTCCCCGTTGGTGCGCGGTCGAAGCTCGCTTGGAGCTTTCTTCGACTCTGCGTTCTGGGAGGTCGACGCCAGTGAGCTCCGGGCGCGCGGGTACTACCGACCCCTCACGATCCTCTCGTTCGCGATCGATCACGCGCTGCACGGGACGAATGCCGCAGGTTTCCACCTCACGAACGTGATGCTGCACGCTACGAACACCGTGCTCCTCGCGGTGCTCTTGGCGCGCGCCGGCATGGCGCCCGTCAAGAGCGCCCTCGCCGCGCTGCTTTGGGCGCTTGTCCCGCGTCTGACCGAGGCCGTTGCGTGGATTTCGGGGCGCACGGACGTCCTCGCGACGACGTTCGTGCTGGCCGCGCTCGTCGTCGCGCTGCCCAAAAGCAGCGCTCCGCGGCGCTGGCTGGCGGCCCTCTTCGTTCTCTTCGGTCTGTTCGCGAAAGAGACAGCCGTAGCAGGGCTCTGTGCGCTCGCTACGCTCGAGCTCTCGAGAGCCGAACGGTCCTTCTTCGCGCGTGTCCGAGTCCTCCTGCCGTGCATCGCTGCAAGCGCCTCGTACGCCGGGTTCCGCATCGCTGCCATGGGGCTCCAGCACGCCGACGTGGACCTAACGGTCGCCGATAGATTGCCAGCCGGGCTCGAAGCCCTGGGTCGCTATGCCCTCTCGCTGATTACGCCCTGGCTCACGGACGCCCAGGCGGGCCGCCTCGTCGCCCCGGACCTCGGATATGCAGCGCTCGGCGTTGCCGTGCTCCTCACGGGAACGCTGCTGGTCATCGCGAAGCGCCGGAGGCTCACCGGTCTGCCCGCCCCCGTCCTCGTGGGAGCCACGATGGGGCTCGTTGCCCTCGCGCTCGTGCTCCACGTCATTCCAATCGCCGTCAATATCACGAGTTCGGATCGCTTCCTCTATTTGCCCCTCGTTGGGCTCACGCTGGCGACCGCACCGAAGATCGCGACGCTCCTCGGACGGTATTCCTTGCGGCTGCGCCTCCTGATGACGGTCGCCATGCTGGGCTCGTTCGCGGTCGCCACGACCGCACATGCGACGCGCTGGTCGGACGAGGTCGAGTTCTGGTTCACCAGCTACAAGCGAGACGCCCATCGCAACGGAATTGCCGTCAACGAGCTCGGCAATATGTACTTCCGTGCTGGCCTGCACGCCCATGCGGCGACGATCTACGCGAGCTTCGAGGACGTGGGCGTCGCAAATCTCGCCCGCGCGCAGAGCAACTTGGCGTTGGCGCTCCAGTGTCTCGGCCGCTACGCGGAGGCCCGAGCCTGGCACGCCAAGGCCGTCGCCTACCGGCCGGACGTGCCGCGTTATCGTCTCAACCTGGCTCTCTCGGAGCTCCACGCCGGCAACTTCGATGCGGCAGAGCGCCAGATCGCCCAAGCGCTCCGCCTGTATCCCGAGTTCGATCTCGCCCGAAAGGTGCGCTCCTGGATCCCGGATCTCCGCGCGCGAGCGGAACGGCCCGAAGAACGAAAAACCGACGCAGACCCGATGGCGGCGTTTCACGATGCGGTCAAGCGCTCCCGAATGCGGGACGCCGTCGAGGCAATCGTTCGTGCGGCGGAGGAAGGGCGCTTCACTCGCGCAGACGCTGACGAAGCGTTGCTCTTTGCGCTGAAGTACGCGGACCCCGCGTCGACGGCCATCGTGTACCGCGGCTACCGCGCGACGCTCGAGGGCGAGCCGCCCTCCGGCGTCGCCGAAGCCATTCGCCAACGCGAGGAAGCCGCCGCACGCTTGCTCGAGCGTTGGCGGGAGCTCGGGCTCACGCTCACCCTGTCCTCGCTGTCGCCGCGACAGCAGCATCCAAACGGCCCTGCGGCCCTCTCCGCTGGCGCCGAATCGGTTCGCCTACCCGCTCACTCCCCTTCGTTGTCGAGATAGAGCTCGCCGGTGAAGCTGCTCGCGACCGCGCGCGAGTAGACCTCATCGCCGTCTGCGTCCGCCTTGGCTTGAATGACGTACCAGGGCTCGGTGGGCGTTCCCCAGTTCGGATCCTCGATCTCGAGGTCGGGGAGCGTGTCGCCGGCGACGCCCGCGTTGACGCGATACCGATAGACGACGGGTTGACTCACCTGCACGTTGAGCGCGCGAAAGCTCGCGCCGTCGTCGTGCTTCGAGTACCCGGCCCGCCACGGATACGCCTTGCCGTCGAACGTCGCGACCGGGTACCAGGTGCCACTCTCGGAGGCGTTCAAGTACACGTGATGCTCGGCACGGTAACTTTCCTGGGCCGCACGCAGCGCCTGGACCACGGCGGCAACCTCGACCGACCTCGAGGCGCTCACCTCCTTGCGGAACGACGCGATCCCGATGACGGCGAGCACGCCGACGAGCATCACCACGACCATGAGCTCGGTCAGCGTGAAGCCGCGGGAGCGCACGCGCGCGCGGCGCACGGCGGGCAACCGAACGAGTGGCATGAACGCTTCAGGGTACCACGAACGACGACCGCGTCCGCGGCGGGCCGGCGTCGCCCCTCGCCGCTCACCCTGCCTCATTCTGGGCCTCCCCTTCGGGGGTGTCGTCTTCCGCTTCGTCTCCGAGGCCGTGCTTCTTCAAGCGGTAGCGGAACGAGCGAAAGGTGATGCCGAGGAGCTCGGCCGCCCGCGTGCGGACGCCGCCCGTGCGCTCGAGCGCCGAGAGAATCAAGCGCCGCTCGACCTCGCTCAGGATGTCGTCGAGCTTCGTTCCCTCCGCCGGCAGGTCGAGCAGTGCGGGCGTGGGCGCTCCCGCCGAGCCGCTGAGCTCGGGCGGCAGATCGCCGAGCCCGATGACCCGGCTGCCCGCGAGGGCCACCGCGCGCTCGATCACGTTTTCGAGCTCTCGGACGTTCCCTGGGAACGAGTACGACTGGAGGGCACGCACCGCGTCCGGCGTAAACCCCGCGATCTCCTTGCCGAGCTCGTCCGCGAAGCGGCGAACGAAGCTCTCGGCGAGCACGGGGACGTCTTCCCGACGCTCACGGAGGGGCGGCAGAGAGAGGCGCAGCACGTTCAGGCGGTAGTAAAGGTCGCTCCGGAACTTGCCGGCGGCCACGTCGGCCTCGATGTCGCGATTCGTGGCTGCCATCACGCGCACATCCACCGGCAGCTCCTGAGTCGCACCCACCGGGCGCACCGCCCGCTCCTGGAGCACCCGCAAGAGCTTGACTTGGAGCGCGGCCGGGAGCTCGCCGACCTCGTCGAGCAGGAGGCTTCCCCCATCCGCCTCGCGGAACAAGCCACGATGACGGCTCTGCGCGCCCGTGAAGGCGCCTTTCTCGTGACCGAAGAGCTCGCTCTCCATCAGCGCTTCGGGCAGCGCGCCGCAGTTGACGACGAGGAAGGGACCGCTCGCGCGCTCCGACGAACGATGAATCGCCCGCGCGACGCGCTCCTTGCCCGTTCCGCTCTCCCCCGTGATCAGCACCGTCGTGCGGGTCGCGGCGATGCGGCGGATGAGATCGCCGACCGCTCGCATCGCCGGGCTCTTGCCGAGGAGCTCGCCCGACCCGGGCTCGACCTGCGCGCGCAACCGACGGTTCTCGGCCACAAGCGCCTGCTTCTCGAACGCCTTGGCGACGAGCGCCGCGAGCTCGCCGGGCTGAAACGGCTTCGCCACGAAGTCGTACGCACCGAGGCGCATCGCCGCGATGGCGTTCTCGACCGTGGAGTGGGCCGTGATGAGGATGACCTCCGTGGCGTCGCTGCGCGACTTCGCCGCGGCCAGCACGTCGAGCCCCGAGCCGTCCGGCATGGCGAGATCGGTCAACACCACGGGAAATGGCTGCGGATGCTGCCGGAGGGTCTCGAGGGCGACGCGCACCCCCGGCACGGCGACGAGATCGTATCCCTCGCGTCGGAAGAGGATGCCGAGCATTTCCCGGAGACCGGGCTCGTCCTCGACGACGAGGATCTTGTGGGCGGGAGGAACCAAAGAGGTCACGAGCACTCGATCTAACGGCCGCGCTCGCAAAAAAGCAGCCCATTCCGACGTTGACGCCGCGTTCCGACCCAGAATCGTCGGGCACCGCTCGCGAGGGTCGCGAGCGCGCTCGTCACCGAGTAAGATTTTCGCCCCCGACGGCTCGCATCATGGACTCGCCCCGACCGACCGAAAGGTACGCGCGCCCGCTCTTCCTCGCGGCGCTGTTCGCCTTCGGGTGCACCACACCCGTGGAGCCGAAGGGGTCCGAGCAAACCGGGCAGGACGGTCTCGAGGATCCGCTTCCGGTACCCGTGATCCGCTTCGACTTGGACGCGCCCGTTCTCGGCAAGCCGCGCACCGACATCGACATTTCGGTGCGCGTCTCTCCCGAGCGCGCGCACACCGTGCGCTTCGCGCTGCTCTCGGAGCCCGGGGCCCCCCCACACGACGGCGTCCTCGACCGCGGCGAGGCGCTCACCGACGCGCGCGGCCGCGCGACGGTCCGTCTGCGCACGCCGAGTGTTCCCGTCGCGCTCACGGTGCGCGCCAGCGTGGGCTCGGCGTCGGCGAGCCTGCCGGTGGTCGTGATGGGGAGCGGTTCGGCGACGCTCTCCCTGCGCGCCAGCTATCCCGGGCGACGCGCCACGCCGGAGTGGGTCGGCTTCGCGCACCTCGATACGACCTGCGACAGCTTCCGCGGCAACGTGCCGCGAACGGGAGACTTCACGGATCGCGCGCCCGTCGCGCCGTACCTCAGGAACGTCCCCGCCGGCGTGCGGCTCGCCGTCACCCTGCATTCGGGGGAGTTCGTCAGCGGCTGCACCATGGTCGAGAACCTGCTCGAGGGGGAAGAACGCATCGTGTTCGTCCCGGTCAACGACTTGCCGCTGCGCCTCGACAACACCGTCCTCGACGTCGCCATCGGGCTCGATCCCGAGGACGAAGCCTGGCACGAAGCGCTCGATGCGGTCTCCGAGACGGCGCGCGCGGCATTGCTCGGCGCTGCCGAAAACGACGTCGCGGCGCTGCTCGATGCCATGCACGACGCGCTCTCCGACCCGCAAGCGACGGCGCTCGAGGAGGCACGCGCGAACGGGCTGGGCGCGGCGCTGCTCGACGCGCTCGAGCCCGGAGCCGAGGAACGCCTGCGCGACACCGTGACGCGCTGGAGCACCATCGGTCGGAGCGCCTTACTCTCGCCGCGCGCCTTCGAGGGCCGGCTCCGGAGCGGTCCGGATGGCAACGGTCAAGCGTCGCTGACCCTGCAGCGCGTGGCGGGGCAGCCTGCGACCGACGTCGGCATCGAAACCGGAGCCTCGAGCTGGGAAGCGGATCGCTCGGACACCGTCGATTTCGGGAGCACGGTCAAGTGGGCCCCGAGCCGCCTGTGCGCCGCGCTGGTCGCGGCGCCGGCGACCGCCGAAACCGGCGCCACGACGGTGCCCGAGGCGCTCGCGCGGACGCTGAGCTGCGAAACCGTGGCCGCCACCCTCGAAGAGCTGCCGAGCTGCGACCCCGGGTGTCTCGAAGCGCTCTGCGCGACCGCCCTGACCGCGCTCTGGGATCGCACGCGCACCTTCTCCGGGACGGAGCGCGCTTCCCTCGCCGTGACGGCGACCGGCAGCGCCACGGTGGGAGAAGCCGCGCAAGCCATCGCCCTCGACGGCAGCTGGCTCGGCCGCCTCGTCACGGAAGCCGGGAGCGTTTCGACGGGCGGCTCGCTCCAGGCGTTCGCCCCGCGTCCTTAGGCCGGATTTCGAGCTTCCTGGTCAGCCCGAGATTGGGGCCTGGCTCACGCCTCGCCCTCGGCGCTCCGCGGTGGCTCAGCCCTCGCGGAGCAGCTCCATCGCGCGAACCTCGCGCCAGAGCGGAGAGGTCATGCTGAGCACGACGGAGCCGAGGCTCGCGACGATGCCGATCACGGCGAGGGCGCCGAGCAGCTGAGTCGTGAGGGGCCGCACCCGCTCGCGCTCGAACAGGTACCCCAGAAGGCCACCCATCGCGAAGCCGCCGAGATGCGCCGCCGTGTTCACGCGCAACATGAACCCGATGATGAGCGCGTACACGAGGTTCTGAAAGAGGATGTCTTTCCACCCGGGGAGCCGGCGCGCGATGATCACGCCGATGATCCCACCGAGCTGACCGAACACGCCGCCGCTCGCGCCGCCAGTGGCGGGCCCGGCTGCCCCGTACCAGAACGAGCTCACGACGAAGCCGAAGATGCCCGCGGCGAGAAAGAGGACGATGGCGCGCGCCGGGCCGAAGCGCTGCTCGAGCTGCCGTCCGAAGGCGAGGAGCCCCCACATGTTGAACCCGATGTGGAGGAGGCTGAAGTGGAAGAACACGGCCGAGAGGAGCTGCCAGGGCGCGATCCACACGACGCTCGGAAACAGCGCGCCGAAGCGCGCCCAGGTGGAGACACGAAACCGCGTTCCGAGCCCGAGCTCGGGCGCGATCGGGAATCGGCCATCGGTCGCCACCGCGAGCCCGAACACGACGAGGCAGAGAAGTAGAAGCCCTCGCGTCGCGATGAGCTCGCCGCCGACGAGCGTGGTGAGCGCGCTCTGAATGGGTCCGGGAAAACGACGCCCGCAGCGATAGCACCGCGTCTCACTCGGTCCGTTCAGCGCGCCGCAGTTTCGGCAAACCCGCGAACCTGTCGCCATGTCGCTGACAGTCGCACATTCGGCGCGCCTGCGGCGCCAGACAGTGCGACGGCCGGCCTCTTGGCCGCTCGTCCTACCAGCAACCTGGAGCGGCATCGTGCCGTACACGAGGCACGGCTCTCGTGCGTCTGGGTGGACTCCCGGTAGACTCGAGGGCGCGGGGCCCTGCGCTCCGGGGCAGAGATTTTCAGATTTGTCGCCGTCTCAACGCCTCCCCCGTCTCGTCGACGGTCTGGACCTGCGAGCGCTGCCGATCGGACGCTCAGAAGTCTCCGTGCTCTCGTACGTGGACGGAACGAGCACGGAAGCCGAAATTGCAGCGGCCGCGGGCCTAGAGCTCGAGCAGGTGGTCTCGATGTTGAGCCGGCTCGCCGAGCTCGGCGTCGTGCGCTTCGAGGATCCGAGCGAGCGCCCGCGTGCGCCGCGCTCGTCGTTGCCCGCCGGACGCCTCACCCTGCGCCCCGTGCGCGAGGCGCGCGTCGATGCCTCGGTCCACCCCGCGAACGCGCTGTACGACCCCAAGGAGCTCGACGAGCCCTCGGATCTCGATATCGAGCGCAAGCGCCGGATCCTCGACGTGTTCTACCGGCTCGATTCCTCGACCCACTACGAGCTGCTCGGGCTCGAGCCGAGCGCCGACAAGCGCGCCATCAAGAGCCACTACTATGAGATCGTCAGCGTGTTTCACCCGGACCGCTACTTCGGGAAGAACCTCGGCAGCTTCAAGCCCAAGCTCGAGCGGATCTTCCGGCGGGTGACGGAGGCCCACGACGTGCTCACCCGGCCCGAGGCGCGCGCGGAATACGACAAGTACTTGCAGGCACAGCGACGCACGACGGCGCTCGATCGCACGCTGAACGACGAGAAGGCGCGAGCGCGCGAGCTCCGCGCCGTGGAGGACGGAATCCTCGCGGAGGCCCGCATCGGTGAGCGACGCGCCTCCATGCCGCCCCCGATGACGCCCATCCCGGATCGTCCGGCGGCCCGCTCGAGCTCTCCAGCGCCCGGGCGGCCAGGGAGCGAGCCTTCGCGCGTCGCCTCGCACGAGAGCGCCGAGCTCCGACGGCGCGCGCTCGCCCGCAAGCTCGGGGCTTCGCTGCCTCCGCCCGGAACGCGCAAGAGCCCGGCGCCCACGGTGCACCCGAGCCCGCCGCCCACCTCGCCCGAGGCGGCGGATCGCGCCCTCCTCGAGCTCAAGCGGCGGCACGAGCACCGCGTGCTCGAAGCGCGCCGCGACAAGGCGCGCGAGTACGCGCGGCGCGCGGACGACGCGCTCGCCGGACGGGACCTCGTCGAAGCCGTGAACGCGCTCCGCATCGCCGCACAGCTCGCCCCCCACGACGAAGCGCTCAAGCAGCGTTTGAGTGAGATCGAAACGAGCGCGGCCGCGGAGCTCGCGGCGCGCTACATCGAGCAGGCTCGCTACGAAGAGCGAGAAAACCGCCATCTCGACGCGGTTCGCTCGTACTCGCGCGCTCTCGCGGGTGCCCCGAGCCCCGAGCTTCACGACCGCGTGGCGCACTGCCTGATCGCGGCGGGCGCGGAGCCGAGGCGCGCCGTGGAACACGCCCGCCTCGCGGTGCACGGGAGCCCGAACACCGCCGCATTCCGCGTCACGCTCGCTCGGGCCTATCTGCTCGCGAACCTGACCGAGAGCGCGCTCGGCGAGCTCGAACGCGCCCGCGCCCTCGCGCCCGAAGATGATACGATCCGCGCGCTCATCCGCCGCCTCCAGCGCGGCGACACGTGACGACACGCACCCACGCCAGCGCCGTGGACCGCTGGCGCGAGGTGTCGAATCATGGCCAGTAGGCCGGGCGAGCGCGATGCGCCCCTTTCGCGCAGCGACGCACTTCCGGACCCGACGATCCCAACCGTAGTAGAGTGACGTTCCGGATTCGGTTCGGAGCATCAAGGGACATTCATGGAGCGCGTCATCGGCATCGACCTCGGAACCACCAACTCCTGCGTGGCCGTGTTCGAGGGCGAACAAGCCGCGGTGATCTCCAACCGCGGCGGCTACAAGACGACGCCCAGCGTCGTCGCCGTGACCGAGGCCGGCAAGCGCCTGGTCGGGCACATCGCGAAACGCCAGGCGATCACCAACGCCGAAAACACGGTGTATGCCGCCAAGCGCCTGATCGGGCGCAAATGGAGCTCGCCGCAGGTGAAGAACGCGGTGCTCACGTCGAGCTACACGATCCTGGAAGGGCCGCACGGCGACGTGCGCATCAAGCTGCGGGACAAGACCTATTCGGTCCCCGAGATCAGCTCGATCGTCCTCCAGGAAATGAAGATCATCGCCGAGGACTACCTCGGCGAGCCGGTGAAGAAGGCGGTGATCACGGTGCCCGCCTACTTCAACGACAACCAGCGCCAGGCGACGAAGGACGCCGGGACGATCGCCGGGCTCGACGTGATCCGGATCATCAACGAGCCCACCGCGGCGGCCTTGGCGTACGGCTACGGCAAGGACATCGATCGCACCGTCGCGGTCTACGACCTCGGCGGCGGCACGTTCGACGTGAGCGTCCTCGAGATCGGCGCAGCGGGCGTGTTCAAGGTCATCAGCACGACGGGCGACACGTTCCTCGGCGGGGAGGACTTCGACGCTCGTATCATCGACTGGCTGGTGAACGGCTTCCAGCGCGAGCACGGGATCGATCTCCGTCAGGATCGCATGGCTCTGCAGCGCCTGCGTGACGCCGCCGAGAAGGCCAAGTGCGAGCTTTCGACGGTGAAGGAGACGGAGATCAACCTCCCCTTCATCATCTCCACGGGCCGCAACGAGGCGCTGCACCTGCAACGCACGCTCACGCGCGACACGCTGGAAAAGCTGACGGACGACCTCGTCGAGCGCACCATCGAGATCTGCCGGCAGGCGCTGGAGGACGCGCGCCTCGCCGTGAGCGAGATCGAAGACGTGGTCTTGGTCGGCGGCATGACCCGCATGCCGCTCGTTCAGCGCTCGGTCGCGGAGTTCTTCGCGCGCGAGCCGAACAAGAGCGTCCACCCGGACGAGGTCGTGGCCGTCGGCGCGGCCATCCAAGGAGCCGCGTTGGTCCAGGAGCGGCAGGAGATGATCCTGCTCGACGTCACGCCGCACGCGCTCGGCATCATGACGTTCGGCAGCAACTTCGAAGAGCTGATCCCGCAGAACACGACCGTACCGACGGCACGAGCGAAGATCTTCACGACGAGCCGCGACGACCAGACGGCGGTCAAGATCCTCGTCATGCAGGGCGAGAGCCGCAACGCGGAGGACAACGAGATGCTCGGCGAGTTCATCCTCACCGGGCTCCGGCGCGCGCCGAAGGGCCACGTCGAGATCGAGGTCACGTTCGAGATCGACACGAACGGGATCGTTAGCGTCCACGCGAAGGATCTGGACACGGGTCAGGCGCAGTCGATCCAGGTGACCGCGTCGAGCGGGCTGACGCAGGAAGAGATCAAGAGCATGATGGAAAACGCTCGCGACTACTTGGTCGAACGGCGCACGGACGAGGAGTTCGAGGCCGCGAAACAGGAGGCCGAGACCCTCATCGCGGAGATCGAGCGGCTCTTCCCCGAGATCGAGCGCGTCGTCGGGACCGCGGATTTCGGGCGTGATGCGATCAACAAAGCCCGAGGGGCCGTCCAGCGCGCGCAAGACGCGATGCAGGCGCGCGATCTCGCGGCGGTTCGCCGTGAGGTGGAGCACCTGCAGCGGACGCAACGGATGTTCAAAGGGGTCGTGACCAGAGGCTGAGTCGATGAGCAAGGACGAGCGCCGCTCCGAA
>CAYYWA010000129.1:0-11095 GCA_964475255.1 uncultured Sorangium sp.
CGTTGCTCGGAGAGACGCAAACCGCGCGCGGTGAGCACCGTGAGGATGCTTTCGGCGAGCGCCTGAGCACGTCCTTCGGCACGTCCCTCGGTGCGCCCTTCGGCGCGACCTTTCTCGAGGGAGGTGCGCACGGTCTCGCTGCGAAATTCGTAGCCTTTGGGGAGCATTGCGAAAGCCTTTCTTGCTGCCTCGCTCAGGGCCATTTCGATGAGATCGGAGTATAGCATCGCGCGTTCGGAGTCGGGGACCGCCTCCACGCCGGCGGCGGCGGCGAGGGCGATCTCGACGGCGCGGGGGACGTCGCCGTTGCCGTGCGCGAGGACGGAAAGCACGGCGAGCTCGGGCTCTGCCACGGCGCGCGCGGGATCGACGACGACCGGAACCGCCTGGGGTCCGAGCACGCAGGGTCGGAACGTGTTGCCCGCGCCGAGCGGAATGGGCTTCGAGGCCCAGCGAGCGACGTCGACTTCCGGCGCGACGACGAGCACGAGCGCCTCGCACTCGAAGCGAGCGCGCAGGGACGCTGCGTAGAGCGGCCACGTGAAGCGCTTGCGGTCCTTGCGGGCGAGCTGGACCTCGACGACGATCGCCAGCACGGGCTTGCCGTTCACGAGGAGAACGACCAGGTCCGCGCGGTACTCGGCGGGAACGACCTCGGTCAGCTCCGCGGATTCGACGCGCACCTCCGTGTACGTCGGCAAATCGAGGCCCAAGGCCTCGCGCAACAGCCCCGGCACGAGCTCGGGCCGGTTGCGGAACAGGGCTAGCAGGACCTCGTGATCCGCCGAGGGCATGGAGGCCATTCGGACGCTCGGCGCGACGGGTTGCGTGCGTGCAGTCCGACGGTGGTCGCTCGCGCTGTTCATCGCGGCCCTCGGGCGGTACGATGCGCGCCGTCTGGCTTCTTCGAAGGTGAAGCAGGTGGCTCGAGGTCGGAATCAGGACGGGCGCGTACGCGGCCGAGGGACCCTCGAGCCCGCGGGCACCATTGGCGGGGGCAGATGACGATCGCCGCCAAGCACCTCGATCCGATCGTCGGGGTCGACGTTCACATCATTTTGATTCCGACGCCGGCCGGTCCGGTGCCGACGCCGATTCCGAATCCGTACGTCGGGATGGTCTTCGATCCGTTCGACTATCTTCCGTTCATCGGCGCGACGGTCTACATCAATGGCTTGCCGCGCGCGCAGGCGGGTACCGGGGGCATCGCGCTCGTTCCGCATTTGCCGCTCGGCGGTCCCTTCGGGCCACCGCCGCCGACGAACGAAAGCGAAGTGTTCATGGGCAGCTCGTCGGTTGCCGTGGATGGGGACGCGCAGTCACACCTCGGGCTTCCGGTGCTGAGCTGTCAGAGCATCGGCATGCCCACTGGGGCTCACGGAATGGGTGGATCCCAAGACTATCAACTTTTCCCAAGCCTACGTCGAAGGGGAGACTGTGGCCTATGAGCAGGCGATGCGCGATGGGACTTGGGATTGGAATCGTACCTCCAAGAGGGGCACCAACGTAGCTGTGTTAACGGTCGCCGAAGTGGACGGTCAGTTGGTCAGCTTCGATAATCGTCGACTGCTCGCGGCGCAGAATGCAGAGCTATCGGCGGTCCCCGTGCAACGCGTTGACCTGTCGGCGATCAAGCCTGGGACGACGATTACCTGGGGAGAATCGCTGAGGCGCCGGCTCAATAGTGCTCCTCGCGGTTCCGGGTTGCCCCGGGTCCAGCTTCCTCCCACTGGTACACCGAACAAGCCCACAATCGTAACGGATTGCAGATGAATTCTCAAGACGAACTTCAGCAACACTGGGAAGCCGGCGAGTGCCTCCATGTAGACGGAATCGTGTGGAGCGATGGTCGAGTGCTGCTCCTTACCGTCTCCAAAGTGAAACAGAACGGGCGTACCCGATGCGTTGCCGCTCCCTTGGCGGAGACTACGGCGGGTTCCGTGTTGCAATACGACCCCGATGCTTGGGTGGCCGTCACCAGCACGGGGCGGCTCGCCATTGGGGAGGGGCGAGTGCTTCTCGCAGGCGAAGGCGCGATGGGAAACGAGGGTTTCGTTGCCTTGGAGCGGGAGGGGCAGTTGCAGTGGAGCCTGTTTTGCACGTTGTCGAACCCGTTCACCGAGCTCGAGCTCGAGGATGGCGAGGCCGTGGTGAGGGACGGATACGAGGGCGTCTGGCACATTCCAGTCTCGACTCCGGAGCGGCTTCGCATCGTGCCGAGCCGTGGCTGACGACCTCGAGAACCACCGAACCGGGTCTCCTAGCGGTCGTTCAGGTGAAGATGTCCTCGGCGGCCGCGGCCGTGGCGGCGCGTTGCAACCAGCATCTCAGCTGCTCGGTATCCGTGCTGGAGAAGATCTGCTGGTTTCGTTGCTCGGAGAGACGCAAACCGCGCGCGGTGAGCACCGTGAGGATGCTTTCGGTGAGCGCCTGAGCGCGTCCTTCGAGCGGACCGGTCCGAAGGTGACAGCGCGAACGTCCGGGCAACGGACGAAGCCTCGTCGAAGCGGTTCGGCGACCCGTCCCCGAGCTTCGCGCGAGGTTTCGGGTCGCCGAGTTTGGTCGAAGCGAGCGCGATGGGCCGAGAGCCCCCGTGGAAGCCAGAGGGCAGACGCTCCCCGCGAAGATCAGGGAGGATACCCGAGGGAGCTCCAGAACGCGCAGCGGTGCTCTTCGTCGAAGTCGGTGCGCGCCTCGATGGCGTAGGGCGCGAAGCGCATGACGGCCTCGTGTTGGGGCTCGAAGCGCGGCCAATGCGGCAGGTGCCGCACCTTGGGGACGCCGCGTTCGACGAATGCACCCAGGTATTCGACCATTCGATTCGCGAGCTGGCGCTGGATTGGGTTCAGGGGGACCACGGTGTGGAAGGGCCGGTCGAACCAGTACATCTCGTCGGTGCCGTGGCTCGCACCCAGCTCGTAGTCGGGCGGAATCGTCAGCCAGCTCGGGACGGGGGCGCTCTGGTCGTAGAACTCGTACTCGAAGGTGGGGACGAACTGCGCGAGCGTGAGCGCCAAGCGCCGCGTTGCACACGCGCCGGCGCCCATGAAGCTGCTATCGAGCCCGATGTCCGCCAGCGCGTACACGGGATCTTCGTACTCGGCGAGCGGGTACTCGGCGAGCACGGCGGGTGTGTCATCCCCGAACGGCCCGCTCACGAACGCATAGAAGTAGTCCTCGCTCATTGGGTACAGGAACGCGACGTCCCCGCGGGCCTCGTCGCGGGTGCCGCCGATCAGGATCGGGACGCGGTGAAACCTTCCCGCCGCGATCGCCTCATTGGGGGGCTCCGGGAGCACGCGTCCGCCGAACACGGGTCGCGAGGCATCGTCCGACGTATCGGACGCATCGGCGGCGAGCAGCTCTTCGGTCGTCTTCTGGCGCAAGCACTCGGTCGAGGTCGCATCTGGGCAGCCAAGATTTTCGGTGGCGTACTTGAGGCCCCGCGCTTCGGCCGTCTCCAGCGGATCCGCAAAGCAGGCGCCGCTTTGGATCACCGCGCGCGAGAACAACCCGGCGACGTTCGGCGAGGTGAGGTGAGCGCAGACCGACCAGCCTCCAGCGGAGCCTCCCGCGATCGTGATGTTGCGCGGATCGCCGCCGAACGCGTCGATGTTGTCGTGGACCCACCGGAGCGCCGCCTGCTGGTCCAAAAGCCCGTACTCCCCGGAGGTTCCGTCGCCCGCTTCGGCTCCGAGCGCGGGGTGCGCCAAGAACCCGAACTGACCGAGCCGGTAGTTGATCATCACCACCACGGTGTCCGTGAGCTTGGCGATGCGGCTCGGATCGTTGTCGATGGCGGAGCCCACCTTGTACGAGCCGCCGTGGATGTAGAACAGCACGGGCAAGCGGTCGCGGCGCTTCGTGTGAGCCGGGCGATAGATGTTGAGATAGAGGCAGTCCTCGCTCCCGTCGCTCACGTCGAACTGGGCGCAGCGCGGGGGCAGCGTGTCGGCCGCGCGGACGCCCTTCCACCTGGCGGGAGGCGCCGGCGGCCGCCAGCGCAGGTCGCCGACGGGCGGCGCAGCGTAGGGAATCGCGAGGAAGCGATCGACCCCGTCGCTGCTCGTGCCTCGGAGAGCGCCCGCGCGCGTGTGCACGACGGGCGCACACCGATGGGCGTCCGCATCCATCGTAACGGTCAGGCACGCCGAGAGCGCGCCCAGCGCGCTGAGCAGCGACAACCATGACGACCGCCTGCGATTGCTTGCAGAGCCGTGCTCGCGAGTACCAGTGGAACCATGAATCCGCTCGAAGGTACGCAGCATCCCATTCCTCCTCGAACTCAACGTGCCGGAGACTCCCTCCCAGCGAGTTCGACGGGAGGCACGGTAACACTCGCGAGGGCGGAGCGGGGCCAAATTGCTCTTCGATCTGGATTTGGGGTCCGTAGTCCGACTCCGAGCTCGTTTGGGACGACGAGTACGGCATCGTGTAAGGCTTGCGCGCGCACGGACGATCGAGGAGGGCTCCGCGGCGGTCCGCGTCGTGACGGTTCCGTCGTGAAGTCGTTGCGGGCATGTCGCGTCTGGGACGACGCGGAGTGGCTAGGGTGCGCGCCGGATTCGCTGAGGACGACGATGCACTCTCGATGCTTGGCTGGGAACGTTGCGCTGACGGGACTCTTGGCGCTGGCCGCTGCCTTCGGCGCCGCGACGACGGGCTGTGGTGGGGGAAATGGGCTGGAAACGGATGCCGCGGCGGCCTCCGGCAGTGTCGGGCTCGAGCTCGAGCTCGGCGCAGGGGTTCGGCTGAATACGATTCGCTACGAGATCACGGGCAACGGGTTTACGCGCTCGGGCAGCATCGACGTGTCCAGCAGCGATCGGGTGCGTGCCGTGATCGGCGGCATTCCCGCGGGCACGGGCTACACGGTCCGGCTCGTGGCGGATGCAGGAGCGAATGGGGGTGTCGCTTGTGACGGCTCGGCGAGCTTCGACGTGAGCGCCGGTGCGACGAGCACGGCCGTCGTGGTGATGCGCTGCCGTCTGAGCGGTGGGACGGGCAGCGTCGCGGTCGAGGGCGCGGTGAACGTTTGCCCGAGTGTGAGCGCGCTCTCGGCCGTTCCGTCGGAGGCCCGCGTTGGAGGCGTGGTGCGGCTCTCGGCCGGCGCCCTCGATCTCGACGGCGGACCAGCGACGCCGAGCTTCGAGTGGAGCGCGAGCGGCGGCGTGCTCGCGACGAGCGGCGACACGGCGGCCCTCGAGTGCACGGAGAGCGGCACGGTTGCCGTCACCGTGTCCGTCTCGGACGGTGATTGCGCGGGCAGCGCGACGATCGGCGTGATTTGCACCGAGGGGAGCGGCGAGGAGCAGCCGACTCCAGACGTTCGGATCAACGAAGTCGAATCGAGCGGTGGCATCCCCGGCGACTGGGTCGAGCTGTACAACGCGGATACCGTCGCCGCCGACCTCTCGGGGTGGGTGGTTCGCGACAATGACGACGATCACGCCTACGCGATCCCCGCGGGAACCGTGCTTGCCCCCGGCGCCTTCTACGTCGTGGAAGAGGCGGCCCTCGACTACGGGCTCGGCGGGGCGGACTCCGTGCACGGGCGGCCACTCGCTCCGGATCGGCACGCTGCCGTGCGGTCCGCTCTTCTGAGCTCGCCCCGACCGTTTCGGTGCGCGGTGAGGAATCACCGACACCGACGAAGGGACGCGCTGGCCCGTCGTGGGGTCCAGAGAGCTTGCCGCGTCGAGGAGAGCTCCCGATGAATGCGATGAAAACGGCTCTCGGGGCCGCGGTCGTCCTTGGTAGCGGTCTCGTGCTGTCGAACGTCCTGCTGTGGACGCGGCTCGCCCGGCTCGAGTCGGCGCACCCGAGCGCGACGGCTCCGGAAGGGAGCGGGGCCGCCGTGACCAGCAAAGTCGCAACGACGGCTTCGGCCGTCGCTGGGGAGCCCGAAGAACCTCCGGAGCTCGCGCCGTACATGGGGGAGCTCCAGCGGCTGACCCACAAACTGCACTTGTCCCTCGCCGCGGAGAACGTTCCCCTCGCCGAGTTCTATCTGTACGAATCCCGAGAGCTCGTTCGCGAAATGAAGAGCACCGTGCCCGAATATCGGGGCCACGCGATCGCGATCCTCGCCGAGCGCACCCTGGAGCCCGCCTACGCCGCCGTCGAACGCGCGCTGCGAGAGACCGCGCCGGGCGCCGAGCTGCGCACCGGCTCCCGCGCAGTGGTCGCGGCCTGCAACGCCTGTCATCGCATCACGAGCCACGCGTTCGTCCAGATTGCGGAGCCGGAGAACAACCCCTACGCGCAGCATTTCGAGCCCGAGGAGAAGCATGGCGCACGCCCCATCGCACACCAGAACGCAAAAGAGCAGGACCTTGGGCAAAGTCCTTAGCTGGTTGCTCTGCTTTTGCCTCGCTCTCCTCGCGTGCTCCAAGGCGCCCGAGTCGAAGCGGCAGGAGGCCGTCGAGGTCGCGCCGAAACCACACGCGAGCGCGAGCCCTCCGAGCGCCGCGGCCGTCGAGCGCGCGCTGCCCGGGCCCGTCGCCGAAGCCAGCGCCAGCGTGGTGCGGGTCGTCAGCTACGTGGCCGACGACCCGACGGCAGCGCCAACGACGCGCAGGGCGCCCTCGAGCCTGCGCGTCAATCGGCGAGGGCTCGGCGTCGTCGTCGAGGAGGGCGGCTTCATCTTGACCAGCTACGAGCTGCTCGTGCGGGAAGGGACGGAGTCGCTGGTAACGCGAGTCGAGGTCCAGCTCTTGAACGACCCGAAAGCCGAGCTCCACGAAGCCACGATCGTCGGTTTCGAGCCGACCCTCGACCTGGCCGTGCTGCGCGCGACCGGCGCTGCCACGGCGCCGCCTGCCGCTGTCGAAGCGCGCGATCGAGTGAAGCCGGGGAGCCCGCTCTACGCCGTGACGGGCGGCGCGGCGAAGCGCGTGCACGTCTCGGGAGCCCTCGCCGAGTTGGCGACGAAGGAGTGCTACCAAGAGAGCCTGTCGGCGACGATGTTGCGAGCGAAGCTCGAGCTTCCTCCCGACACGGTCGGCTGCCCCGTCTTCAGCGAGTCGGGCAAGGTGGTCGGCATCGACACGAAGGCCGACCACCTGCCGCACGAGTCGCACGCGCCGCACGAGCACGCGGACCGAGAAACGCATCTTTTGCCGATCGATCTCGCCTTCAACATTTACGAGGCCCTCGCGACCAAGCAGAGCATGCAGTCGCCGTGGACTGGATTTTCGGTGCGCAGGCTGACGGCAGAGGAGCAACGGCGCTTTCCAGTGAAGGGATTCGCCGGGGGAGTCGCCCTGGAGTACGTCTGGAAGAACGGCCCTGCCGAAAAGTTGGGGCTGAAAACAGGAGATATCCTGATGCGTTTCGGACACTACCCGATCCGAGACGTCGCCTCGTTCCAGAAGTGGCTGTACATGCACGGCGTGGGCGCTCGCGTCACGCTCTCTTTCCTGCGTGGCACGGAGATCCTCGAACGAGCGTACGTCGTCGAAGAACGCCCGCGCTGGGCGGTCCCGCGCTAGCACGCCGAGGCCGCGGGAGACGGCCAGAGCTTCTCTCAGCGCCACACGCTCAGGTACGAGTTGTCGCGGCTCACGTCGTTGGCGACCGTGGTCGAGCGGCGTGAGGCCTCCGACGCGAACGGGTTCGGCCGCGGCGGGCAGAGGGGGACGGCCCCGAGCCGGCGGAGCAAGGCCGCCTCGGCCGTTGCCTCCCAGGAGCGATAGCTCGTGATGGCGAAGGGGACTCCACTGCCGATCAGCTCGAGCAGGGTTCGACCCCAGCTGCGGTAGAGCAAGAGACCCGCGTCGAAGCCGACCACGAGCTGCGGGCGCCCGAGCTCTGCCCACGAGGCGCGCCGGTAGATATCGGCGCGCAGGCAAAGACGCACGCGCGCGCTCGAGGGGAGCGGTGCGACGGGAAGCTCCGGACCGATCAGCGCGATCTCGAAGCGGGACTCCGGAAACAGCGCGGCGAGCTCCGTGTACAGGGCGAGCGACTCGAGCTCCTTGGCGCTCGCCGCCATCACGTGGACCCGGATCGGCCCGTTCTGCACCCCGCCGAGCTCGCGGAGGAGGTGCGCAACGGTGAGCGGGCGCGACGCCAGATCCGTGAGCACCCGCCTGTGCGCGGGCTCCGTGAACGCGGTGGTCGCGAGGTACGCGTCCCATCCCTCGAGCACCCGCGGCCCGCGCGCCCCGGCGCGCCGCTCCAAAAGCTCGACGGAGAGCTCCCGAACGGAGCGGGCTCGACGGAAGGCTTCGTCCTCGCGGATTTCGCGGAGGCGGGCGCACGCGGCCTGATGGAAGCACGCGTCGAGCTCCTGGTGGCTCTCGCCGCAATAGTGAACGCTCTCGCAGCTCGAGCACGCAGACGCCGGCCCCGCGCCGCAGACCAAACAGCGGGCGAACGGAGTGGGCGCCGAGAGCCGAGGGCTCTGCGTCACGGAGTCGTGTTCGCCGTTCTCGAGCCGGAAGAGCTTTCGGAGCTCCGCGACCTGCGCTTCGTACGGGAGCATGGGGGCACCGAGCGAGCTCGTCGCCGAAATCGGTGGTCGTTGTCAACTCGTATGCTCGCCACCGGATCGTCATCGAGCTTCGTCGTGACGATAGGGTTGAGACGACGACGCGTCCGTTGCGCTCCGAGGTCGAAAAACCCACGCATGTGACGATTCGCGGCGTGAGCATTTCGTTGCTCCGAGCTGCGTGCGCCGTCGGGTATGGTGCGCGCCAAATCGCAGGACACCGACGCACTGGACGGAGACTTCCGCCCTGCGGGGTCCTCGAAGCCACGCTCACCCTCGAAAGCGGGTGATTGCGAGAAGGAGTGTATTCATGAACGGAAACATCAAGCAGGTGACTTACGTCCACTGGCTGCTCGGCGCCATGCTCGCGGCCAGCGCGGGGTTTGCCGGATGCTCGTCGTCCGAAGACAAGGGGAGCCACGCGGTGGGGAGCGTCGGCAGCGTCGGAATCCAGCTGCGGGTGTCCGACGAGGTGAAGCTCGACACCGTTCGATACGTCATCACCGGCCCGGGCGGCTTCAACCGCAGCGGCACCATCGATGTTTCCAATAGCAATACGCTGACCGCTCGCATCGACGGCATCCCGCTCGGCGAAGGCTACGCCATCGAGCTGGACGCGGATGGCCGCGACGACTCGGCCACCTGCAGCGGCAGCGCGGACTTCGACGTGCTGAGCACGGGAACCACGAACGTGAACGTCTCGCTCCAGTGCAAGCTCCGACCGCGCAAGGGATCCCTCCTCGTGAACGGTGCCTTCAACGTTTGCCCGAGCATCGAAGCGCTCGACGCCCTGCCGCTCGAAGTGAACGTAGGAAGCTCGGTGCAGCTCTCCGCGACCGGCAGCGACCCCGACGGCGCCCCGGCGGAGCTCACGTACGAGTGGACCACCACCTCCGGGACCCTCAGCAGCGCGACCGCCCCGGATCCGACGCTCACGTGCACTTCGGCGGGGCCGGCCACCGTCACGGTGACCCTTTCGGATGGCGACACGTGCCCGGATCGGCGCACGGTCACCGTGCGCTGCACCATCAGCAAGGAGCCCATCACGGTTTCGTTCCAGGACGGTGTGGCGCCCACGGCGGAGTATGCCGGCACCGAGGACGCCATGATTCGCGAGGCGGCCCCGACCACGAGCTACGGGAGTCGGCCGACCTGCGAAGCGGACGGCGACGACGGAAACGGCGTGGACAAGTCGTGCCTGATGCGCTGGGACGTCTCGGCGATTCCGCCGGGGAGCACGGTGAAGTCGGCGACCCTGACGCTCGAGGTGACGAGCTCGACGAGCAACACTTACCAGCTCTATTCGGTGGTGCGTCCGTGGAACGAGGGAGAGGTCACCTGGAACGACGCGGCCGCCGAGTCTCCGTGGGCCGAGAGCGGAGCGCGCGGCGCGGACGACCGGGGGATGACCCCGATCGGCAGCATCACCGGCTCCACGGGGAGCCGGACGATCGAGCTCAACGAGGCGGGCATCGCGCTCGTGCAGTCTTGGGTCGACGGCGACACGAACGCCGGCATCATCGTCGCCAGCACCTCCAACACGGACGGCGTCGACTTCGTCTCGAGCGAAGGGACCCTCGAGCAGCGACCGCGGTTGACGGTGACCTACGTGCAGCCCGGGGCGGAAGACGGCGACGCGCTCTCGACCGAGCCGAACCTGAAGGTTGCCTTCATCGGCGACACCAACCACGGAACCAACTTCAGGAGGGTGCTCGAGCTCGTCATGGAAGAGCAAGCGCAGGCCATCTTGGTCCAGGGGGACATGTCGTACTCGAACGACCCGGACGCGTGGTGGGACGCGGTGGAAGCGGTCGTCGGCCCGGATTTCCCGATTTTCCTCTCGCGCGGCAACCACGACGACGCCACCTGGCCGGACTACTTGCCGAGAGCCGCGAACCACCTGGGCGGCGCGGAGCGCATCGAAGGCGATCACGACGCGCACTACAAGACCATCTGGCGCGGGCTCGTGATCGCGGCGATCCGTAAGGGGGACGGTCCGGAGCGCATCCGGCGGTTCTTGGAGGACGAGCCGCGCCTCTGGAAGGTCTGCCAGTGGCATCAGAACCAGACGGCCATGCAGGTCGGCGGCAAGGGCAACGAGATGGGGTGGGGCGTGTACGAGGCGTGCCGCGAGCTGGGCGCCATCATTCAGACCGGGCACGAGCACAGCTACGAGCGCACGCGCACCTTGATCAACACGGAAACGCAGACCGTCGATCCGACCTGTGCGGATCCCAACGAGGTGTGCGTGGGTCCGGGCCGGACGTTCGTGAACGTCGTCGGCTTGGGGGGCGCGAGCGTGCGCCCACAGCTCCGCTGCCTCCCTGCCACGTTCCCCTACGGGTGCAACCAGGAGTGGTCGTTCATCTACACCTCGAACCAGAACGCCACTTACGGCGTGCAGTTCATCACCTTCAACGTGGACGGCAAGGCCAACGAGGCCGACGGCTACTTCAAGGACATCGACGGCAACGTCGTCGATACCTTCAAGATCCGAGCCGACATCGCCGGCCAGTAAGAGCAGAAAGGAGTGGCGGTATACGTTCGCCCCGAGGGAGCCCCGTTTGGGTGCCGGGCGGGGCCCCCCGACGCCCGTCCCGG
>CAYYWA010000129.1:11105-14408 GCA_964475255.1 uncultured Sorangium sp.
CGGTACGCACCGAGAGCGCCACGTTTCGGTCAGGGCAGGCGCACCACGACGCCGTTCCAGGGGGCGGTGGTGTCGTGGACGGTGCCGTCGACGGTGACGGGGGCGTTCGCCGAGACGCTCGCGTAGCGCTGGACTCCGTTGGCGAGCGCGAGATCGCCGGGCTCGATGACGGCGCTCGAGGGCACGGTGGCGACCAGACGCGAGGCGAGGTGCGCGCCGCCATGATGAAGCGTCATGGTGAAGACGCCGCCTTGGCTCGAAGTGCCGAGATCGCCGCCGCCGACATCCACCGGTCCGGTCGCGAAGTGGCCGAGCACGGCGAGGCGGCCGGAGCTCTCGAGCTCGACGCGATTGAAGTGCGTCACCCGGGAATAGGTCACGATGAGATGCCGCACGCCGGAGTCCGGGAGGAAGTTGGTCACGAGTCCGCCTTCCGCGATGCCGACCCCGTCGATCTTGCAGCCCGTCGAGCAATACCCCACGGCGAACACGCGCGTCGGGTGCGCCGCGATGTCGTGGATCGCTCCGCCTACGAGCTCGGCGCCGGACCAGCGCGGCGTGCCCGACGCGGCGTAGGAGGAGATGCCGTAAGTGCTGCTCGAGGCGGTGAGCACGTAGGTGTTCGCCTGGCCGTCGAGCGTGAGGCGTTGGTAGGGGAGCTCGAGCGTGCTCGGTCGCTGCCACCGAAATCCGCCGCTCGGCGTGTAGCTCACGAACTGGCCGAATCGGAAGATGAGCGCCGTCACATCGCCGGCGGTGACCAGGTTGCCCGCGCCGTCGCTCTCCACGTCGTTGAAGGACCCGTGCGAATAGCCCGTTCGCGTCGCGGCCCAGGTCGAGACGCCCGTGTTTCGGTTCAGCGCCACCGCGAACCCGGCGGTCGTGCTGCCGCTCGGCTTCGCGAGGATCGCCGTGCCGTTGCGGCGCAGGGTTCCTCCCGTAAACTGCCCGACCGCGTAGAGGTTGTTGCCGGAGACCTCGAGCGCGCGCACGAACACCTTTCCGCCGTCGGAGGTGAGGCGTGTTGCCCAGCGGAACGTGCCGAGCGCGTCCCAGCTCACGAGCAGGGCGTCGTTCGCCGTCGTCGCGATCGGGCCGCCTCCCGGATCCCACGTCCCCGCGACGTTCGCCGCCAGGTACAGGTTGTCGACCGTGTCGGCGGCGATGACCATCCCCCGAGCGCTCGCCCCGAGCGGGACCGTCTTCGGAAAATCGACGCATTCTCCCGCGAAGTCGCTGCAGCAATCGCCGAAACCCGTGCAGAGCGCGTCGCAGAAGCAGCCGGTCGGCGCGCTGCCGCCGCAGAACCCTTCGCAGCTCGCGCAGGCCGTCGCGAAGTCGTCACAGCAGTCACCGCGGCCCATGCAGCCCGCGTCGCACTCGCAGCCGTCCGGCGAGCTGCCCCCGCAGTGTCCCTCGCACGACGTCGGCTCGGACTGTGGGCAGTGATCTTCGAAGTCGCAGCAGCAGTCGCCTCGGGCGACGCAGCCGTCGTCACACGAACAACACGCGTTCGGGTCGATCGGCGAGCAGACGAGCGCGCCACACTTTCCATAACAGCTCGGGAACGCCGGCCCGATCGGGCAAATTGCCTGACTTTTCGCGGCGACGTCCGGCGCTCCGCTACCGGTGAGACCCCCCGGCTCGCTCCCACTGCTGCACGCGAGCGCGCTCCCCAGGGTGACGGTGACGAACGGCACGACGCGACGCAAGACTCCAACCATCATGCGCGCCAGCATCGCCGAATGGGCACCTGGTGCAAGCGCAAAGCGACGGTCCGCGCGCCGCGCTCGGCGTGCCTTCCGCACATCTCGCGCGTTCCCTTACGTCGGTGATCGAGCTCGCTCGGCGTTCCCTCGGCGAGGGCGTGCGCTCACGGCGCCGAGCTCGGCTTGGCACCGGAGTGACGGACAGGTAAATCGAGCAACGTCGAATTCCATTCCCAAATTCGAGCTTCCACCCGGCCCGGCGATTTCGGGTTTGGCTTCGTTTTTGTTGCGCTTCGTTGCCCGGACATTTTTGATGCTCCGCTCGAGTGCTCGCCAAAAGCCTCACGGAACCGCGAGGTTTTTCCCGGCGATAACCGCGTCGAATTCGCCTCTCCCCGAGGTGCTCGCCAAAACCGTGCTGAACCCCGGGCTGAGCGGGCGGCACGGTGGAGCAATGGGACGGGGCATCGCGGTCGACAGGGGCTCGTACAAGCCCGGCGCGGCTTGACGGCACGGGAGGTGCAGAGGCATGCTCCCGGCCCTCGAACGGTCCGCCCCTCAGACGGCGAGTCGTCGAATCGAGAGCCGCATTGCCATGATGAAAAAACACCCTCTTTTGGCGCTCAGCCTCCTCGCTCTCTATCCGGGATTGACCGTCGTTGCTTGCGGCAGCGATGGCGGAGGAGATACCCCGATGATGGCTGGAACCGGTTCGACCAGCGGCACGACCGGCATGGGCGGAACGGGCATGGGCGGCACTGCCGGCACGGGCGGGACGATGGGCGGCACTGCCGGCACGACGGCAGGCACCGCTGGTACGGCCGGCGCCAGTGGCGGTGGCGGTGGCGGCGCAGGCGGCGGCGCGGGAACGGCGGGGACCTCCGGTGCTGCCGCGACGGCGGGCACGGGCGGCACCGGCATGACGTGCGATTTGCCAGCCTTCGAGGTCTTCGCTCGGTCCGACACGGATCAGGAGTGGGACGACAACGATTTCAGTGATGTCGTGCTCAGCGGCACGTGCCCGGTTCTCGTCGATGCGGTGTGGCCCCACGAGGAGGGGTGGGAAAATGCCGATCCCGCCGAAGCCAACCACGAATCGACGCACTTCACCATTGACTCGTATTATTCGGGCGACCTCACCGGTAAGCGGCTCAACCTGACCATCGAGCTGACTGCCGACGAACGGGGACCGAACGCGACGGCGGGGAGCTACATCGTCTCGATCGTCTCGGTGTCCACGTACGATCGCGTCGTCGTCGTTGACGACGGGGGCGACGACGACGACGCTGCGAGCGCCGGAGGGGCGGGAGGCGACGCGCCCATGGGAGGCGCACCCGGGGACAACGGCGATGCCGGTGCCGGCGGAGTCGGCGTGATCGGCGCTGGCGGTGCAGGCGAAGGAGTTGGCGGCGCCGGCGGCGCGGGCGAGGACGAGGGCCCGATGACCGTCACCGAGACGGGCTATACGGAGGCAGAATCCCCCGAAGAAGACCGAGCCATCCTGCGCTACGTGGGGGATCGCGCGACCGTTCGGCTCACGCTGCCCGACAAGACCGCTGAGGTCGACTCCTTCGACCACGCTCGGGTGATCAAA
>CAYYWA010000130.1:0-7991 GCA_964475255.1 uncultured Sorangium sp.
CCGATCGGTCAAACCGATCGGCGTTCTAGCGCGCTCGCAGCCGACGGGTTAGCGCCGTCCTCCTCACCAATCGACGTGGAGGGAGAGCTCGACGTACGATGCCGAGACGGTGCCCGAAGAAAGCTCGTCGTCGGCGGTGCTGACGCGCGTGACCCGTTCGAGCCCGAAGAACTGCACGAACCCGAGCCCTGCCTGAAAACCGTCGTCGATGGCGTGGACGCCCACCGAAAGAAGGTGCGTGACGCCTCCGGGCTCCTCCTCGGGTGCCGTCGCAGCCTGCCGCCGCTGCGCCCTGACGGCGTACTCGACCACGGCTCCTGCGGGGATCATCGGAATCAGATTGGCGTCGACCGCGACGGCCCCCTCGGGCGTCAGCGAGCTCGTGCGAGCCGAAACTTCGCGGTCCAGGGTCGGTTCGTACGACTCGACGGCGAACGTGCTCCAACCGAGCCCAACGCCGGCCTGAACGCCGACACGCGCGTGGATCCGCTGGGCGACGAGCACGTGGCCGATGACGTCCCAGCCGGAGCTGTCTTTCACGACGAGACGACCCGCCTCACCGTCAACGACGCTCTCGACCGTCGGCACGGGCTCCGCGACGACCTCGTCCAGAACGCGGAGGAAGTCGACGGCCCCGCCCGTGCTGTACGAGCCGCGCGCTCGCACCGAGAGCTCGGTGTTGCTGGCCTGAGCCCGGAGCAGCCGCACCGCCGCTCCTCCACCCAGTTCATAGGAGAAGTCGCTCCCGAGCGCGAGGATCGACCGAAACTTCGTGCCGGTAATGACTTCCGCGCTGCCGAAGCCGCATATCTCCACGCGGTCGATGCGTCCCCGATCTCGATCGTCTCGCTCAGGCCGAGCGCCGTGATGTCGCGCGCTCGCTCGCGAGTGAACGGATAGTCGTTCACATCGACGTGGAGGATGCCTTGTCGAAACGAAAGATGGGTCGAAACGAACGGCGATGGGACGAGCATCGTCGTTGGAAATAGGTGATCGCCGAGCGATCGTTCGTCGCTTGCTTCCGAGCTCGTCACTGCCTGAGCCTGAGCTCGAGATCCTGCGCCGAGCACCAACACGAGGGGGATCGCCCGGAGCACCTTGCGAAGGCGCGCACTCACGACGTGGTCGATTCCCGCGCCGCGAGGGGCAGCACGAATCGAATGGACGACGAGGGCCTCGCTGCGCACGCGCTTTCCAAGACACATGCGGCGCTCGCTTGCACGATCCGCACCGCAGCACGCTCCGAGTCAGGCACATTCCGCGTGCACTTCCCCCGTCACGCCCGCGTGGTGGCCGCAATCCGCTTCGGTCTCCGCCCTCCCCTCCGGCGTCAGCCCGAAATCTAGGCTGAGGTCGCCGACGAGGATCTCCTTGAATGGAGTCCGATTCTTCCAGCTCGGATGCCGGCTCCGTTCGAACGATCGAGCATGTTCGTCCCTCCGGCGCCCAGGCGTGTTTGCAAGCAGCGCGAGCGCGCCGCTCGTCACCCCTGGGAGCCTACTAGCTGGGCGACGCTCGCCGGTTCGATGCCGGCGAACCTCCCCGAGGGCAAGGTGCCGAGGAGGCGCCGCACCGAGGCGTTCGCGCCCGCGACTTTGACCTCGATTCCGTCGCGCTCGAGGGCCTGAGCGAGCTGGTCGATCATGTCGGCCCCCGACAGGTCCATGAGCGGGGACGCCTCGAGATCCAGCACCAAGAGCTTGACCTTCCCTTTTTGGGCACGCAGTCGAGCCATGATGTCCTCCTTCACCGTGTGGGCGTTGGCGAACATCAGGCTCGCGTCGATGCGCACGATCAGCACCCCCTCGACGGGCGCATACTCGGGATGCTGATCCCGGCTCGCATAGGTCGAGGTGTCGGGGAGACGCCCGAGCTCCGCGGTGTGCGGGAACGTCGCGCGCTCGAGCAAGTCCAAGAGTGAGAGCGCGACTCCGAGCAGGATGCCGCCCAGCATTCCGAGGAGCAACACGCCGATTCCGGTGAGCGCGGCGATCGTGAGCTCGCGTTTGCTCCGGGCGAAGATGCTCCGGAGAGCGCGCACGTTGACGAGCTCCACGACCGCAACCAACACGACGGCCGCGAGCACCGTCTCCGGGAGGCTCGAGAACACCCCCGTAAAGAACGCCACGACCACGATGAGCAGCACGCCCCCCACGGCTCCCGCTAGCTGTGTGCGAGCGGCCGCCTCGACGTTGACGGACGAGCGGGTGAGGCTGCCTCCAACTGGCATTCCCTGAAACAGTCCCGAGATGGCGTTGCCGGCGCCGTTGGCCAGCATCTCCTGATTCGGGTCCACCCCTCCGCTCTGCCCTTTGGCGAGGCTCCGGGCGGCCGACACCCCCTCCACGTAGGAGAGCACGAAGAGCGACAGGCCGAGCGGGACCAGCGCTTTCCACGCCGAGAGGGCCTCGGCCGGAAGAGAAGGCGACGGCAGCCCACCTGGAATCGCTCCGACGACCCGCACGCCGTGGTCTCCGAGCTGCAGCAGTGTCGACGCGACGAGCGCGAGCACCACGACGATCAAGGGAGTGGGCAGCCGCGGAGTGAACCGCTTCCCGAGCAACAACAACGCGAGCGCCGCGGCCCCCACGCCGAGCGTCAGCGGGTGAGTCTGGCCGACATTTCGAGCGAAGCTCGCGATTCGAGGGAAGAACTCGCCCTCTCCCGACTCGACGCCGAAGAGCTTGGCGAGCTGTGTCGATGCGATGTAGAGGCCGGCGCCGGCGGAAAAGCCGGTGAGCACGCTGTGCGACACCATACTGGCCAAGAAACCGAGCCGGCACAGCCACGCGACGAGCGCCGCGCCTCCCGCGATCATGGTGGCGAACGCGCTCATCGCCGCGGCCCTCGCAGCATCGCCGCCTGCGAGCCCGCCGATGGTGCCAGCCGTCATGATCGCCAGCGCCGAGGTCACGCCGACGCCGAGCTGCCGCGACGTGCCGAGCAAGGCGTACGTCACCATCGCGGCAATGCCGGCGTAGAGCCCGACCTGAGGCTCGAGCCCCGCCAAACTCGCGTAGGCGAGGCTCTCCGGCACTGCGAAGGCAGCCAAGGTGGCGCCAGCCACGAGATCGAAGCGCAGGTCGTCGCGGCGGTAGCGCTTCGCCCAGCCGACGATCGGCAGGACGTGCTCGAGGCGTGATCCCGGGCCGGTGGACGGGGGGACCATCGGCCCTGGTTGTGTCAGCCCGGTCATGGGCCTCTTCGTCTCGGGAGTCGTCGCAGCGAAGGGAGCGCCCCCTGCCTGCGACTCCCGACCCCCGCTACCGATGGGCGCCACCCAGGCCGGACTCGAGCTTCTCCATCGCTTGATCGATGGTGAACGAGGCTGGCCGTTGTCGGGGTGGAAAATCCTTGAACGTCTCCAGGAACCTTCCCACGAGGTCCTGCGCCGCGGTGATCAGATACGCCTTCCTGAGATACCAGTCCCAGTAGGTGTTCGAGGTCGTGTCCGCGCGCTCGAAGGGATCGGTTCTGAGGTTGAAGAGCTTGGGAATTCTCAGCGGCACGAACGGCTCGGCCCAGACTTGCAGCGTTCCGGCGCACCGTTGCTCCATGAACACCATTTTCCAGTGATCGAAGCGCAGAGCGACGAGATCGCCGTCGTCATTGAAGTAGAAGAAGCCCGGGCGGGGGCCTTTCGCTTCGCTCCCGGTGAGGTGCGGCAGGAGGTTGTAGCCGTCGATGTGCACCTTGAACGTCTTTCCCGCGGCGGTATGTCCCCCCAGGAGCTTCTCCTTGATGTGCGGCTCGCCCGCGGCCGCGAGAAACGTCGGGAGCCAATCGTGGTGCGAAATGATCTCGTTCGAGACCGAGCCGGCGGGTATTTTGCCTGGCCAGCGAACCACGAGCGGGACGCGAAATGCGCCTTCCCAGTTGGTGTCCTTCTCACTGCGGAAGGGCGTCATCGCGCCATCGGGCCACGTGTTCATGTGCGGCCCGTTGTCCGTCGTGTAAAGAACGATCGTGTCGTTGCTGATCTTCAAAGAATCCAGGAGATCGAGCAGCTCGCCGACGTTCTTGTCGTGATCGATCATCGTGTCGTGGTAGGGAGACTGCCATCTCCCCGCTTGGCCGATGCTGCCTGGCTTCGTGTGCGTATAAACGTGCATGTGGGTCGTATTGACCCAGCAGAACCAGGGCTTCCCCGCGCTGTTCTGTCGACGGATCCAGTCCTTGGCGGCTGCGATGAACTCGTCGTCACAGGTCTTCATCCGTTCACGCGTCAAAGGCCCCGTGTCCTGGATCCGCTGCTTGCCGACCTTCCCCCAGCGCGGCTCCTCGGTGGGGTCCTCTTGGTCGGTTGCCCAACAGTGGAGGACGCCGCGCGGCCCGAAGCGCTGGCGAAACTGGGGGAACTCCTTGGGATCCGGGTAGTCGGGATCTTCGGGCTCCTCCTCGGCGTTCAAGTGGTAGAGGTTGCCGAAGAACTCGTCGAACCCATGGCGGGTCGGCAGGTACTCGTTGCGGTCACCGAAGTGGTTCTTGCCAAACTGACCCGTCGCGTAGCCAAGCGGCTTGAGGAGCTCGGCGATGGTCGCATCCTCGTCCTGAAGCCCCAACCGCGCGCCCGGCATACCGACCTTGGTCAAGCCCGTGCGGAGCCCGGACTGCCCCGTGATAAAGGACGCACGTCCCGCCGTGCAGCTCTGCTCACCGTATGCATCCGTGAAGCACATCCCTTCTGCAGCGATTCGGTCGATGTTGGGCGTGCGATATCCCATCATCCCGCTGCTATAACAGGAAAGATTCCAGATCCCGATATCGTCTCCGAAGATCACCAGAATGTTGGGGCGTTTTTCGTTGGCCATCGGTGCTTGCTCCCTCCAATCAAAGGGTGTTGGTGTTGCACTGCACGCAATGCACGTGCCGTGCTCCGATCGTTGCAACAGGACGCTCTCGGCTCTGCCGACGACGCGGCAGGGCGTCTCACCGTGTCAGAGCCGAGCGCTCATGCTCGTGCGGCCGTTCTTCGCCCCCGTAAATCGGCGCGCGTTGGGTCTTAGAGCGCCGCACGCCGTCGGTTTCCGTGGGCGACGATTTGGGAGCGGAGGGGCGGCGCGCGCCGGCCCACCGACACAAGGCTAGAAAGCCCATAAATTGAGCTGATAGGCGTTCTAGGAAGCCCGAAAATTGGGCTGAGCCGGGTAGTGCTCCAGCGCGACCGCCACGGCTCGCTCCTTCCTCTGCAGCTCGGCGAGACGAGCCGCATCGACGTTGCCAAGACGGGCGGCGTCGGCGATTACGCGCGCTGCCACCTCGCGAACCGCCGCGCGCCGTTCTGGGCGGTGCGCGGCTCGACCGACCTCGAGCGCCACGTCGAGGAGCTCCGAGACGATGTCTGCATCCACGGCGCCGTAGCGACTCGGGCCGTCCAGCGCCGTCGCCAGATAGTCCTGAAACTGCGGCAAAGCGACGGACACGCGAAGCTCCCCGCGCTCGTCGATCAGGGCGACGTCGCCCAGCGGCATATCGACGAGTCTTCGAAGAACGACGCGCATCTGGTGCAGGGTCTGCCGCGCCGTGGTCGGGTCGTTGATGGCCGCAGACAGTGCGCGATCGGCGATGTCCGCGAGCACGCGCAGTCCGAAGCCCACATCGAGGAATGGGCTCCTCCGCTCGTCTACGAACACGCCTCTTGCAAGCGCCTCGGCGACGCCGTCTTGCAAAACGCCGCCGTTGGCGGTGAACCAACCGAGCGCTTCGCCGCGGGCAACGAAGTCGCCCGTCCGTCTTTCGAGCCTCACGAGGAGACCGAAACGCCGTGCGAGCCGCTCGAGGCGCGGGAGGTCGAGTCCGATCAGATAGCCGCTCCTCGACGCGTGAATCGGGATCGCTTGCGGTGGTGGGGCGGGCGGCGGAGACGAAGCCGGAGCGAGCGCGCGCTGCGCGCGCTCGAGCCGCCGCGTGGCAGCCAACGTCCGTTCGCACGTCCTCTGCAAAATCTCCTCCACCTGGACGCGACGGAACGTTTGGACGATCGTCGTGAGCGCCGAGGTCAGCGCTATGAGCAAAAGGACGAGTCCGCCGAGGACGACCGGTCTCGGCGCCGCTTCCGGCGCGGACAGGCTCAGCTCGCGGACGCCTCCCACCGTATAAGCGCTCGAGAGCACGAAGAGGAGGATCTCGCGGTTGAGCGACGCCGAAAGCGAGATGATCCCGTAGAGGCGTGGCGAGAACAGACCGGATATGGTCTGATAAACGAGCGTCGTCGTCGACAGCGCGATCGTCACGAGCGTGACCTGAATCCCGATTATCGTGGCGAGAGCGTTGCGCGCCCCGTTCCTGTCGGTGACCCAGGCTCGGAGCCAGGGCAGTGCCTCGGCCGCCCCATCCGAGGCGAGGACCGTGCCGAGCACTGCACCCGTAGTGGCCGCCACGACGCTCCAAAGGACGATGCGGTGGCTGCCTCGCGCAAGCCGCGGCGGCCGCCACTGCCCCAAGCGGCCACGTCGAGGTCGAGTGTCCATGGCGATTCAATGATGGGCGCTTCGAATGCTCTCCTGAAGGCGCCGGTAGAGCGCGTCGTCCGTTTGAATCGATCCTCGCCGAGGCAGATCGATATCGAGGAGGATCAGCAACACGCCGCTCAGGATGCAGGTGAACAGGATCCACGGGATCCACGTCCGGCGCTCACTCGAGGGTCGATAGCCCACGACCACCCCGGCGATGAGGCTCAGCAGGAACAAGTACAGGAGAATCGCGTCGGGCACGCGGTTCTCGAAGGCGGCGATGGCCGCGGCCGTTTTGCCCGTCATCTCGTTGTACGCGGGAACCAGTAGGAGCAGCCGGAGCGCTTCGGGATTTCGACGGGCGTCCTCGCTGAGCAGCGCCGAGAGCTCCCCCTGTAGCCGCGTTGCTTCGGCCGCGATGCGCTGCGCCTCGGCCGTGTCGGTACCGGCCCGGCGATGCTCGAGGTGCAGGGCGATGTAGCGGCGCAACGTGGACTGCATGGCGGCCCGCGTCGGCTGCGGAAGCAGCGCCGTGCACTCCCAAAGCGTCGAGATCGCGTTCGTTTCCTCGACGGCTGCTGCCCTCCTTGCGCCATGGCGAGCTCCTGCCATGGAGAACGAGAAGGCGAGCAGGAGTCCGACGATCGCCAGGATCGACGCCGTGATCGACGCGATCTGATGCTCCTCGATCGGCACCCAGCGACTGAGTCGGTGCCCGAGCTCGAGCGCCCCGAGGATCGAAAGGACGAACAGGACGGCCAGGAGCGGGATAGGAGCGGTGTACAGCCAAGCCATGACGATGACCTCAGCCTGGATTTCGAGCTTCCCGGTCGGGGATGCCGCTCTCTCCCGCGTCAGCCCGAAATCCAGGCTCTGCCGGATTCGCTGGTATCGAGGGCGGACGCTGCGCCTCACCCAACCGGGCCATGGCCCTCGCGGATCCCGCGCGAGTACCGCGCAACTCGGTTCGCGGGCCCGCGCAGGAGAACATAGGGAACGAGCGCCAGCACTGCCCCGACGATCAACGCCTCGACCGGGCGGAGCCCGCGGAGCACGACGAGCTGATAGATGAGATCGATCCCAACCGCGAGCACGAAGACCCGCGACACGCTTCGCCAACCGCTTCGGAGAAGCTCGCGACGGTTCACGTTCCCGCGAAGGATCGACCAGAAGTACGCCGGGCGACCAGCGCGTGCATCCCGCAGGCCGTCCCGCAGCGCGAAGAATATCGCCATCAGTGGCTGGATGTAGAACCGAAACGCCAGAGGGCCATCGGGACGCTCCGAAAGCTCACGCCAAAGCCTGCTGAGTACGTCCATGCCCGTCCCTTGCCTCGCGCTTGGAACTCGCCCTGTCGCACTGCCGCCAAGCCCGTCGCCATCCTGCACGGAACCCATGGGAGCTCGTTGCCGCACTGCACACGACGGCCGAACCCGACGGAACGTCGGATTGGGGTTCAGAGAGGCAACATGCGAACCATGTCAGAGCGCTCACCCTCTCTCGGCGGAACGACGCGCCCGCGGCGAATGCGAACCCGTG
>CAYYWA010000130.1:8091-14327 GCA_964475255.1 uncultured Sorangium sp.
GGCTCCTCGCGAGGCGTCGCGACGGGAAGCTTCGGCGTGAGCGCGCTCGCCACGAGCTGATTGCCGAACGGCGTCAGGTGACCGTCGTGAGAGAAATACACCGAGTCGGTCGGATGACGCTCGAAGACCTTCGTCAGATCGACGAACGGGATCTCCAACGCCTCGAGGCAGCTCGTCGCGAACGCTCTCGGGAGGTCGTAGTCGTTTCCGGACTTCGGCAACTCGCCGCGCGCCGCCTTCACGCTCTCGGGCGCCGGGATCACGACGACGAGCAGTGGAATGGCGTGCTTCCGCGCAAGCTCGGCGATGGTCGTCATTTCACGCCGATAGAGCGCGGAAGCGCGGTGCATCTCCCCGCCGGGCTGATAAGAAGCGGGAGCGTACGCGTCGAGCGGCGCGCCCCCCGCAACCGGAGGGGGCGGCGCGACCACGTGATAGGCCTTGGCGAACAACCGATACAGGTGCGAGCTCCGCTTGAGCCGCGACTTGAAATCGCCGCGGTCGCCGATCACGCCGTCGTGCACCGGGATGTCCTTGCTCCAGATGCAATCGTGCAGGTCATTGCCGAGAAACGTGCTGACCAAAATGACCGCGGGCCGCTCACCCTGCTCGAGCGCTTGCGAGAGGAGCTGCCGGTACTGCACCGGCCCGTAGCCGGGAACGGACGCGTTCCGGAAGCGCCATGGCGTCGCGCGTTCCAGCCGGTGCACGAACCCCTGCTCGTAGTCGACTCCTTGAGCGAACGCGAACGAATCCCCCAGGACGAGCCCGAGGCGAGCGGGCGCTTGCCGGCTGCGCTGCTCGGGAGGGGCGCTCACACGAAATCCGTCGCCGTCGGTGAGCAGCCGCCAGCGCGTTTCGCCCGTGTCGATGGTCTGATCGACGTCGGCCTGGAGCGCGTAGAACGGCAACGTCGGGTGGCGCCGATAGACGTCGAACCACGACGCCGGCTGAGGCGCGGCGAGCCGCAGGAACGCCTCCCCGATCACCGGCATCGCGCACACCACCATCGCCGCCGCGACGCCCTTGAAGACACGCTGCCTCCTCTGCTGCGAGCGGTCTTTCTCGTGAACCGGGGCTCGGCTTGCGTCCTTGGTCATGGCTCGCACCTCGAGAGGCGTTGACGGGCTGTCGAGAACAACCGTTTCGAAACTATCGCGACTCGTCGCCGACGGCGAGCAGCCCAGCACCCGAAAACACGGCGACATGATCGCCGTCACGCCCGCCTTCGACGGTGCACTCGAACGCGGCGAAAACGACGCCAGGGGCCCCCTTTTTCTCCATCGTCGAAGCCCGAATCATACGAGTGGGCGCGCGTAGGGGCCCCTCACACCGCACGCGGATTCGCGCGACAGACCAGCAAATCGCACGAACTCCGGACTCCGAAGCATCGCTTCAATCGAAGTCGTTTGACGCCTCGAGAGTTGGAGGACGCCCCTCCCGCCTCGCTGGTCGCAGAAGCGAATCGAGCCCTCGCCGATGAGACGGCACACGCCGAGATCTGCTTCGGCCGCGCGAGCGCCTATGCCGGCGAGCGCCTCGGCCCAGGCCCGCTCGACATGAGCGGTGCCCTCGAGAGCACCTCGCTGGCCGAGCTCGTTCATCGCACCTTCGTCGAGGGGTTGCATCGGACAGACGTCGGCCGCGCTCGAAGCCGCCCACACGCAAACACCGCCACGGATCCGGCCGTCGCCAGCGCGTTCGCCCAGCTCGCCGAGGACGAGGTCCGCCACGCGGCGCTCGCGTACCGATTCGTCGCCCACTGTCTCGAGCACGCCGGCGCGCGACGCGGTGCGCTCGTCGCGCGCCTGAAGCGCGCCCTCGCTGCCGCAGCCGCCGAGCACGGACACGCTCCGCAGCTCGCCCTCACCGAGCCGTCGAGCTCCCTCGTCGCACACGGCTATTTGCCGGTGCCGTTGCGTCAGGCCCTCGCCGCCGAGGCCTTCCGTGAAATCGTGATGCCGTGTACGAACGCGCTTCTGGCGACCGCCGAGCGCTGCCCGGCCAGCCGCGCGAACGACGACTCGAGGGGGCGTGCTTGGCTTGGTTTCGAGCTGACGCGGGAGGGAGCGCCCTCGCCGACCAGGAAGCCAGAAACCGAGGCTTGGGCCCGAGGTTCGGCGCGAAGCGCAACTCGTCGGGATAGGGGCTGCGACTCGCGGCCGCGTCCGCGCGTCGTTCCGGGGCGTGCGGTACCTCGTCGCGTCGTGAAGGGCTAGACTCGCGGCGCATGCGGTTCGCCGATCCATGACGCTTCACCCCGCCGTCATCTTCCTGGGCGGGTTGGTCGTGCTCGTCGTCGGAGCGGAGCTGTTGCTTCGCGGCGCGACGCGCATCGCGGCCATGCTCGGGGTCAAGCCGATCCTCATTGGCCTCACGGTCGTCGCCGTGGGGACGAGCGCGCCCGAGCTGGCCGTCGGCATCACGGCCGTGCTCGAGGGCAAGGGAGCGCTGGCCGTCGGCAACATCGCCGGGACGAACATCGTCAACATTCTGCTGATTCTCGGCGTGAGCGCCGCGATCCGGCCGCTGCCGCTGGAGCTCCGGAGCATCCGCCTGGACGTGCCGGTGATGATCGCCGCGGCGATCGCGCTGTTCGTGATGGCTCTCGATGGCGTGCTCAGCCGCACCGAGGGCCTCATCCTGGTGGGCGCCGCGCTCGTCTACACCGTGGCTCTCATTCGGCTGAGCCGCCGCGAGAGCGCCGCGATGAAGCAGGAGTTCGCGGAGGAGTTCAGTCCGCAAGCGTTGGGAGCGCGGCGCGGTCTCGCTCACGCGAGCTGGAACGCGCTCCTCTTGCTCGTGGGGATGGGGTTGACCGTGCTCGGCGCCGAAATCATGGTCGCCGGAGCCGTCCAGCTCGCGCGGACGTTCGGTGTCTCCGATGCCGTCATCGGCTTGACCATCGTCGCCATCGGGACGTCGGCGCCGGAGTTGGCGACGACGGTCGTCGCCACGATCAAGGACGATCGGGATGTCGCGATTGGCAACCTCATCGGCAGCAGCATCTCGAACATCCTCGTCATCCTCGGTTTGACCTGCGTCGCGGCGCCCCACGGGGTCGACGTGAGCCGCGACGTGCTGCGCATCGATCTGCCGCTCGCCGCCGCCGTTGCGATCGCGTGCTGGCCGGTCTTCCGCAGCGACCGCATGGTCTCTCGCCGCGAAGGCCTCTCCTTCGTGGCGGTGTATCTAGCGTACCTGACGACCCTGATCTTCGTGCGCGCATGATGGGTATCCCGGTTTCGAAGCGAGACGTGGCGGCTCGACGTGCGCTTCCGGTCGAACGCTCCAGAAGAACGAAGCTGATGATCTTCGACCCTGGCACCGACGCGGCAGCACTCGCGGCGCGCCTCACCGGAAGCGGAACGCGAGGCACGTTTGCGGGCGAACCTTCCCGAGGAACGAATGTTGGTGATCTTCGACTGTGATGGCGTGCTCGTCGAGAGCGAGCGGATCGTCAACCGCGTAGAAGCGGAGTTTCTCTCGTCGAAGGGATGGCCGCTCGCCCCGGAAGAGGCGCGCGCGCTGTTCAAGGGCCGCACCTTCGCGGAGGTGGTGCGGCTCAGCCGCGAGCGCATCCCGGGAGGCGTTGCGGACGACTGGCTCTACGAGCTCGGCATGGCCACGGCGCTGGCCCTGCACGAACGGCTCGCACCGGTAGCGGGAATCGCAGAGGTGCTCGAGCTCCTTCGACGAGAGGGCGTGCCCGTCTGTGTGGCGTCGCAGTCCGTGCCGCCCCGCGTGCTGTTGTCGCTTCGACTGTGCGGGCTCGATGGGTTTTTCGGCAACAACGTGTTCAGTGCGTCCATGGTCGCCCGCCCGAAACCAGCGCCGGATTTGTTCCTGCACGCAGCCGCCGCCCTCGGCGTGCGTCCCGAAGCCTGTACGGTGATCGAAGATTCGCCCACCGGCGTGCGCGCGGCCGTATCCGCCGGCATGCGCGTGTTCGGCTACGCGGGAGACGAAGACCCCGAAGCCCTCGCCCAGGCCGGCGCCGTGACCTTCACCCACATGGGCGAGCTCCCACGCTTACTCGGCTTCACCCGCACGTCGGCGGCGGGCTCCGGGCGCTGAACCGGGCCCATCCCCTCCGGAACCAGCTGAGCAAGCCCCCCACCCGAACCGCGGACGTCATTGACGCCAACCCCGTCAGCTGCCGGCAGCTGAAAAAGTGGGAGCCCCCCCTGCTTCCAGCTGCCGGGAGCTGACTCGCGAGAGGTCGCCGGACTTCGGCGAGCTGCGTTTCGAAGGCCGCGCGGTCGCCGATTTGCGGGCTACCACTTGCGATACGTCGCCATGTTCAAGTGTGCCTGCTCGTTGCCGGACTCGTGTCTCAACCCCGTGTACCACTTCCAGTCTCGGCTGTTGACGTACCACCAACCGCTCCACCCCTGATTGGGGCCGAGCCTGGGCCCGCCGAGCCCGACGAAGTAGCCGGGGCGCTTGGCATACACCCAGCCAACGGCGGTGTTGCACGAGCTCATGTTGTGAAAGACGACCGACCAGTCCTCTGCGTGGGTCCAGTCTTTTCTGATATCCGGCTGATTGGTTCTGCACCACCAGTCCTCCCAGCCAGGCGGGTTTCTGCAGTGCGTTCCGGCCCAACCGGACGAGTAGTGGTTGTAGTAAGCGTCGTCCTTCGCGCAATCGAGGCCCAAGGTTCGGGTCGCTGGCCCTCTGGATGCGGCGGCTGAGGCCAGACTCGATTCGTCGAGGTTTTCCGCTAGTGAGCTGGAGTCGACAGCCGCACGGCCGACCTGCGCCGGGAGCTCGACTCGCACGCCGCGCGCCTCGAACTTACGCATCCTCTCGAGCACGCTGTGATCGACGGCCGCGCCGGCCACCCGCGCGTACAAGTCGGCGATGCTCCCGCTGCCGAGGTTGAGCAACGAATCCTCGGTCTCGGGATCGAACCCAGCTCCGCGCCACTCGCTCAAGCCGATGAGCTCGTCTCCGTACGCCACCACCTGGATGGTCTGTTGATCGCTCGGGGTGAAGGTCGCCAGGACCACTGCGTGCTCGCTCACCGCTGCGAAATCTTCGCCGTCCGCATCGGTCGCCAGGTCGGCGCTGGAGCACGCAGCGAGCGCCAGGAGCAGGGGCGCGGAGAGGATCGTGTACTTTCGAGTCGTCGCGTTCATTGGGCCTTCCTTGCGGTAAGGCAGCGCACCGATTGCCGGCAGCGTGCTGCCGTATAGGAATACGAACCCGACGCACTTTCTGGTCGAGGAAAATGTCGACGAAGGGCAGGGCCCGGTAGGCCGGCGCTCATGGCGATCGGACGCCGCTCGGAGGTGGCCGAGGCGATCGCCATGGATCTCGTGCCGGGAGAAGGAACGCAGGCCGCACAGAAGAGAAGCCTGCGCCCCGGGCCGCGCCATCGGGGCGGGCTCACGCCCAGTGCTTGCGGAACGAGGGGCGCGCCGTGCAGCGTGCGAGCCAGTCGGCCGCGCGCGGGTGCAGGTCTCGGGACACCGTCGCGCCGCACATCTCGCCGTAGTAGATCACGTTCGCCACGATCAGATCCGCGAGCGAGAAGTCCTCGCCGAGCAGGTACGGCGCGGCGGAGATGCTCCCGTCGAGAACGCCGACCAGCTCGCTGAGCTCGTTGCGCGCGTACGCGGCCTGCGCCTTGCTGTGCAGCTCTTTCTCGACCCGCCCCTGGGCGAAGATGAAGCGCTGGAGTGCCCCGCCGTACGTGACGTACGCCCAGGTCAACCAGGACATCGCCGCGAGGCGAGCGGGCGCGTCCGCCGCAGGCCAGAGGCGCCGCTCGACGCCATAGCGGTCGCCCAGCCACTGCATGATGGCCAGCGCCTCGAACATCGGCGTCCCGTCGGCGACGAGCGTGGGTACCTTGCCGTTGGGGTTGAGCTTCAGGAACTCGGGCTTGCGCTGGTCGCCGGCCGCGAGGTTCATCTCGACGCGTTCATGAGAAATCGCCAGCTCGTCGAGCGCGCAGGCGACCGGAACCGCGCTCGACATCGGGGCAGCGTAGAAGACGATCGACATGGGGAAGGCTCCTTGCATGCGCCCGGGCTCCGTGCCCGGGGCTCACGAGCGCGGATCCTAAATCCCATTGCGGACAGTTTCTGTCCTCGATGATCCGGCGCCCATTGCCGACTTTGCGGCAGCCGATCCATCGAACGCGGTCGTGAGCGGAAACTCGGCGCGGTTGGATTGCCGGAGCTCTCCGGGAATGTAGGGCAGCGGAGGTTCACGGGGGCATGCTT
>CAYYWA010000131.1:0-1987 GCA_964475255.1 uncultured Sorangium sp.
CTCCAGCGGGGGCGGGGGGACCATCACGACCTGAGCCGCATCTTCCGGGTCCGAGCTGTCGGGACGGATTACCGGTGAAAAGCCGCGTCGCCTGGGCGGGGCAGAGCGCTCCTGTGTGGCGACGGGGGGTCTAGAAACCGCAACGTTTCTGGAGAGCGCAGGAGTTTCCGGCTCCGGCTTCGCGGGGCGTTGCTCGGTCCGTTGCATCGGGTCCGGCGTTTCCGGACGCTGGAGCTCGGCCTCCGTGGTGTGTGCCCCGACCGTGGCGTGGCCCGCGCTTCGAGCCGGCGCCAAGACCGTTCTGGGGATGACATGACCGACGAGCAGCGCGTAGGCCACAGCGGCCGAAATCAAGCTCACGGTCGGAGTCCAGCGCCAACCCACGATCTTGCCCGCCACCCTCGACAGACTCATTGCCGCGGGCAGGAGCATATCCTATGCCGCGTTCGGCCGCCGCAAGGAAAAAGCACATTGGGCGCGGCCGCGCTCGGGCCCGGAACGGGTCGCCGCCTCCGTGGGCTCGAAGGCCCCTGCCGTTGCGTAGCGCTTGCGTAGCGCTCAGCTCTGGTCCAAGAGCCCTCGGAGCCGCGCCGGCGGAATCCGGTACTCGCGCTTGCAGTATTCGCACGAGATCTCGAGGACCTCGTTCGTCGAGAGGAGGTGCTCGATATCCGCACGGGAGAGCGTGGCGAGCGCGGACATGACGCGGAGCTCGTCACACCAGCAGGCGTAGTCGAGCGCGCTCTCGTCGAGGCGGGTGAACGGCATCCCGTAGAGGAGCTGATCGAGCAGCCACGATGGCGAGAACGCGCCGTCGCGGACCTGTTCGTCGATGTTCTCGTAGTCGCGGAGGCGCTCCGTCATGACGAGCAACGGCCCCCGGCCGACCTCGGGCAGGAGCTGAACCATGTAGCCGCCGGCCGCGATCACGTCGCCGCGCGCGTCGAGCACCGTCGAGACCGCGATCATGGAGACCACCTGTTCGGAGGTCTGCATGTAGGCCATCAACGCCTCGGAGACGCCGCCCAGAGGTGGCACCTCGACCACGCCCTGGTTGATGCGGCCGCTCGGCATGGTCCGCATCATCTGAATGACGGCGCCGCTCTCGAGCCGGATGTCCTGCGTGCCCGGCCGCATCTGCACGAGCCCTCGCGTCTTGCCCGAGGGATGGGAGTCGGCCACGAGGCTCCCCGAGCCCTTGGCTCCCTTGAGGATGCCTTGGACGCGGAGCTCGGGCGCCATCGTCTCGCGAAACAGGATGGACCCGGTGATCAGATCCCCGAAGGTTCTGGCAGTTTTGCCGCGAGCGCCTTGAGCCCGCACCGCGCCCCGCACCGTCTGCGTGGTGGACGCGGTGATGACCCGAAACGCGCCGTCGTCCGTCATCGCGCGGACGACACTGTCGGGATGGGAAGGCACCCTTCAAGGATACGCCCCCCGACGCGCTTCGCCAGAAGAACGTCCACCCACATCGAAATCGGGCGCCCCTTCGGAGCACCCGCGACGAGGATCCCACCCGTTGGGGGAGGGGGCGAATCAGTTCGGTTTCTTTTCGGGCTCTTGGGGGGTCGTGAGGGGTACGGGTTCCGACACGCGGTACTGCTCGGTCAGCCAATTGTGGAGATCCGCCAACTTGCAGCGCGACGAGCAGAAGGGGCGCCACTCGAAATCGTCGGGGACCTCACGGAGCACGGTCTTGCAGATCGGACATTCGATGCGCGTCATCAACCCGGGCCCAAGCGCTCCGCGAGGAAGTCGGAGACGCGATCGAGGGCGATGCGCTCCTGAGCTCCCGTATCGCGGTCGCGCACGGTCACAGTCTGGCTCGTGACCGTTTCCCCGTCCACCGTGAAGCAGTACGGACAGCCTGCCTCGTCCATGCGCGCGTAGCGCTTGCCGATCGACTGTTTGACGTCGTGCTCGATCGGACCCAGGCGGCAAAAGCGACGCGTGAGCTCGGCGTGGAGCCGCTCGCTGATCTCGGGCG
>CAYYWA010000131.1:1997-14309 GCA_964475255.1 uncultured Sorangium sp.
GATCTCGGGCATGCCGTCTTTGTTCACGATCCGGAACACGGCCGCCGTGATCGGAGCGAGCTCTGGGTGCAGCCGCAAGAGCTCGGGGCTCGGACGCGAGGCGTCCTCCGTGTACGCTTCACAGAGCAGCGCGAGCACGCCGCGATCCAGTCCCGCCGAGGGCTCGATCACGTGCGGCAGGTACTTCTCCCCCTTGCGCGCGCCGTTCGGCAGGAGCTCGCCACGCTCGGCATCGAAGACCTCGAGGTTCACGCGCGCATGCTTCTGATGTTGCGCGAGGTCGAACGAGGTCCGGTGCGCGATGCCTTCGAGCTCCCCGAAGCCTGGCGCCGTGAACGGGAACCGATACTCCACGTCGCTCGTGCCGGCGCCCTCTCGCGCGTAGTGAGCGAGCTCGTCCCGATCGTGCTCGCGGAGCACCAGGTTCTCACCCGCGAGCCCGACGCGCTTCCAGAACTCCACGCGCGCATCGCGCCAGAATCGGTACCAGTCGGCCGCCTCCGAGGGATGGCAGAAGAACTCGATCTCCATCTGCTCGAACTCGCGGCTGCGGAACGTGAAGTTCCGAGGCGTGACCTCGTTGCGGAACGCCTTCCCGGTTTGTGCGATGCCGAACGGCAGCTTGACGCGCGTCGTGTCGAGCACGTTCTTGAACTGGACGAAGATGCCCTGCGCCGTCTCGGGCCGGAGATACGCGACGTCGTCCTCGCTCGCGGTCGCGCCGACGTACGTCTTGAACATCAGATTGAACGCGCGCGGTTCGGTGAGGGAGCCCGGTTTCTCGGCTTCCGGAGCGAGCACTCGGGGCCACTCCTCCTTCGGAATGCTCGAGAGCGGCACGGACCGGATCGCGCCGAACGCCTTTTCGGCCTTCTTCTTCTGCTTGGCCTCGCTCGGGCTGTCCGGCATGAAGCAGAAGACGGGCTTGCCCTGCGTGTCGCCGCTCTCCGGCACGTACACGAACAGGTGGTCGTAGCGGTAGCGCGCCTTCGTCTCTCGGCAGTCCACCATTGGGTCGTTGAATCCCGCGATGTGCCCGCTCGCTTCCCACACCTTCGGGTGTTGGATGATGCACGTGTCGAGGGGGAGCATGCGCACGGGCTCCCCGTTCGGCCCGAGCGCCCCGCGGCAGGGATTCTGGACGACGTCGCGCCACCACGCGTCGCGCAGGTTCTTCTTGAGCAGCGCGCCCAGGGGCCCGTAGTCCCAGAAGCCGTTGATGCCTCCGTAGATCTCGGAGGCCTGGTAGACGAAGCCGCGGCGCTTCGCGAGCGCCATGATCTTATCCATCGACTTGTTGGTCATGCTCAGCCTGGGGGACGAGACATCAGGAAAGGGCCTCGCGGGCCGCTTGCACGGTGCGATCGAGGTCGTCGTCCGTGTGCGCGAGGGACACGAACGCGGTCTCGAACTGCGACGGGGGGAAATAGACGCCGCGCGCGAGGAGCGCGCGGTGGAATGCCGCGAAGCGCTGCGTATCCGAGGCCTTTGCGTCGTTCCAGCGCCGGATAGGGCCCGGGTGGAAGAACAACGTCAGCATCGATCCGACGCGCTGCACGACGCCGACGGTCTTGGTGTCGCGAAGCGCCCGCTCGAGCCCTTCGGCGAGCCGTTGCCCCGCGCGGTCGAGGCGTTCGTAGGCGGCGCGATCGAGCTCCCCGAGCGTCGCCAGCGCCGCGCTCACGGCGACGGGATTTCCGCTGAGCGTTCCGGCCTGGTAAACGGGCCCGAGGGGTGAGACGAGGCTCATCGCGTCGCGGCGGCCGCCGTAGACGGCGAGCGGCATGCCGCCGCCCACGATTTTTCCGAGGCAGGTGAGGTCCGGACGCACCCCGTAGCGCTCCTGCGCGCCGCCCGGCGCGAGGCGACACCCGGTGATCACCTCGTCGAAGATGCAGAGCGCCCCGTGCTTTCCGGTGAGTTCGAGCAGGCCCTCGAGGAACCCCGGTTCGGGCGGGACGCAGCCCATGTTGCCGGCGACGGGCTCCACGATCACACAGGCGATCTCGGAGCCGCGCGCGGCGAACAGCTCGCGCAGGGTCGTGAGATCGTTGTACGGCAGCGTCACCGTGTGCGCGACGACGGACTCGGGCACCCCGGCCGAGTCGGGCGTGCCGAACGTGGCGAGCCCGCTCCCCGCCTTGACGAGCAGCGCGTCCGAGTGCCCGTGATAGCACCCGTCGAACTTGACGATGACGGAGCGCCCGGTGAAGCCGCGCGCGACCCGCAAGGCGCTCATCGTGGCTTCGGTGCCGCTCGAGACCGCCCGCATCATTTCGATGCTCGGATAGAGCTCGCCGATGCGCTCCGCGAAGCGCACCTCGAGCGCCGTCGGCGCGCCGAACGTGAGTCCGCGCTCGGCCGCTTCGCGCACCGCGGCCACCACGGGCGGGGCCGCGTGCCCGAGGATGAGCGGCCCCCACGAGCCCACGAAATCGACGTACTCCGTGCCGTCCGCGCCGTAGATCTTCGAGCCGCGCCCGCGCTCGATGAAGACCGGCCCCCCTCCGACCGCACGAAAGGCGCGCACCGGACTATTCACGCCGCCCGGCAAGAGCGGCTCGGCGCGCGCGAACAACTCACTCGATGCTCGGTCCGTCATCGTCCGTCCTCGTCTCTGCCAACGCCGCGAGCCCGCGCCGGGCGAAGCGCACCGGCGGAGCGGGCCCGCGAGCCATCAGACCACGATCCCGGGAGGCGGGAAGCTCTGGCAGAGCTCACGCACCTCGCCAGCGACGCGGGCTCCGAGGGCTTCGTCCTCCGGCGCGCCGACGATCTGGGACATCCACGCGGCGAGCCGTCGCATCTCCGAGGGACCCATGCCGCGCGACGAGATCGCGGGCGTACCGATCCGGATGCCGGACGGGTCGAACGGCTTGCGCTTGTCGAACGGGACCGAGTTGTAGTTGCACACGATCCCGGCGCGATCGAGCGCGCGGGCCGCGACCTTCCCGGGGACGTTTCGGTTCGTGAGATCGATCAGGATGAGGTGATTGTCCGTGCCGCCCGTCACCAAGGAAAACCCTTCGGAGAGCAGCGCCTCGGCGAGGACGCGCGCGTTTTCTACGATGCGCTCCGCGTAGCGCTTGAAGTCGGGCTCGCTCGCTTCCTTGGCCGCGACGGCGATGGCCGCCGTCGTGTGGTTGTGCGGCCCTCCCTGCAAGCCGGGGAATACGGCGCGATCGATGTCTTTCGCGTACTCGGCGCGACAGAGGATCATGCCGCCCCGCGGACCGCGGAGCGTTTTGTGGGTCGTGGTCGTCACGACGTCGGCGATGCCGATCGGCGAGGGATGCACGCCGCCGACGACGAGCCCGGCGATGTGGGCGATGTCCGCGCAGAGCTTCGCGCCGACCTCGTCCGCGATTTCACGGAACTTGTCGAACTCGAGCACGCGCGGATACGCCGTCGTTCCGCACCAGATGACCTTGGGCCGATGCTCGCGCGCGAGCCTCCGCACCTCGGCCAGATCGATGCGGTGATCGGTGGGCGTGACGCCGTAGCCGAAGCTCTTGAAATACTTCCCGGTGATACTGACGTTCCAGCCATGGGTCAGATGGCCGCCCGCCGGCAGCGCGAGCCCGAGCACGGGATCGCCCGCTTGGCAGAACGCGAGATACACGGCCAGGTTTGCCGGGCTTCCGCTGTAGGGCTGCACATTCACGTGCTCGGCGCCGAACAGCGCCTTTACGCGCGCGCACGCGAGCTGTTCCACCTGGTCGATGACCTGCTGGCCTTCGTAGTACCGCTTGCCGGGATATCCCTCGGAGTACTTGTTCGTGAGGACCGAACCAGTGGCCTCGAGAACGGCGCGTGAAACATAGTTCTCGCTCGGAATCAGACGCAGCTTGTCGACTTCACGGAGCTCTTCTTCGCGAATGAGACGGGCGACCTCGGGATCGCGGGTAGCAAGGGGCGGGTCGCGCAGCACGGGGGGGCTCGACATGGGGCGCACAGGGTAGTCGTGTGCCTCCTCCCGCGCCAGTCTCACGCAACTATCCGACATACATACCGATTTCGGATTCGCGAGCGACTGGAAATCCAGCGTGCTCGCCCTCTCGACGGCCCCGGTGAGCGGACTAAACTCGCGCCGGGCCATGGCCGAGGCCAGCGAAGCCAAGAACCCCCGTCATCCCGACGGCGGACACTCGTCGGCCGAACGCCGCGCGGCGCCTCGTGAAGACGACGCCGAAGCCCTCGTCGCCGTCGAGCCGCACGAGGCAGCCTCGGACACGACGAGCCCCGAGCCCATCGTCTCGGCGCGCGTCCCAGAACGGGAAATCCGCGACGAGCACAGCGCGCCTCCGAGCATTCCGGCGGCGGCCGGGGTGGGCGGCGCGCGTCGCGAGCCGGCTCCGCCCGGGGTCCCGGTCGTGCCCGGGACGGTCATCGCGGGACGCTACGAAGTCTTGGGCGTGCTCGGGGAAGGGGGGATGGGCATCGTCTATCGCTGCCGCGATCAGGCGACGGGCCAGGCCGTGGCGCTCAAGCGCGTCATTCCGCCCCCCGGGAACCTCGTCCACGAATATTTGATGTGGTTCTACAAGGAGGCGCGCGCGCTCGCCGCCTTGGACCACCCGAACATCGTGCGGGCCAAGGACTTCGGTCAGCTCCGCGATGGCTCGCCCTACCTGGCGATGGAGCTCGTCCGCGGCACGTCCCTGCACGAGCTCTCGCACGCGCGGCTCGGGTTCCCGGTGATCTGGCACGTGACCGACCAGATCCTCTCGGCGCTCGCGCACGCGCATGCCCGGGGAGTGATCCACGGGGATCTCAAGCCCTCGAACGTGCTGGTCGAGGCCGCGCTCGACGGCGGCCCGCCTCGGATTCACGTGCTCGATTTCGGCCTCGCCTGGCTCCGCCAGGACTGGCACGACGAGCGGCTCTACGGCGCGAAGGCGTTCGAGTACGCGCCGCACGCGGGCGCCGGAACTCCGGGCTACATGGCGCCCGAGCAGATCCAGCACGAGATGCACCACGTCTGCGGGGCGACCGACCTGTACGCCCTGGGCTGCATCCTCTACCGCCTGTTCTCCGGGCGACCGCCGTTCAGCGGAGAATCGCGCGAGCTGCTCCGCGTGCACGCGTTCGAGCCGCCGCCGCCGCTCCGACTCGCGATCGAAGCCCCGAGCGGGATCGAGGCGTTCGTCGGGCGCATGCTCGCGAAGCGCCCCTGGGATCGCTGGGAGTTCGCAGCCGAGTGCCGGCGCGACTGGGCCCGCTTTCGCCCCGACCCACGGACGGCCCTCTACAGCCTCCCCACGCCCCCGGCGATCGATCCCGTGCTCGTCGACGCGAGCCCGACCGGACCGCGCTCGTACAAGCCCGAGCTCTCGGCCGCTCCCGAGCGCCCGCCGGGGCTGCTCAGCATTCGTCCGAGCCCGCTGGTCGGGCGCGCCGACGTGAGGGCGCGCTTGCGCGCGGTGTGCGACGAGGCGGTCGCCGGAAAGGGGCCACCGCACCGGCTCGTCCTGCTCGTCGGCTCCGCGGGGTGCGGGAAGAGTCGCATTGCCGAGTGGTTGTGCGAGGTGATGCACGAAGAGGGGCTGATGGTGCCCCTGCGCGCGCGATACCGGAAAATCCGGAGCTCGCTCGACGGCATGCTCGGCGCCGCGATCCACTACTTCAACTTCGAGCGCGTCGACCGCGCGGTGATCGAGCGCTCGCTGCTCGATCGCTGGAAGGTGCGCCGCGACGACCGGAACGGCCGCGCGTGGGTCGCCGGCACGGCGGAGTGGTTCCGCCCCATGGGTCCCGATCAGCCGGCGGGGCCGAGCGGGATCCGCTTCACGCTCGATACGCTCGATACGCGGCGCATGGTGATTCGCTACACGCTCCGGCGGATCGCGAACGGCCGCCCGCTCCTGTTCTGGCTGGATGATTTGCACAACGCGGCCCCGACCACGTACGAGGGCCTCTCGCGCATCCTGAGCGACGAGCCCGATCAGCGGATCGTGATGGTGGCCACCGTGCGCTCGGAGGACGTCGCGCTCGGCACGCCCGCCGCCGACCGACTCCGCGAGCTGCGCGACGCGATGAACGGGACGGTGATCCAGATCGATCCGCTCCCGTCCGACATTACGATCGAGCTCATTCGCGCGTCGCTGCCGCTCGACGACGAAGCCGTGCAGGAAGCAGCGCGGCGGAGCCGCGGCAACCCGCTCTTCGCGCTCCAGCAGCTGCACGCGTGGGCGCTCGCCGGGAGCCTCGAGTTTCGCGACGGCATGTACCGCGTGCCCCCGGAGGTGCTCGCGGTCCGCCCGGAGACGACCGCCGAGCTCTGGGACGCGCGCCTCACCGCCGTGCCGGAGGGATACCGGCTCTCCGCGTATGCGGCCGCCACCCTGGGGGGTGATATCCGGCGGATGGTGTTGCACGCGCTGCTCACCGCCCTCGGACAGCCCGCGGACGCGGCCATCTTGAGCCTGCAAAACGCCGAGATCCTGATACCGCGCGGCCCAGGGCGGCTGAGCTGGCCCCACGAGCTCTTGCAGGAGCACCTCTTGCTGCGGCTCGAGCAGCGCCCCGACAAGGAGCGGATCTACCGCGCCGCGGCCACGGCGCTCACGCAGCACCCGCTCGCCAACACGCGCCGCATCGTACGCCAGCGCGTGGTGAACCTGATCCAGGCCGGCGACGCCGACTCCGCGGCGCACCTCTTGTTCGAGTTCTTGCAGAGCAGTTGGAACGGCGCGCGGGAGCCGCTCGCGACGCTCGCCGATCTCGAGCTCTTCAAAGGCAAGCTCTCGGGGCGCACGCTCGCCCTCAAGAACCGCTGGCAAGCGGAGGCGCTGCGCCACGTCGGGCGCATCGCCGAGGCCAACACGTACGCCGACCTCGCGCGCTCGCGGTTCGAGGACCTCGGAGATCGCGAGAACATCGCGCACTGTCTGCGGCTCCTCGGGCACGTGGCCAGCGAGCAGGGCGCGAACGCCGAAGGCCTCGACCTCGTGCAGCGCGCGCTGGCGACGTTCGAGGAGCTCGGAAACATCCAGGGGCTCGCGCTGTGCCTCGCCGTCTCCGGCGAGATTCAGTACGTCCTCGGCAGCTACGAGGAGGCGCGCGAGACCATCGAGCGCGGCGAGCGGTGCTTTGCCGAGCTCGATCAGCCGCTCGGCCGCGGTCAGTGCCTCCTCCTCTTGAGCTGGATCGATCACTCCGAAGGAATCACCGAGCGTTCACGGCGGCTCGCGCACGAAGCGCGCGCGGAGTTCGAGCGCGCCGGCTACCGCCTCGGCACGGCGCAAGCCGACGCTTCGCTCGCGCACATCGAGCACCGGCTCATGAACTACCACGGCGCCGAACGCGGAGCGCTCGAGGCGCGCGGCGTCTTCGAGACGTTGCGCACACCGCGCGGCGAGGCCGCCTGTGATCGGCTGCTCGCCATGATCGGGGTGGACAGCGACGATCTCGAGATGGCACGCACGCACGCCGAGCGCGCGCACCAGGTCTTCACGCAGCTCGGCGATCCGTGGGGCATGGTCGAAACCAAGCTCCTTTTGTGCCAGGCCGCTCTCGGCATGCACGATCTCGTACGCGCCGAGCGGCTCCTCGAGGAGTGCCAGCGCATCGCGATCGAGGAGGCAGAGCCGAGGCAGCACCTCTCGCTCACGCGGGCGTGGTTCGAGATCGAGCGCGGCGACGCCGTGAGCGCCCTCGCTGCCGTCGACTCGGCCGCGCACGTCTTCGGCCCCCACACTCGCGCGGGCGACCATACCCCGCACTTGCTCGGCCGCCTCTTGCGCTTCCGCTGGCCGCGGGAAGCGCGGGATCGCATCGACGCCTGGCGCCGCGTGCTGAACGACAGAGGGCGGCGCCAGGCCTAGCGCGACGAACGGCTAGGAACGCGCCGAAATACGCGGAAACAGCGTCGGGCAGAGTGCCCGCGTGGGGAGGGGCTCCGCCGAATTCACTTCGGCGGCGAGGGGCGGCGCGAGCCGCCCTTGCGAATGGGCTCGGGCACGCGGCCATCGTGCGCCGTAGCGACGTGGTGGCGCCGGTGCCTGCGGGAAGCCCCGCGGAGTTTCATTTCGGATGGAGGCACAGCCGACAGGAGCTCGGTGGTTGGGGCAGAGCGCGACCCGTCATCGAGAAAACGCGCGAGCGGGCAAAACCGCCCTGTACTATGCTGGGCAGTATGGGTTCCGAGCTCGCGACGTTACTGGTTTCGTGCCGCGATCGACGGGGGATCGTCGCGGCCTTGGCTCAGGTTCTCTTCGGACACGGCGCCAACATCCTCGACGCCGACCAGCACACCGACCCCGTCGCGCAGCAGTTCTTCCAGCGCATCCGCGTCGACTTGTCGGAGCTGTTGACGGACAAAGGGACGCTCGAGCGTGCGATCGCCGAGGTCGCCCAGCGCTTCGGGATGACCTATCGGCTCTACTATGCGGAACGCGTCAAGCGCGTCGCGCTCTTCGTGTCGAAGTACGAGCACTGCCTCTACGACCTCTTGCTCCGCCATCGGGGCGGCGAGCTTGCCTGTCACATCCCCGTCATCGTCAGCAATCATCCCGATCTCGCCCCCGTCGCCCGGGAGTTCGGGATCGAGTACGTCGTCATCCCGAAAGATCCCGCGAGCCAGGAGGCGGCGGAGGCCCGTGAGCTCGAGCTCCTCGCGGAGCACAACATCGATCTGGTCGTGCTCGCGCGGTACATGCGGGTCCTGAGCGCGAAGTTCGTCTCGGCTTGGGAAAACCGCGTCATCAACATCCACCACTCCTTCCTTCCGGCGTTCGTCGGACAGAAGCCCTACCATCAGGCCTATGAGCGAGGCGTGAAGCTCATCGGCGCGACCGCCCACTACGCGACGGCCGTGCTCGACCAAGGCCCGATCATCGAGCAAGACGTGATCCGCTGCTCCCACAAGGATTCGGTCGAAGACCTGGTGCGCAAGGGCCGCGACCTCGAGAAGGTCGTCTTGGCCCGCGCCGTTCGGCTCCACCTCGACGACCGCATCCTCGTCTACGACAACAAAACCGTCGTATTTGATTGATCCTCGAGCCTAGTCGAGGAAGGCGCGTCCCTCGCGTCTTTCCGCCGCATCCGCGCCCGTCGTGCTCGAGCTCGCGAGCGTCGCGGGCTCGGTCATTCGATGGTGTATTCGTAGATCACGGTGCCGGCCGAGCCGATGAATTGGACGCGGACGTCGTCGGGAGTGACGTCGACGCGGCCCCATCCTGACTCCGCCCAGTACTGCGTGTAACCGGTCTCGGCGCCCGAGAACATCCAGATGGCGCCGGCGCTGCCGGGCTCCGTGTAGTGGATGCCATCGACGACCATGTCCGTGAAGACGTGGTCGTGACCGTAGAAGAAGATCTGGACGCCGTGCTCGAGCATGAGCTGATGCACGATGGCCTGCTCGCCCACGTTCGCGGCCTGGCCACCGCCGCGGCCGTACGCAGCGTTGATGGCATCGCCGGCCGCGCCGCCCACGGCGTGATGGATGACGAGGAAGCGCCACTTCGAGGTGGCGTTCTTCAAGGTTTTTTCGAGAAACTCGAGCTGCTCGGCCCCGAGAGTCCAATCATCCGGAACACCCGGCTCGAACGAGAGCAAGTGCGGCGTCGGCGTGTACGTCATCACGTTGAGCACGACGAAGAGCGCGTCGCCCCACGTGAAGGCGTAGTAGTCTTCCCACGCGTTCCCGCCCTCGGGATACGTGGTCGGCTTCGGGCCTGGCATGTAGAGCAGGCGCTGTTCGCGTGACCACGCGATGGCTTCGGCGGGGTAGTCGCCGTTCTCACCGTCCCAGTTGCCGATCGTCGCGAAGTGGGCGCCCTTGCCGAGCGCGTCGCCGAGCCCCCAGCGGTAGTTCAGGTAAGCGAGGCGCGTCACGGAGCCGTCGGGCGGGGGCGAGTTGAACCCGTACTCGTGAAAGTCGAGCATGTCGCCCAGATTCACGATGAAGTCCGGAGACATCTCTGCGATCTGGGCGCCCACGGTTTGCAGGATCGTCTCGTCGCCCTGGTTGTGGTACGCGAGGTTCGCGCCGATGTGGGGGTCGCTGAGCATGGCGAAGCTGAACGCGGTGCCCTTGGGGCGCTGGGTCACGACGCTGCCTTCGTAGAGCAGCTCCTCGCTCTCTTCGGCCGATTCGGCTTCAGCACCCTCCGCGCTCGCGACGATCCGGTAGTCGTAGCGAGTCCCGGCATCGAGGCCGTCGAAATGGAACTCCGCGAGATCGCTCGCGAGGACGACGGGCTCCTTCGGCTCGCTCCAGGTCTCGGTCCCCTCCGCCCGGACCCGTGCGCGGAGCGTCTCGGGATCTCCGGCTTCGAGAACGACGTTGATGCCGAATGCCTCGGCGGTTGGGGCAAAGGTGAGGGGAGCTCCGAGGAGCCCGAGCCCCGGTTCTCCAGCGGAGCCGCTGGAGCCCGCATTGCCTCCCATGTCGGAACCGGCGGTGCCGCCAGAGCCGCCGGCACCGGCGCTGCCCGACGCGCCGCCGGCAGCGGAGCCACCGACACCGGAGGTGCCGGCCGAGCCCGAGGTGCCGGCGATGCCGCCCGCTGCCGTGCCGCCCGAGCCGCCAACCGCGCTCGTCCCGACACCGCCCGTTCCGGTGCTCGCTTTCCCACCTTGCTCGTACTTCGGGAATTGACTTCCGGGATCGCAGGCGCCGAGCGCGAGCAAAGTGCCGAGCGCAAACAGGGGGAGCTCGAAGCGCAGACGGAGGGAGCGGAGCATGTGACGGAACCCGGGGTTGCCGGGGCGGGCACGAGTCGCGTTACCCAGCCCTCGAGGGCGTTTGTCGCATGGAGCGTTTCGGACGTCATCTGCATTTCGGCGCGTGTACCCGCTCCGAGTACAACTCTTCGCGCACCCTGGAACTGCCTCAGCCCTCGAGGACGAAACGCTTCAGGCGCTCCACCACGCGCGGGGGGATCGCGTGCCCGCCCTCGAACGGAAACCACGTGACGTCGACGCCGCGTGCCGAGAGCACCCTCGTCGTGCTCTCGCCCGCTCGGAAGGGGACGATCGCATCCTTTCGCCCGTGAGCCACGAGCACGGTGGGGTGCGGCCGCTCTGCGCTCCGCAGCGCGATCAGCGAATCGGTGAGGAGGGCGCCGGAGAGGACCGCTACACGGTGGACGGCCGGGCTGCCCTGGAGCGCGACGTCGAGGGCGAGCATCGCACCCTGGGAGAAGCCGACCAACACCGTGTGTTCGGGGGCATGGCGCTCGATGGCGGTCCGGAGCAGCCGCTGAACGGCGGCGCGGGCCGCCACAACGGCGGGATGAGGACGATGATCGATGGGCAACTCGTCGCCCCAGGCCTGCGCGGGGCGATCTCCGCGGTCGAGGTGCCACCAGGCGCGACCGCCGTTTTCGCGCTCGAGCGGCGCCGCCGCGACGACGAAGCGCGCGTCGGGGTGCGCGAGGGCGCGCGCGAGGGGGACGAGATCATCGCCGCGTGCGCCCCAGCCGTGCAGGAGCACGACGAGGATTCCTCCCGGCTCGTCGCGCGGGCCCAACGTGATCGCGTCGAGCGGAGCGATGGACTCCGCCGCTCTGCCCGAGTCGCCGGAGGCGCTGCCCGAAGGACTCGATGGACTCTGGGGGCTTCGAGTCGAGCCGCTCGACGGCGCCTCACCCCCGCGACACGCGACGGGACTCACCGCGAGCGGCACGAGCAGCACGTCGCGTCGAGAGAGCTTGAGTGCGCGCGTATCGGGAGCGACGACCATGCCGGCGAGGGTAACGCTCGCGTCCGCGCTCCCCAAGCCACAGAGCTCGAGAGTTCAACGAACCGCGCCCGGGGCGGGCACCCGGCGCGAGACGCAGGCTCCGGAGGTGAGATACGGCCCTTGCGGCGAGCTCGGGCTGCCACCGGCGCCGGGTTGCGGCACGACGGTGACACCCTGTCGGCTGAGCACGGCGCAGCCAGGCGCCGGTTGGGTCGCACGTTCCGGCGCCGGCTCCGGGCCCACCTGTGCTTCGTGCCACTCCACCTCGTTGATCGCGTAGCACTGGGTGCCGTACTTGGGCCCGACTTGGCAGTACTGCTCGCCACACGCTCCGAGCACGATCGAGAGCGCCATCACGCCGAGCGGTAAAGGGCGAACGAGCATGCCGAGGCCTCAGCAAGAGCCGCGCCGCGCGATTCGGCAGCGCAGCGCCGCGGCGCGCGCTGTTTCGTCGGCGACCCGAGCGGGCGTCGAGGTCACAGGGTCGTCGGGCGGCAACACGGAGCGAGGTCTCGCGGGGAGCGCACGCTCCAGGAGAAAGCCGAGACGCCTCGCCCGACGTCCCACGTCTAGAGCGACGAACGGTTAGGAACGCGCCGAGATATGCGGAAAACTGCGTCGGA
>CAYYWA010000132.1:0-14222 GCA_964475255.1 uncultured Sorangium sp.
CCAGGCCCCGGCCCGCGCCCCCGCCGCCGCGCACCGCCCCCGAGCGCGCGCGCGCGCGGCGCGCGCCCGTTCGCTCGCGCGCGAGCGCGGCATGGAGCAGCGCGAGGCGTCGGCGCGCGTCGCCGAGCTGCGCGAACGCGTCGCGGCCGCGCGCGAGCGCTTCGGCGACAGCCTGGAACGCGCCGGGCTCGACGCGGCGGTGAACGTGCTCGAGGGCCGTCCCGAGACGCGAAAGGCAGGGGGTGCGCTCGGCGAGGGCGACCTCGTGGCGTTCGACGACGCGATGAGGCAGCTCGCCGAGCTCGCCGAAGACGACGCGCGTCGGGCGGCCCGCGACGCGTTGCGAGAAGCCGCTGAAGCCGCGCGCGGCAAGGGCTCGAAGCGGCTCGCCGAGATGCTCGAGCAGAAGCTCCGCGAGCTCGAAGGGCGCGAACGCCTGTTGCGCGCGCTCCGCGAGCTCGGCAACACCCTCGGGGATCGGCTCGACGAAACCGCTCGGCAGCGGCTCGCGGAGCTCGGCAAGCACCTCGACCCCGAGTCCCTGCTTCGCCTCTCCGAGGCGCTCGCGCGCGCCCTCGAGGGACTCGACGAAGCCGAGAAGAAACGCCTCCTCGAGCAGCTCGAACGCCGTCTCGCGGAGCAAGACGGCGACCTCGAGCCCATGGATTCGGAGTCCCTCGAAGCACTCCTGCGCCAGCTGGAAACGCCCGAAGGCCGCCGCGCGCTCGAAGCGGCGTTGCGCGCCCTCGCCGAGCGCAGCGCCGACGCGGAGCGCGACCGCATGCTCGAAGACGCCGAGCGCGGCGGCGCCGAAGCCGAACGCGAGCTCGGCTTACCCCTCCCCGTACCGGGACCGAGGGCGCACACGCCGGAGGCCCAGGATGGCTCCCCGAGCGGCGGCGCGCTCTTACCGGGCACTCCGCTCGGCACCTCCGCGCTCGGGCGCGCTCCCGCAGAGGTTCTCGACGGGGCGAGCCCGCCGAGCCCGGGTGCGCTCGGCGCGGCGCGCGCCCGCGAGCTCTCCGGGATCGAGGGATCCGACGTGCCGGAGGACTACCGCGAGCACGTGGGCCGGTATTTCGAGCCGTGAACGAGCGCGAGCGCGTCTCTTCCCTGCCCCGAGCGCGAAGAACGAAGTAATACGGGTGGCCGATGGCTGATGGCTTCGAAGCACGCCTCGCCCGCGCGCGGGCAGACCTCGAGCGACTCAAGGCAGCGGTCGAGCGCCGCATCCTGGGCCAGAGCGCCGTCGTCGATCAGGTGCTCTGGGGTCTGCTCGCCTCCGGGCACGTGCTCCTCGAAGGCAATCCGGGGCTCGGCAAGACGCTGCTCGTCCGCACGCTCTCGTCGTGCCTCGCGCTCGACTTCTCTCGGATCCAGTTCACCCCCGATTTGATGCCGAGTGACATCACGGGGACGAACGTGCTCGTGTTCGAAAGCACGGGCCGCGCCACGGGGCGCTTCGAGCTGCACAAAGGTCCCATCTTCGGGCAAATCGTGCTCGCGGACGAGATCAACCGCGCGACGCCCAAGACGCAGAGCGCTCTGCTCGAGGCGATGCAGGAGCACGCCGTGACCATCGCGGGAACGCGCCACCCGCTCGAGGAACCCTTCTTCGTGCTGGCGACCGAAAATCCGATCGAGATGGAGGGGACGTACCCCTTGCCCGAGGCACAGCTCGATCGCTTTCTGCTCAAGGTGGTCGTGTTGCCACCCGACGAAGCGGGCCTCACCGCGATCCTCCGCTTGTCGACGGGAGCGCCTCCCGCCCCGCCCGAAGCGGTGCTCGGCAAAGAGCAGGTGCTCGAGCTCCGCGCGCTGTGCCGCGAAATCGCGGTCGCCGACCCCGTGCTCGCCTATGCCGCGCGCCTCGTCTCGTCGAGCTCGCCGGAAGCCGAGGGCGCCCCGGAGCTCGTGCGCCGCGCAGTGCGGCTCGGCGCCGGCGTGCGCGGCGCGGAAGCGCTGGTGCTCGCCGCGAAGGCCGCCGCGCTGTGCGAAGGCAGGGGGCACGTCGCCTTCTCCGACATCCAACGGGTCGCGCTCCCCGTGTTGCGCCACCGCATCCTCAGGAGCTTCGAGGGAGAGGCGGACGGCATCACCACGGATCGCATCGTGGACGAGCTGCTCCGCAGCGTGCCGTCCCGTCCGCCTGCGGTCGAGCAAGCGGCACGAGAGCGCTGATGGGGCTCCGAGCGTTCGCGACCCTCCCGGCGGCGCTCGCGTGCATCGCGGCGCTCGCCGTGACACCGCGAGCCCACGCGGCGCCGACGCTGAGCCTCGACGCGATTCCGCTCGCGCACAGCCACGCGGACGCCTCGGGCTGGCGCAGCGTGCTCGTTCGCATGGAGAACCCGGGCCCGGAACCGCTCGAAGGGTTCATCGACGTCGAGCCCCGATCGCCCTCTGGCCCGGGGGTCTCGTTCCGCACACGCGTTCCGTTCTCGCTCGCGCCCGGCGCGCGAGCGAGCCTCGAAGCGCCCACGCACGGCGGGCTCGACCCGTTCTCGGCCCCGCGCGTCGTGGCCCGCGGCGAAGACGGGCGCGAGCTCGGCATCGCAACCCTCGCCGAGTCGCCGCGTCTCGAGGTGCTCGTGCTCGATCTCGAGTCCCCGAGCCGGCTCGCTCCCGCGCTCCGCGGGATGCTGATCCCATCGACGCACGCGAGCGCACCCGGGCTCTCGGGGGTCGCGACGCTCGGGGCGACGAGCCCGCCCGTGAGCCCGGCCACGGGCGATCTCGTGCTGCCCACGTTCCCCGCCGGGTTCTCCGCGGCAGCGCTCGTCGTCGCTTCCGGCCGAAAGCTCTCGGAGCTCGGCGATCGGGAGCGCGCCGCGCTCGCGCACTGGGTGCTCGCTGGCGGAGCCGTTGCGATCGCGATCACACGCCCCGAAGCGCTCAGCTCCTCCTGGCTCGAAGCCTTCGTCGGGGCACGTCCCGAGCCGGCACCCGCTGCTCCGGCGCTCACCGAGAGCGAGGCGTTCCTCGTCTTGCCCGAGGACGCGAACGCCGCGCCGTCTCGGGTCGAGCTCGCGCCGAGCCCCGAGGTCGCGAGCACACTGACGAGCTACACGGGAGGCAATCTCCGCCCGAGTCCGTGGGGCGCGAGCGCGAGCTACGGCCTGGGCGAAGTGCATCTGCTCGCGTTCGACCCGCACGCGCCGGACGTCATCACCGACGATTGGGTGCGGCACAAGCTCGCGGATTTGGCGCGACACGCCCACGAGCGCCGCCAGCAGGTCGCGCTCCGTCACGCGGTGATTCCGCCTTCGAGCTCCAACGTCACGGCGATCCGACGTCTGCTCGATCCCAACCAGGCGTCCCGCTGGACCATCGCGGTCTCGGCGCTCGCGCTGCTCGCCTACGCGGCGCTTTCGGGACCGCTCAACTTCTTTCTCGCGGCACGCAAAGGCCGCCCCTTGCGCGCGCTCGCACTCTTGCCGATTTGGTCGGCCTTTGCTTTCGGCATCGTGGTCGCCCTCGGCACGATCGGAAAGGGCGTCTCCGGAAAGGCGCGCCGGCTGACGCTCGCCGAGGCCGGCGCCGGCATGACGCGGGCGGCAGCCGTGCGTTTCCGTGCGTTTCACACACCCTCTTCGAGCGACCTCGTGATCCGTCCCACGGCCCGCACCCACGTGCTCGACCTCACCGGCCAGGAAGCGCCGGAGCGCATGCTGGTGGTGGACCGAGACGGCCCGCGCCTGTCCGGAGTGCGCACGCGCCCTTGGCAAACGTTGCTCGTGCGGGAGGACGGCTTCATCGACCTCTCGGGCGGCGTGAGCCTCGTCGCCGATGGCCAGGACTACGTGATCAAGAACCGCACGGCCTCCGCGCTCATCGGCGTCATCGTGCGGGTTCCTGGCGGGCAATCGAGCTACTTCCCCCGCATCCCGGACGGTGGCAGCGTCCGCGCCTCGCAAGGGCGCGCGCTCGGGCCGATCGGAAACCCGTATCCTGGCGTGCGGGGCCGCCCGCTCGAGGCCTCGAGGCTCGTGGAGCTGCTCGAAGCGGATCATCCTGGCCTCGGGCGCGCGTGGATGGCGCTGGAGCCCGCGATCAGCTCCGAGGTGGCGTTCTGGTCGGATCACGTGCCCGTGCTCATCGCCGCGATCGAGGGCGGTGAAGGGCGCCTCACCGATTCCGGCTACGAGGTCGACGTCGATCGGCTCCTGTTGCGCGTCGTCGGGACGGGGGGCGTCCCATGAGCGCAGACTCGAGCGACACGCTGCGCGCCGCCACCGAAGCGGCCCCCCACGAGCCCTCGCCCGAAAGCGTCGGCGTCGAGCCCACCGCTCCCGGACCCGCGATCCGCGTCCGCGATCTCTCCCACCGCTACGGCAGCCACCCCGTTCTCTCAGGAGTTTCGTTCGAGGTGCAACCGGGTGAGATCTTCGGCTTCATCGGCCCGAACGGCGCCGGCAAGACCACGACGATCCGCGTGATGGCGACGCTGCTCGAGCCGACGCACGGCACCGTCGAGATCGACGGCATCGACGTCACCCTCGAGCCCGAGCGCGTGCGCCGCATCATCGGCTACATGCCGGACCACTCGGGGGTCTACGAGCGGATCACCGTCCGCGAGTACCTCGAGTTCTTCGCGGACGCGTACGGCCTCACCGACGCCGCGGTGGTCGATGCCGTGCTCGAGCTGACCGAGCTCGAAAAGCTCGAAACACGCCTCGTCGCCGCGCTCAGCAAGGGCATGAAGCAGCGCCTGCAAATCGCTCGCATCCTGCTCCACGACCCGAAGGTGCTGGTGCTCGACGAGCCGGCGAGCGATCTCGACCCGCGGGCGCGCATCGAGATCCGCGACCTCTTGCTCGAGCTCGCCGAGCTCGGCAAGACCATCTTCCTCTCGAGCCACATCCTCACCGAGCTCAGCGACGTCTGCACGTCGGTCGGCATCATCGAGCGGGGCCGGCTCGTCGCCTGCGGACCGATCGCGGAAATCTCCGAGCGGCTCGCGCGCGAGCGGGGCGTCGCGGCGGAAGCAGGCGCCCCGCCACCTTCCCACCCCGAGCTGGCGACAGCAGGCGGCGCGACCGTTCCCTCACGTGCGCACCGACGGCTGAAGCTGCGCGTGCTCGGCAGTGCCGAGGCGGTGGTGCCTCTATTGCGCGGCGGCGGGGGAGTCATCGACGTCGAAGCCGGCGCCGGCGGTCAGCTCAACCTGGTGTACGTCGGAGAGGATCGGTTCGTGGCGGACGTCGTCCGTTACCTCGTCGAGAAGGGGGTCGGCATCGTGGCCGTGGAGCCGGAGCGCAACGAGCTCGAGCGCATCTTTCTCGAAGTCACGCGGGGAGAGCTCGGATGAGCCTGCAGACCCACACGCCGCCGCTCGCTCCTCCGCAGGGTCCGCTGAGCCCGTTCGGGCGCGCCCTGTTCGCGCTGCGCAGAGCGGCTCGAGAGCCGAACCCGGTTTGGATCCGCGAGCTCAAGCAGAGCGCGCGCCTCCCGCGAACCCCCGTGATCCTGGCGGTGGTCACCGGCATGGTCACCCTGCTGATCGCGTCGATCGGCGGTGTGTTGAGCGTGACGGCGGAACCCGCCCAAGTGGGAGCCGGTGTGTTCCACACCTTCTTCTCGCTCGCGTTCGCGATCGTGACGACCGTCGGTCCCGCGGTCGCCGCGACCACCATCGCGAGCGAGAAGAGCGGCCGCACCTGGGAGGCGCTGTTGCTCACGGGGCTCTCCCCCGCCGCCATCGCGCGCGGCAAGTTCCTCGCCGCGTTCACGTACGTCTCGCTCTACGTGGTGATGCTCGCCCCCGTGGGCGCCCTCGCGTTCCTGTTCGGCGGCGTCACCCCGGCGGAGGTGCTGCTCGCTTTCGCGGTGTTGCTGCTCATCGCCTCGCTCTCCGTGGCGTTCGGGCTCGCGGTGAGCTCCAAGCTCTCGACGCCGGCGGCCTCGATCCTGGTCACGCTGTTCGTCGGGCTGCCGCTCGCGATGGTCGTCTATGGCCTCGGCGGCGTTGCCCTGAGCTTCGCGGTCCACGAGCTCTGGCCCGCGGTGACCGGCGGCGCCCCGGTGTGGCTTCCGACCGCGTACGTGCGGGCGGATTTCGGGCTTCCGTATGTCGTGTTCCTGGTGCTCGCTCCGCTGCTCGTGACGATCCTTCCAGCGTGGCTGTTCTACGAGGTGACGATCGCGAACATGGCGGGGGAAAGCGACGACCGTTCGACGCGCCTTCGCGTCTGGATGCTCGCCAGCGCTCCACCTATCGCCGCATTCGGAGCGCTCGCGGCGCTCGCCGTCGATTCCTTCGAGTGGGTGTTCGTGGGCATCACGGCCTCGTGGCTCTTCTTCGTGTTCGTGGCGTTTCTCGTCGCGGGTGAGCCGCTCGGACCGTCGGCGCGCGTCGTCGCGCGCTGGGATCGCGCACGCGTGTCGCGCCTCCTTCGGGCACTCGGGCCCGGCGTGGGCCGCGCCGGGATCGCAGCCGCGCTCGCCGCGGTCGGATGCTTGGGGGGCGCGACCCTCTCGGGCGTGCTGCTCGCCGACACGCGAGACGACACGTTTTCGACGCTGGCGCTCGGCGCCTACGCCGCCGCCTTCGCCCTGTTCCTGATCGGGTTCTCGGTGTGGACGCGCGCGCGCACGGAGGGGGCGGCGGCGCCCCGCGTGCTCTCGCTGGGCGTGCTGTTCGCAGCGCTCTTCGGCCCGTACATCGCGATGGCCATCGCCGGGATTCTCACGGACAACGGCGACCGCGCCCTGCTCATCGCGGCCCCCTCGCCCGCCTTCGCGTTCGTGGTCGCGAACCGCTACCGCTCCCCAGGAGGCGACGCGGATCTGTATGGCCTCGTGGGGGCGGCCGCCTCGCTGGCGTGGGGCGTGCTCGGGATCGCGCTGCTCGCCGCGGGCACACTGCACGCACGCCGTCGCGTTCGCACGGCGCCGGCGGGGTCAACGGGGGCTCCCACGCCGCCGAGCGCGGACCCGCCGAGCAACCCGCCCCCCGCTCCCGCGCCTCACACCTCATGACGGCGTCCCTCCTCGCTCCGGCGTACCTGCGCAGACACGAGCCGCTCCGTCGCACGCTCGTCTCGGCGGTGCGCTCGCGGGGCGCGGGCCCGCGCGCCGCTCGCCGTCCGGGTGCGAGCGCCGAGTTTCTCGATCATCGCCGCTATGAGCCAGGGGACGACCCGCGCCACATCCATTGGGCGGCATTCGCGCGCACGCGCGAGACCGTGACGAAGCTCTACCGCGCCGAGGAGGACACCGTCTTGCGCCTGGTGCTCGATGCCTCCGCGTCACTGGGCTTCGGCGATCCCCCGAAGCTCGCTGTCGCACGGCGCCTGGCCGCCGCGCTCGCGTACCTGTCGCTCGCGGGCGGCGGTCGCACGGAGCTTCGCATCGCGCGAAGCACGAGCGACGGAGTCCCCCTCGTGCGCGCCGGCCCCGTGCGTCGCGGGCGCGCCGCCTTCGCCCCGGTGTGCCGGGAGCTCGAACGGGTCGAGGCATCCGGCGGCACGGACCTCGCTGCGGCCGTGCAAACGCTCCTCGCGCAGACGACACACCCAGGGCTCTTGTGCTTGATCAGCGACTTCTTGGACGATAACCCGGTTACTCCCGCGGTCGGGCGAGCGCGCGCCGCCGGACACGACGTCATCCTGATTCAGGTGCTCGATTCCGCGGAGCTCGACCCGGACTTCGAGGGTGACTTCTCGCTGGAAGACGCGGAAACGAGCGAAACGTTGGACGTGAGCCTCGACGCCACCGCCCTCGAGGCGTATCGGGCGCGCCTCCACGCGCTCTTCGCGGAGCTTGGCACCTGGGCACGGAAGAACGGTGCGGTGTATGTCCGACTCTCTACCGCCGATGACCCCTGGGGAGCCATTCGTCGCATTCTCGGTCGCGCCACGGAGTAACGACGACTCGGAAGCAGTGCGCCAGCACTGCTCGGAACCCCCACGACGCTCATCCAACCGAGCGCCGCGCCCCCCTGGCGCGCGCGCTCGGGACCCGCGAACGAGCGCCGCCCGGCTCTCCCCTCGTCACCGAAGCCGGGCGGCGCTCGCCGCGATCAGGCCTTCTTCTTGCGGCGCTTTTTGCGCGCCTTCTTGACGGGCTTCTCCGCGGCAGGTGCTGCCGCGGGAGCGGCCTTCTTCTTGCGCTTCTTGCGCGCCTTCTTGGCCGGCGCGGCCTTCGAGGTCTTGGCAGCCTTGGCAGCCTTGGCAGTCCTCGCGCCCGTGCCCGTCTTCGACGCCTTCTTCTTACGTACGGCCATTCTCCGTCCTCTGGTTCGATGAGCGCACTGATGAACGCGCTCTATCGGCGCACACTCTTTCATCAAGCAGCATGTGTCGTCAAGTCCGTACTCACGAGTGCACGCTCCGATGACACCGAGATTCGCACGCGCACGGAGACGTGATCTCGGTTCGCGTCCCGAACAGCGGCGCGCGCACCTTGTCACCCATCGCTGCGATCCTCTCGCGTACCGCGCCCGGGTACCGGTTCCGACAGATGAGCGCCGCTGATAGGCTGCGAGCGCGTGAACGGCCGGATCAGAGCCCTTCGTCTCGCGGATGCAGCCTTCCGGGAAGTGGTTCGGATCCACGAGCGCTACGCGACGGAGGTCGTCGAGCGCTTCGACCTTTGCCCCTGGGCGGCGCGGGCACGCGCCCGCGGTCGCGTACGGGGCGCGGTGCTCGTCGGTCGCGCGCGCGGCGCCCTCGCCGCTTCGCTCGCCGCGATCGCGGAGCTCGAGGCCGATCCCACCGTCGAAATCGGCCTGCTGATCTACCCAGGGATCAGCCTTTCCAGGCTGGATTTCGAGGCTTTCGTGCGACGGCTGCGAGCCGCGGACGGCGAGCGCCACCCGCCCTTCGGTGCCCCATTCGCGATGGCGGCGTTCCACCCGGAAGCGATGGCGGACCTCTCGGATCCCGACCGCCTCGTGCCGTTCCTCAGAAGGTCTCCCGATCCCACCGTGCAGCTCGTGCGCTGGAGCGCGTTGGAAGCCGTTCGAGGACGCGTCCCCGAAGGGACGTCGTTCTTGGATCTGCGCCTCCTCGCCCAGAGCCGGCGGGAGCACGAGCCCACGAGCGTCCACGAACGGGTCACGCGCCACAACCTGGCCACGGTGCGCCGCATCGGTCCCGCCACGCTCGAGGCAATCTTCGCCGATATCGAAGCGGACCGAGCACGCTCGTACGCACGGTACGGTGAGCTCTCCTGCAAAGGCGCCAGCTGACGACGGAGGTACGCACGCGAACGACGTTCGACGCCGTGTCGTGTCCACCGTAAGCTGGGGTCGTTGCCCGTGGAATCTGGATCCCGGTGATGCCCTGGGAGCTCACGCGCCCCGCTGGCCTGTTCCTCCTGGGCCTTCTCCCGCTGCTCATCGCCCTCTACCTCCTTCGGGTCCGGCGTGAGCGCCGGCGTGTTTCTTCCACCTGGCTCTTTCGAAAGGCGGCGCAGGATCTCGCAGCGAGCCGCCCCTACCGGCGGCTCTTCGCCTCGGTTCCGTTGATCCTCGAGAGCCTCGCCCTCCTTCTGCTCGCCCTGTCGTTGACGGGTCCCGAGGTCCGAACGAACCGGCTCGAGGCGCCCCGCGCCGTCATCATCGTGGACCAGAGCGCCTCGATGGGAACCCGCGAGGGTGCAGCGACACGCCTTTCGCTCGCGCAGGCAGCGGCCCGCGACGCGCTCGCCCGCCTCTCACCCGGAGCCGAGGTGATGCTGCTCGGCGCGCGTCGTGAGGTGGAGCTGGTGTCGCCGTTCGAGCGCGATCGGAAGCGGCTCGAGATGGCCCTCGATCGCCTCGAGGTCGCCGAGGTGGAAGGGCGTCTCGGACCCGCGCTCGCCCTCGGCGCCGAGCAGCTTCGCCAACACGGCGGGGGAACGCTCGTGGTCATCACCGACGGCGCGGTCACCGACGCGGAGGATCTGGTCGCCCCTCCCTTCCCGATCGAGCTGGTTCGCGTCGGTTCGCAAACCGAAAATACCGCCATCGTCAGAACCGACGCGGCACGCGGCCGGGACCCCGTGAGCGGCAGGGACCGCGTCGAGGTCTTCGCGCTGCTCGTTCACCGAGGCGAACGGCCCCGCGACGTCTTCGTGACGCTCTCCCAGCGCAACGTGGTGGAGCCTCTCGCCGCACGAAAGCTTCGCCTCGAGCCCGGGGAGCAAGTGCCGGTCGTGCTCGGCTTCGAGCCGGCAGCCACCGACGGAGGAACCGGCCTCGTCGTGACGCTCTCGCCCGGGGACGGCCTCGCGAGCGACGACCAGGCGGGCGTCCGCGTCCCCGAGAGTGAAAAGCTCCCGGTCGTGCTGGCGCCGCGGAACGCGAGCCCCTGGCTCCGACGCGCGCTCGCTGCGGACGCGGACATCGAGCTCTTTGGCGCCGAGCTCGATGCGCTGACGCCCGAAGGGGTGCCCCACGACGCGCTCGTCGTCGTGGACGGCGCCTGTCCCGAGAAGCTACCGGGGGCGCACCTTCTGATCGTCCATCCACCCACGGGGCGCTGCCGCACGGTGGACGTGGGGGAGCACGACGAAGCCCCGGTGGTCACGTCGTGGGTCGAGTCCGACCCGCGCCTGCGTTTCCTCACCTTCGACGGCGTCCGGATCGCACGCGCACGGCGCCTTGCCCCGGAGAGCCCGCGGGCGGAGCTCGTGCGCACGCGCGACGGCGTCGTCATCGCGGATGCCTCCTCCCCGGGGCGAACGGTCACTATCGTTGGTTTCGACGTCGCGGCGTCGAACTGGCCGCTCACGGCCTCGTTCGTTCTGTTCGTGCGCAACGTCGCCGAGCTCGCCCGTGCCGAGCGTGCCCGGCTCGTGCCGCACGCCGCGCGCGCCGGCGAGCCCGTGCCGCTGCGTGTCCCGCTCGATGCGACGCGGGTCGTCGTCGCGCCCGACGACGGAAAGCCCGTCGAGGTCCCGGCTCGCGCGGGGCTCGCCGTTCTGCCAGCACCCGCACGGGTCGGCTTCCTCCACGCGAGCTGGGACGGGACGCGCCCTGGCAGCACGCTCGTCCCGGTTCAGCTCGGCAGCGCCGCCGAGAGCGACGTGGCGCCGCGAGCGCTCGCGCTCGGCGGGTCGCGGAGCATCTCGACGGGCGCTTCCGGTCCGGGGAGCGTTCGAGACTTGTCCGGGGCGCTCGCGCTCGGCGCGCTTTTGCTCATCGCGGCCGATGTCTGGTGGCTCACGCGCTCTTCACGAGCGCCTCGGAGCGAGCTCCGGCTCGGTTCGAGGGCCACGCCATGAATGCGGGGCCGTTCGCCTTCGGCGGTGCGCTCGTGCTCCTCGCGGCCGCGCTGGTCTGGGCCATCGGAAAGAGGCGGCTCGAGCGACGCCCTCTGCCGTTCGCTCTGCTCGTCCTCGGGTTCGCTCCGGCGCTGCTCGTGTCCGCGGAGTGGGCGGGGCTCTTCGCGGTGCCCGCTCTCCGCTTCGAGCGCCCGCCGCTCGCTTTCGTTTCGGCGCCGCTCGTGGCGTTCATCGCCGTTCGCTTGCTCGCGCTGCCCGTCCGCTTCTCGCCGCGCCGACGCACCCTGGTCGAGCTTCTCACTGGACTTGCCACACTGTGTGCGGCGCTCGCCGCCGGTGGGCTCGCGCTCGGAAGCCAGCTCGACCGGCTCACCGTCGTGGTCCTCGTCGACCAGAGCCGCAGCATCGACCTCGTCCCGAACGCTTCGAGTCGAATCGCCACCGAGCTCTTGGCGGCAGAGACGGAAATGTTGCCCGAGGATCGGATTGCCCGCGTGGTCTTCGGAGCAAGCGCTGCCGTCGAGGAGACCGCCCGCGAGAAGGACGCACCACGGGCAGCCCAGCGCGCGGAAATCGCCCGGGACGGGACGGATATCGCCGCCGGACTGCGACAGGCCCTGCTCGCCATTCCGCCGGACTCCGCGGCGCGCATCGCCCTGGTGAGCGACGGCGTCGCGACGCGGGGCGATACCGATGCCGCGGCGCTCTCCGCCGCCGCTCTCGGCGTGCCCGTGGACGTCGTCCCGCTCGACCAAGGGCGCCAACCGAACGTGCGGATCGTGGGATTTCGCGCTCCGTCGCGCGCGGCGCTCGGCGAGGCGCTCGACCTGAAAGTCGTGACGGAATCGTCGGCCGATACGGAAGTCGAGGTGCGCCTGTACCGTGACGGCGAGCTCGTTCGGCGCGGCGACACCCGCGTTCGCCGGGGCCAAGACGTGATCGCGCTGCGCGAGCTCGCGGAGAGCCCCGGACTGCATCGGTACGCCGTCGAGGTCGCCGCCCGCGATCCCGCGCACGATCCCACCCTCGCCGACAACACCGAGAGCACGTTCGTGCGCGTTCAGGGGCCGTCCACGGCGCTCGTGCTCGACTCCGATCCGGCGCGCGCGTCCGCGATGGTTTCGGCGCTCGAGAACGCGGGGTTCGAGGTCGACGTCGCGTCGGCGCCCGCGGCGCCCGCGGACGTCGCGGGCGTCGCCCGGCACGCCCGGGGAGTTCGGGGTGAGGTCCCGGCGCTGGACTTCTCCACGTCGCAGCTCGACGCGCTCGCCGCCTCCGTGCGCGAGCTCGGCGGAGGGCTCCTCTTGGTCGGTGGCGAGCGCGCGCTCGGGCCGGGTGGCTACGCGCGCACACCGATCGAGGCGGTCAGCCCGACGTCGTTCGACCTGAAGCAGGAGCGGCGGCGCGCGAGCCTCGCCGAGGTGATCGCCGTCGACTTCTCCGGGTCGATGGCTGCCACCGCCGGAGATCGCACGAAGCTCGAGCTCGCCAACGAAGCGGCGGTGCGTTCGGCGGATTTGCTCGGCGGCGGCGACCGCCTCGGCGTGCTGCACGTGGACGCGGCACCCCACTGGACGGTGCCGCTCGCGCCCGTCGTCGACAATGCGAAGATCGCGGAGCGCATCCGCGCCGTGGGGCCGGGCGGCGGCGGCATCTTCGTGGATCTCACCCTCGAGACGGCGTACGCGGCGCTCCGCAAAGAGTCGACGCAGCTCAAGCACTTGCTCGTGTTCGCCGACGGGAGCGACGCGGAGGAGCACACGCGCGCCCCGGTGCTCGTGAGCCGCGCGAAGGCGGCCGGCATCACGACGAGCGTCGTCGCGCTCGGCACCGGCAAGGACGTCCCCGTGCTCGAGCGGCTCGCGGGGCTCGGCGGCGGTCGCTTCTACCTCGTCGAGGACGCGCGCCGACTGCCGGCGGTATTCGCGCAAGAGACGGTGCTCGCGTCGCGGAGCGCGATCAACGAAGTGCGCTTCGTGCCGGTACCCCGAGCATCGGGCCCGGTGCTGCGCGGCATCGATTTCGGTTCCGCTCCCCCGCTCGACGGCTACGTCGTGACGATTCCGAAGAGCCGAACCGAGGTGCACCTCGAAGGTCCGGAAGGCGACCCCGTGCTCGCCACGTGGTCGATTGGGACCGGGCGCGCCGGTGTCTTCACCAGCGACTACAGCGGCCGCTGGGGGCGCTCATGGACGTCCTGGGAGGGCGCTTCGCGGCTCTTCGGGCAAGTCGCGCGCCATCTCGCGCGACGCGCCGACGATCCGCGCGTGCGCCTCGAGGCCGAGTTCGTGAACGGCGCGCTCTCGGTGCGAGCGACGGCCCTCGATCCGCGCGGTCGCCGCGACACGTTCCGGAGACTCCGCGTCGCGGTGAGCGGACCGGAGGGCTACCAACGCACGGCACCGCTCGAGGTGATCGGCCCGGGACACTTCGGGCTCGAGCTCTCGCCCGCGCGCCCCGGCGCGTACGTGATGACGCTGATCGACGAGGTCAGTGGCGCCCCGCTCGCTACGGGAGGCGCCGTGCTCGCTTCTGGCATCGAACAGCGGCCGGTCGGCACCGATCGCGCCCTGCTCGCTCGCATCGCCGCGCTCACGGGCGGCAAGGAGCGCGAGACCCTCGCGGGGATCTTTCGCGATCGCGAGCAGCGACGGTTCGCCTACACCTCCGTGACGCCCGTGCTCATCGCGTTGGGCGCGGCGGCGCTGCTGCTCGCCGTCGCGGCGCGACGCTTGGTCCTCACCCTGCCGCGATGGCGCCCCTCGAGCCCGAGGCCCCGCGTGCCCGCGCCTGCTGCTCCCCTCACCGGCACGGTCTCGGCCCTCCGCGCCCGCAAGCGCCGCGTTCGCGACGCCGCGCCGGCCACGACCCCCGCCGCGGCCGAGCCCTCGCGCTCTCCCGCTGAAACGCAGCCCGAGCCCAGGCCCGCCGCCGCACCGTCCGACACCGCCGCGCCCGCGCCGAGCCCGCGCGCGGCACCGGCGCCCCGAGCTCGCAGCGCAGCCGAGAAT
>CAYYWA010000133.1:0-14199 GCA_964475255.1 uncultured Sorangium sp.
GGCCCGGCGGGGCCAGCGCGGGGAACGCGAACGAGGGCGGCGCTGCCGGCGCGGCGCTCGAGCCCGTGGCGGACGTGATTCCGATCTCGAGCGTGTGGTCGGGCCATCCGGTGAAGTTCGCGCTCGTGACGCGCGACGACTGGCAGTTTGCCGCCTTCTACGACCAGGATCGCAAGCTCACCGTCGCCGCGCGCACGCTCGCTCGGCGACAGTGGGATTTCGTGCGTCTGCCCACGACGCTCGGTTGGGACAGTCACAACTCCGTGGCCATGGCCGTCGATGAGAACGGCTTTCTCCACGTCTCGGGCAACATGCACAACGTGCCCCTGATCTACTTCCGGAGCACGAAGCCGTTCGACATCCAGTCGTTCGAGAAGGTCGCCTCGATGGTCGGCTCGAACGAGCAAAGCTGCACCTATCCGGAGTTCTTCCACGGCCCGGACGGCGACCTGATCTTCGCGTACCGCGACGGGGGCAGCGGAAACGGCAATCACATCTTCAACATCTACGACGCCGGCGCCCGCCGCTGGGAACGCTTGCTCGACACGCCCCTCACGGACGGCGAGGGCCAGCGCAACGCCTACCCGGTCGGCCCCATCCAAGGCCCGGACGGCTACTGGCACCTCGTCTGGGTGTGGCGCGACACGCCCGACGCGGCGACGAACCACGATCTCTCCTACGCGCGCACGCGCGATCTCGTGAACTGGGAGAGCGGCGCCGGGCAGCCGCTCGCGCTTCCGATTCGCCTCGCTCAGAGCGACATCGTGGATCCCGTCCCCGCGCGGGGCGGCATGATCAACAACAACACGAAGGTCGGCTTCGACTCGCAGAACCGCCCGGTCATCGTCTATCACAAGTACGACGCGAGCGGCGCGACGCAGCTCTACAACGCTCGGCTCGAGGACGGGCGCTGGGTCGTGCGCCAAACGTCCGATTGGGACTACCGCTGGGACTTCGGAGGCAACGGGACGCTCGTGTTCGAGATCGAGGTCGAAGGCGTCGCGGTGCAGCCCGACGGAACGCTCACGCAGCGCTGGTACCACGCGCGCTACGGCGGGTGGGGCGCGTTCCGCCTCGACGAGGCGACGCTCGCCGCCGTCGAGACCATCGAGCCGCCGCTTCCGTACCCGCGCGAGCTCGACACGCCTTTGTCTCCGACGCCCGGCATGATCGTGCGCTGGCAAGCGGACAGCGGGCGGGGTCCGGATGCGGACGTCGTCTACATGTTGCGCTGGGAGACCCTCGAGTCGAACCGCGACATGCCGCGAGACGTGATCCCGCCGCCGACCGAGCTCTCGCTCTACGCGCTCCGCCCGGCGCTCGCGAACCGCTGAAGCGCGAAGCGGACGCGAATCGCGGCGCGCTCTACTCGAACCGCGGGCGCGCGGTTCGGCCCGGGTGCGAGATGCGAGCCTCGAGGCGCTCGCGAGCGCGGAGCCGCGCGCCGTCGCCGAGGATGGAACCCGCCCAGCGGTAGACGTTGCGCTCGCTCACCTGGCGGCGCATGGCGCGCATGCGGCTCCCCTGCTCCTCGCCGGACATGCGCAGCGCGGCGGCGAGCGCGGTGCTCGCCGCGCGGAGGTCGTACGGGTTGACGATCAGCGCTTCCGGGAGCTCGCGCGCGGCGCCGGTGAACTCGCTCAACACGAGCACGCCGCGCTCGTCGTCGCGCGCGGCGACGAACTCCTTGGCGACGAGGTTCATGCCGTCGTGCAAGCTGCTCACGTAGCAGAGGTCGGCGGCTCGCAGCGTGCGGTACACGCTGGGCGGCTCGTGGTGCGAACGCAAGAGGACGATGGCGGGCGCTCCGTGCGCGTTCCAGCGCTCGTTGATGCAGCTCGCGAGATCTTCGACGCGCTGATTGAGGTCGCGGTAGTAGGCGATGCGCGTTCGGCTCGGCGCGGCGAGCTGCACGAACGTGAAGCGCCCGCGAAACTCGGGGTAGCGCGTGAGGAGCTCGTCCACCGCGAACAGGCGCTCCTCGATCCCTTTCGTGTAGTCGAGCCGATCGACCCCGACCCCGAGGAGCTGCCGTTCGGGGAGGCCGAGCTCGTCGAGGAGCGCCTTGCGGCACTCGGCCGGCGACGGGAGCTCGTCGAGCCAGTGCACGGGCCACTCGATGGAAATCGGATACGGGCGCACGAGCGTGGGGCGCCCGTGCTGGACCACGGCGTTGTCCTCGCGATCGATCCGAGACTCGATGTACACGTCCGCCGCGTCGAGGAAGTTGTTGCAGTGCTTTCGCGTGTGAAAGCCGAGGATGCTCGAGCCGAGCAGCCCTTCGAGCAGCTCGTCGCGGAACGGGCAGATCCCGAACCGCTCCGAGTTCGGCCAAGGGATGTGCCAGAAGGTGAGGATCGTCGCGTTGGGCAGCTCGCCGCGGATCATCTTGGGCGCGAGAGCGAAGTGGTAGTCTTGAACGAGCACGATCGGGTCGTCGACGGAGACCTCGTCGAGCACGGCCTCGGCGAAGCGAGCGTTGACGCGGCGGTACTCCTCCCAATCCTCCTGGCGGAACACGGGGCGCCGATGGGCGACGTGGCAAAGTGGCCAGAGGCCCTCGTTCGAGAAGCCGTAGTAGTAGCGGCGCTCCTCTTCCTCGCTGAGCCAGACGCGCCGGAGCACGTACGACTCCTCTCCGGGCGGCACCCGCACGCGATCGTGCGCGTCCACGGTGGCTCGATCCGCCGAGCCGCCGCCATGCGCGACCCATACGCCGGAGCAGGCGCGCATCATGGGCTCGATGGCGGTGACCAGCCCGCTCGCCGGGTGCACGACGCGCACGCCGCCATGCTCGTCCCGCTCGTGGATGTAGGGCTCGCGATTCGCCACCACCACTATCCGCTCTCCGTGGAGCTCGGTGCGCAGCACGGCGCGCAGGCGCTCGGGCGTCCACGGCACGCGCGACGCGAGCGCCGGCTCGCTCTCGAGGTCCTCCGGCGAGCGCGCGAGCACGGGCCTCCTCGGCATCACGCGCGGCGCGCGCCGAAGGCGGGAGCGCCGGCGCGCGGCGCCCGTCGCGGCGAGGGTGCCGCCCGCGGAGGCACCGACGCCGAGCGCGATCAGCGTCGCTCGAAGTGGGGCAGGCACGAAGTCTGCCAACGTGCGGGTACGCGAAGCCACGAACGCTTTCTCCGGAGCGTGACGTCTTCACACCCCGTGCCAGCGCTCCGAGCCCGTCTCGTAACGGCTCGCTCTCGAGTCGTTACGGCTCGCCCTCGAGCTCTTCCGCGATCGAGCGCAGGAGGCGCTCCGCCGCGGCGATCTCTCCTGGCTCGGCGCGCGAGAGCGCACGCCGAACGGCGGCTTCCACCGTGCCGGCCTGGCGCGCGTCGATGCGGGCGCCGCGCGTCGTGAGCTCCAGGATGGAGCGTCGCGCATCCTCCTCGTCCGTCGAGCGCTCGATGAGCCCACGCTGCTCGAGCCGACGCAGCACGCCGGTCAGCGTGCTCTTGTGCAAACGCAGGGTCGCCGCGATCTCGCTCGCCGACGCTCCCGGATGCCGCCCGACGAGGCGCAGCACGAGCCGCTGAGGTCCGGTCACGCCCAGCGTGGCTTCCATGTGCTTCGAGCGGGACTGAAGGCCATGGTAAACGGCCCAGAGCAGCTGCATGAAGTGCAGCGTCCCGCCGAGCTCGAACTCGTTGGGGCCGGCGCGCCGTGTTTCACTTCCCGATGAGGCCCGAGAACGCACCAGTGCCCTCGACACGACGCTGACCGTACCGCGGCGGCAGATTGGAATCCAGCGCGGCCCGACCGCTCTAGGCGACTTCCCGGAAAACCGTCAGCCGCCGGCGCCGGACCGGTTCGGCCTGCGTGTCGAGGGCCGTCCCATGGTCGCAGAGCGCCGCGAGCCCCCGCTCGAAGAAGAACTCCGGCTCGCCGAACGCCGGCCGGAGCTGGTCGAGCCAGGTGGCGCGCTCGTCGTACCGGGCGAAGAACGGCCGGGCCACCCAGTCCGGGTCCCGCGCCTGGAGGAATTTGAGCACGAAGACCCGCTCGCCGGCGATCTCCGCCACGCCCTCGATGCAGACCTTCCCCGGGGTGCTGCTCATCGACGGCCCCCGGACCGTCCGGGCCAGTCCGGAGACGTGCTGGAACGCCGTTCGATAGATGCCAAACGCGCGCGCCAGGGGCACCTCGAAGTAGTGCCGCGGGCCGGTGTCGCGCTCCACGAACATGTAGTAGGGGATGGCGCCGAGCTGCACCTCGAGCCGCCAGAGCTCCGCCCACACCGATGGGTCGTCGTTGACGTGGCGGACGAGCGGTGCCTGGCAGCGCACGACGGCTCCGGAACGGCGCACACGCGCGAGCGCACGCTGCGCCGGCTCGACCTCGAGCTCCCGCGGGTGGGAGAAGTGCGCCATGAGCGCGAGCGTCTTGCCGGCTCGAACCACGCGCTCGAACAGCGCGAGCAAGGCATCGCCCTCGCGTCCGAGGAAGCGATGCGGCCAGTAGGCGAGCGCCTTGGTGCCGATACGAATGCTGGCGAGGTGCGGCAGGTCGGCCTCGAGCAGCGGCGCGATGATGCGCTCGAGCACCTCCGTCTTCATCACCAAGGGGTCGCCCCCGGTGATGAGCACGCTCGTCACCTCCGGGTGCGCCCGGAGATAGCGCACCAACGTGCTCGCCTCGCGGGACGCGAACTTGAGGTCGCCGTGCCCGACGAACTGCGGCCAGCGGAAGCAATAGCTACAGTACGCGTGGCACGTCTGGCCCTGAGCCGGGAAGAACAGCACCGTCTCGCGGTATTTGTGCTGGATGCCCGGGACCCGCTCGCCGTCGAGCGTCGGCACGTTCAGGTCGCGCTGGCCCGCCGGGTGCGGGTTCGCGCGGCGCTGCAGCTCTCGGACGACCGGCTCGAGGCGCTCGCGCGGGGCGTCCGCGCGCACGAGATCGGCGACACGCGCGAAGTCCTCCGGAGCCAGCATGTCGGCGTGCGGGAAGGTGAGCCGATAGAGCGGATCGTCGGGGGCGCGACTCCAGTCGATGAGGTGCTCGACGACGTACCGGTTCACCCGGAACGGGAACACCGCCGACACGACCTCGATCGCAAAGCGCTCGTCGGGCGTGAGCTGCGAGAGCTGCGGGATGCGGTGGAGATCGCGGCGGTCGAGCCGCTCGTAGGAGGGAGTGCTTTCGTTCGCGGGCTTCATCGGGGCAGAGGGGTCCTTCCCGCCAGTGCCGTGTCGGTGCTCCGCCCGGCGTGCGTGCTCGGGCGGGCAAGCCCGGTTCAGACTAGCTCGATATGGTTTGATGTCAAACCATGCGGGTGGTGACCCGCCGGCCGCACGGCACCCGACATGCCGGCGCCAAAGCCGCGTGGCGCCGGCTCACGCAGCCGAGGGGGCGTCGCGTGCCTTCCGATTGACGCCGGGTAGGGCCCAGCCATAGTCCGGCCTCGGCGGCCCATGCCTGCTGGAGACGAGCGCGAATCGACCCCCGGATTCTTGCCGGGGTTCCGGGAGCTCCGGCGCATCCTGCGGCGCACCTCGGCGCCGCTCGAGCTCGAGCTCTTGGGCAGAACGCTGCTCCACAGTGTGCTCGTGGGCGCGGCGGCCGGGCTCGTGGCCTCGTTCTTTTACTACGCGCTGGAGCTCACGGAGCGGCTGGTGCTCGAGGGCCTCTCCGGGTACGTCGCGCTGCGGGCGGGGGGAGAGCGCGTCCACCCGGGGATCGAGCGCGGTCCGCTGCGGCCGTGGCTGTTGCTCGTGCTCCCGGCGCTCGGCGCGCTCATCGGCGGTCTCCTCTCGACGCGGTTCGCTCCCGAGACGCGCGGTGGCGGAGCGGACGCCATCATCCGCGACTTTCATCAGCACCGCGGGGAGGTGCGATCCCGAGTTCCGCTGGTCAAGGCCGCGGCTTCGATCTTCACGCTCGGGTTCGGCGGCTCCGGCGGGCGCGAAGGGCCGATCATGCAGATCGGCGGCGCCCTCGGGTCGCTCGTGGCGCGCGTGCTCCGCGTGGACGAGCGCGAGCGCCGCATCCTCCTCGTCGCGGGCCTCGCTGCCGGCGTCTCGGCGGTGTTCCGGACGCCGCTCGGAGCCGCGTTGATCGCCGTCGAGATTCTGCATCGCGACGACTTCGAGTCCGACGCGCTCGTCCCGAGCGTCCTCGCCAGCGTCACGTCGTACTCGGTGTTCATTTCGTTCTTCGGGGAGGCCACGCTCTTCGCGCACGCACCGCGCTATCCGTTCTTCCCCGAGCACCTGCCGCTCTACGGCGTGATGGCGCTCACCGTGTCGATCTCCGCGATGGGCTTCCTCGCGGTGTATCGAAGCTCGGGCCGCCTGTTCGCGCGCTTGCCAGCGCCGCAATGGCTGAAGCCCGCGATCGGCGGGCTCCTGCTCGGCGTGCTCGTCGTCCCGATCCTCTCGTTCTTGGCGCCGTATCTCGGGGGCGAAGGGCGCGGCATCGGGCTGCTCGGTGGCGGCTACGGCGCGGCGCAGCTCGCCATCACCGGCGCGAGCTGGCTGCCCGGCGGCTGGCGCGGCGTGCAGCTGCTCGCGCTGCTCGCGCTGCTCAAGATGCTCGCCACCGCGCTCACGCTCGGCTCGGGCGGCAGCGCCGGTGACTTCGGCCCGTCGCTCGTCGTGGGCGGGCTCGTCGGCGGCGCGTTCGGTCGGGCCGCGCAGCTCGTGCTCGAGGATCCCACGATCGATCCCGGCGCGTTCGCCCTGGTCGGCATGGGCACGTTCTACGGGGGGCTCGCTCACGTTCCGATCGCGTCGCTCGTGCTCGTCTGCGAGCTCGCGGGAAGCTACGACCTGCTCGTGCCGCTCATGCTCGCCGAGGCGATCGCCTTCGTCGTGCTGCGGCGCGTGTCGCTCTACGAGAGCCAGGTCCGCACCAAGCGCGAGTCTCCCGCGCATCGGGACGAGCTCGTGCTCGACGTCCTCAAGGAGGTGCGCGTCGCCGACGCGCTCGTCCGAGAACGGCCGTACGTGAGCTTCCGCCGCACGGCGTCCGCGCGCGAGGTCTTGGATGGCGCGCGGAGCGCCGCGGACTGGCAAGACGTGTTCCCCGTGCTCCACGACGACGGTCGCTTGCTCGGGACGATCACGGCGGACACGGTCCGTGCGCTGGCGATGCACCCGGACGTGCTCGACCTGACGCTGGCGATGGATTTGATGAGCGTTCCCGCGCTCGTTCGCGAAGACGACGACTTGCACGTCGCGCTCGAGCGCATGCTCACCCATCGATCGCGGGAGCTCGTCGTGTTGAACGAGACCGGAACGATCGCCGGATTCCTCGACGAGGCCGAAATCCAGGCCGCCTATCATCAGGCGACGACGCGGCCCCCATCCCGCGGCTCTGGATGAGCCACGACTCGTCGGACGGCGTTCCGGTTTCGGTTGCGGGGCGGCGGGTGCGTCACTAAGGTTGCCTCCCCCGGTTCCCGCCGGGATGCGCGGCACGTGCCGAGCTCGCTCGTGAAGGGCTCAACCATGCCTCTCGCCGTCGGTTGTTCTTTGGATCGCCCGCTCACTGCTCCGGCACGGGTGTCGGCTCGCTTTTGGGGTTTCGTTTCGGCCGCGTGTCTGCTGAGCCGCGCCGAGGTCGCGAGCGCCGCGCCCGCGCGCGAGGGCGCGGCCTGGCTCGAAGCGCATTTGCCGCCCCTGCTCGTGCGAAGCGGGCCCCTCGGCCTCGACTACTACCAGTGGCTGCTGATCCCCCTGGCGCTCGCGGCCTCGTGGCTCGCGGGGGCCGTGCTCGGACGCGTCACGCGCGCGGTGCTCAAGCCGATCGTCCGCGGAACGAGCACCGACGCCGATGATCTGGTGCTCGAGCGCCTCGGCGGGCCCCTGACGCTCGCATGGGCGGCCGTCGTCGCCCTCGTCCTCGTGCCGCTCATCGGCTTCGAGGGGCCCGTCCTCGACATGGCGCGCAAGGGGCTCCGCGCGGTGCTCCTCATCGCCTTCTTCTGGTCGCTCTTGCGCGGCGTCGACATCGCGTTCGCCCGCGCGGCGACCTCGGAGTGGGCGCAGAGCCGCGGCACGGCTCGGTCGCTCTTGCCGCTCCTCTCGCGGATCGGAAAGCTCACGATCATCGCGCTGTCGGCGGTCGCGATGCTCGCCGAGCTCGGCTATCCGGTGGCGAGCCTGGTCGCCGGTCTCGGCATCGGCGGCCTCGCGCTCGCGCTCGCCGCGCAGAAGACGGTGGAGAACTTGTTCGGCGCCTTCTCGCTCGGTGTCGATCAGCCCTTCGCCGTCGGTGACTTCGTCTTGATCGAGGATTTCGTCGGGACCGTCGAGAAGATCGGGCTGCGCTCCACGCGCATTCGGACCCTCGATCGAACGCTCATCACGCTTCCGAACGGCAGGCTCGCCGAGATGCGCCTCGAGTCGTTCACCGCGCGCGACCGGATGCGGCTCGCGTGCACGGTGCGCCTCGCTTACGGAACGACCACGAGCCAGCTCAAAGAAGTGCTCGCCGGGCTCGAGCGGGTGCTGCGCGCACATCCGAAGATCTGGCCGGACGCCGTCGTCGTTCGCTTCAAGGAGCTCGGCGTCTCTTCGCTCGACATCGAGATCATGGCCTGGTTCCAGACTCCGAATTGGGGAGAGTTCCAGCTGATTCGGCAGGAGGTCTTGATCCAGTTCATGGAGGTCGTCGAGCAGGCGGGCACCCGGTTCGCGCTCCCGGCCCGGGACGTGCACATGGTCGGGGAGCGTGACGCCGCCGAGAGCGGAAATCGCAGCACGCGGAGGCTCCAAGGATGAGCCAGGTGTTGCCGCCCGAGGTTCCGCCGGAGCTCTGGCGGCCAGCGCGAAGCATGATGCAGCGCTTCGCGCGACCGATCGAAGCGTTCCTCAGCATCCAGGCCGCGAGCGGTATCCTGCTCTTGATAGCAGCGGGCATCGCGCTGCTCTGGGCGAACTCGCCGTGGCGCGAGAGCTATCACGCCCTGTGGCACCTCCCGGTTCGCTTCGGGCTCGCGACCTTCCAGTTCGAGCAGTCCCTCCACTTCGTGGTGAACGAGGGGCTGATGGTGATCTTCTTCTTCGTCGTCGGGCTCGAGGTGCGCCGCGAGCTCTACGAAGGAGAGCTGTCGGATCCGCGCCGCGCCGCGCTTCCCGCGGCCGCCGCGCTCGGCGGCATGCTGGCCCCCGCCATCATCTACCTGGCCGTCAATGCCGGCGGCCCCGGGCATTCCGGGTGGGGCGTGCCCATGGCGACGGACATCGCGTTCGCCGTCGGGGTGATCGTCTTGCTCGGAAAGCGCGTTCCGGCCGCGGTTCGCGTCCTCCTGCTCGCGCTCGCCATCATCGACGACATCGGCGCGATCGTCGTCATTGCGATCTTCTATTCGGCGGGGGTCTCCGGGTACTGGTTGCTCCTGGCGCTCGCGGGTGTCTTCCTCGCCGTCGCGCTGCGCGGTCTCGGCGTTCGGCAGCCGTGGGCGTACGTTCCGCCTGGCATCGTCGTCTGGGCAGGGTTCCTCGGCTCCGGCGTCCACCCGTCGATCGCGGGGGTCATGCTCGGCCTGCTCACCCCCGTTCGGGCGTGGTTCGGAGCGTCGGGCTTCTTGATCGCGACGGAGCGCGCCCTCGGCCGGTTCCGGGCTCGGGTCGAGACCAACCATGGGCATCACGACTTGCTCGAGCCGCTCGAGGCGATCGCCAAGGCACGCCGTGAGGCGGTGCCGCCCGTCGTTCGCCTCGAGGCCGCGCTCCACCCGTGGGTCGCCTACGGGATCTTGCCGATTTTCGCGCTCGCGAACGCCGGCGTGGATCTCTCCGAGCTCGACCTCTCCGCCGCTGGCGCCAACAGCGTCTTGATCGGAGTCATCCTCGGCCTCGTGCTCGGCAAGCCGATCGGGATCCTCGCGGCGTGCTTTCTCTCCGTGAAGCTCGGCATCGCCGCGATGCCGCGCGGCATGACCTATGGCCACATTGGCCTGGTCGGCCTGGTTGCGGGAATCGGCTTCACGATGGCGATCTTCATCGCGAGCCTGGCGTTTCCCGAGCCGGGCATGTTGGGGGTCGCCAAGCTCGGCGTGCTCGGCGCGTCGGGCATCGCGGGTGTGATTGGTCTCCTGTTTGGGCGCGCGCTCCTGCAGGAACCGCCGCGGGAGCTCGCCGGGATTCACGCCCACGAAGCGGAGCGCTCCACCGAGCACTGACGCCGATTGTTTCGTTCCCATTTCCGTCCGGAAAGCGGGGAGCGAGTGCGCTTCCGTACACGCCTCCGAAACGTGGCCGCAAGGGAGCGCGCAACAAGCTCGAGGGCGCCGATGCAAACAGCGTCCCGGGTCCCGCCGCGCTCGCTACCACCAGACCGTGAGAGCACCGCGCGCGGCAGCGGCCCCGAGGAGCTTCTCGCGCTCGCCGAGGTCGGCCGCGAGCTCACGGCTGGCAGCGGGACGCGCAGCGCCCTCGAGCGCGCGCTCGAGGTGACCCACCGCCGCCTCGGGGCGTCGCACTGCGCGCTCTACGTGACGGATCCCGAACACCGTCGCCTCGAGGTGCGCGCGGCGTTCGGGTTCGCGCCGGGGCAGCTTCGCCCGCGCTACGGGCTCGGGGTCGCGGGGCGCGTCGCCGAGACCGGGCGACCCATCGTGGTGCCGCTCGTGCGCCAAGAGCCGATGGCGCTCGCGGAGCTCGCCGATTCCGGGTCGTGGTCTCAGGCGTCGCTCGGGCTCGTCTGCGTCCCGGTGTCGCTCGCGGGTCGCCCCGGGGGCGCTCTAGCGACCTATTTCCCGACTCACGGCGCGGACTGGGCTTCGCTGTTGCGGGTGCTCGAGGTGGTGGCCTCGCTCATGTCGCAAGCGCTCTACGCCGCGAGCCCCGAGCGCCAGGCCGCGACGAAAGCGGCGGCGCCGAGCCCGGAGCCCGCGAGCGCGACGCCGTTCGAGTACGCGAACATGATCGGCGCGAGCGCGGCGATGCGCCCGATCTACGAACAGATCGGACAAGTCGCGCGCACGAACGCCACCGCGTTGATCCGCGGGGAGTCGGGGACGGGCAAGGAGCTCGTGGCCCACGCCATCCATCACAACTCGCCCCGGGCGCGCCACCCGTTCGTGAAGGTCAACTGCGCGGCGGTCCCGGAGACGCTGTTCGAGTCCGAGCTGTTCGGGCACGAGCGCGGCGCGTTCACGGGCGCGCACGCGCGGAAGAAGGGGCGCTTCGAGCTCGCGGAAGGAGGAACGCTCTTTCTCGACGAGATCGGCGATCTTTCGCTCACGACTCAGGCAAAGCTCTTGCGCGTCCTTCAGTTCCGCGAGTTCGAGCGGCTCGGCGGGACGCTGACCCTGCGCCCGGACGTGCGCATCATCGCCGCGACGAACAAGGACATGGAGCGCGCCGTCGCGAGCGGGACGTTTCGCGAGGACCTCTACTATCGCCTCAACGTGTTCGCGATCACGATGCCGCCGCTCCGCGAGCGCCGCGCGGACATCCCCGCGCTCGCCGAGTATTTTCTCGGCAAGTACTCGTCCGAGCACCGCCGGCGCATCGCACGGATCTCGAGCGCGGCCCTCGACATTCTGTGCCAGTACGCATGGCCGGGGAACGTGCGCGAGCTCGAGAACGTGGTCGAGCGCGCCGTGGTGCTGTGCGACGGCTCCGTGCTCAAGGAGCACCATCTGCCGGACACCGTGCGTGTCGCCGCGGCGGCGAAGCCGCCCGAGCGCCAGACGCTCGCGCAGGCCGTCGCCGACCTCGAGCGGCGCATGATCGAGGACGCCCTGCGGACGGCTCGCGGCAACGCCGCGCGCGCCGCGCGGGCGCTCGGGACGACGGAGCGCATCGTCCGCTACAAGGCGGGCAAGTACGGCATCGACACGAATCGATTCCGTCGCTGACGGCGTCCAGCGAGGGCACGGACCGCGCTCCGTCGGAATCCGCGAGGGAGTCGCGCTCGAACGGCGTGTAGCGGAGCAGGCGACAAGGTCGTCGAAGCGGGGCCGAATCGGCGACGAGGTTGTCGCATCGTGCGGAGACCACGGCGTATCGACGACGTTTCGCTCGCTCCGAACAGCGGATTCGCGGCCTCCGTCGAACGACGCGAGTCCGTGGCACGGAGAGTGCACTCTCGTGGGTTGTCGCGCGCACGAATGCGCGACGTCTCGAGGACACACACAACGAATGACTCGTCGGACACAGCCACGCGTCGCACTGCTCGAGTCTCGCATGAGCCGAGAGCTCGCTCGCCTCGTCGAGAGGCACGGAGGCGCTCCGATCTCCGTGCCCGCGGTGCGCGAACAGTCGGAGCTCACGCACGACCTCGCCCGAAAACTCATCGGAGACCTGGCCGGCGATCGCCACGAGGTCGTCGTCTTCATGACGGGCGTCGCCGTCTCGCTCTTGTTCGAGGTGGCCGATCAGATCGGGCGCCGGCCGGACCTGGTCGCGGCGCTGCGCCGCCTGACCACCGTTTGTCGCGGACCGAAGCCGACCGCGGCGCTCCGCGGGTTCGGCGTGCCCCCGACGCTCACGGCGCACGAGCCGTTCACCTCGGCGGAGCTCATCGACGCCTTGTCCAGCATCGATCTCGAGGGGCGGCGCGTGATTCTGCTCCACTACGGCGAGCGCAGCGAGACCTTGGCGGAGACGTTGCGCGCGCGAAAGGCACAGCTCGAGGAGCTCTGGCTCTACCGCTGGCTCATGCCGGAGAACACGGAGGACCTCGAGCGGCTCGTGGCGAGCATCGTGAGCGGTGAGGTCGACGCGCTGACGGTCACTTGCCAAATCCAGTTCCGGCACCTCCTCGAAGTGGGCGAATCCCTCGGCCTCGCGCGCGAGCTCGTTCGCGCGCTCGACGAGCGCGTCGTGGTCGCCGCCGTCGGCCCCACCTGCGAGGCCATCGTCCGAGCGTACGGCGTGCGCGTCGAGGTCGTCCCGGAGCACCCGAAGATGGGACCGCTCGTGGTCTCGCTCATGCGGCACCTCGAGCTCTGGGAGCGGCGCTCCGAGCCGGCCGCTTTCAAGCCCATCACGCACTGATCCTTTGCTCGTTCGCGCGTTCTTGCCGTCGTTCCTGCCCGAAAGACCGAATCGATGACGTCATTCCGATCCTTCGACACTCTCCGCTTCGCTCTCGTTCCGGCCGGCCTCCTCGCGATGATCTCCTGGGCCCCCACCGCGCGCGCCCAAGCGGTGGAAGCGCCCAAGCCGAAGCCGCCGCCGTACTCGCTTCCGTTTCAGCTGCGCCCCGTGGTCGCCGGAACCGTCGTGCGCTCGGACACGGCGCTCGCGTTCTACGAAAGTCCCGCGAACGGGGAGTCCGGGACCACCGTCGCTTCGATGCTGCTCGCGAGCTACAAGCTCACCGACGAGCTCGCGCCGCTCGTCCGCGTCGGCGTCGTGCAGAACTCGCCGCCCGCGGCATCGGCTCCGAGCCCCGACCCGCCGTCGGGCTTCGGGATCCTGAACCCGGTCCTCGGCGTCACGTACGCGCTCAAGCTCGATCCCTCCCTGCGCCTCGGCTTGTTCCTCGGCGTCACCGTCCCCGTGGGATCGGGAGGGGGCAACGAGCCGGAGCTCGAGAACACGCTGGCCAACGGCGCGGGCATTCGCGCGCGCTCGGCCATGGACAACGCGATGTTCGCGGTCAACGACTTCACCGTGTTTCCCGGCGTGGGCCTCGCCTACGTGGCCCACGGCTTCACCGCGCAGGTCGAAGCGACGGTGCTCCAGCTCACGCGCGTGCGCGGCGACGAGGTCCAGCCCGACTCGTCCAAGACGAACTTCACCGCGGGCATCCACCTCGGCTACTTCTTCGCCCCGTTCATCTCGGCCGCGGTGGAGCTCCGCCACCAGCGCTGGCTCTCCACGCCCGCTCAGATCGAGAACGATGCCACCGGCACGCTGCGCGACACGACCACGGTGGCCATCGGCCCGCGCTTTCACGTGCAGCTCGCCGAGAAGGCATGGTTCCGCCCGGCCGTGACCTTCGCGATGCCGCTCGACGACCCGATGGCGGACGCGAAGTACCGAATCGTCCAGCTCGATTTGCCCTTTGCATTCTGAGAGGCCGAAGCATGCGAGATCCCTTCGACACGAGTGGAGCCGGCGACGCCGCGCTCGAGCGAAACGAGGCCCGGAAGATCCGACGGCGAGATTTCGGCGTCCTCGCCGCCGGGGCCGCGCTCACGGCGGTCGCGTGCAAGAAATCGGAGGCGCCCGCGGCGGTCGCCTCGGCGGGGGCGGGCGGGGGCGCGGCGCGGGCGCGGGCGCGGCCCCCGGGGCGCGG
>CAYYWA010000134.1:0-14115 GCA_964475255.1 uncultured Sorangium sp.
GCTACGCGGAGGAGCGACCGCGAGCGCCCGTCGACGTCGAAGGGTTCTGGATCGATCGCACGGAGGTGACGAACCCGCAGTTTGCCGCGTTCGTCGAAGCGACGGGGTACGTGACGCTCGCCGAGCGACGCGGCGGCTCCGCCGTCTTCCGGGTGCCGACCGCCGAGGAGCTCGCACGCACCCGGCACGCGTGGCGCTACGAGCCCAAGGCGAGCTGGCGTAAGCCCGACGCCAGCGCGAGCGCGCGCACGCCGCGCCCGCACGAGCCGGTCGTTCACGTCGCCTACGAAGACGCGCTCGCCTACGCGCGCTGGCTCGGTCGCGAGCTGCCGAGCGAGGCCCAGTGGGAGTTCGCGGCGCGCGCGCGCGGCGGCGATCACGCGCTCGATGGGCCGCCCCGCGACGCGAAGGGCCGCGCGGCCGCCAACACCTGGCAAGGCGACTTCCCGCTCGTGAACCGCGCCGAAGACGGATTCGCGAGCCGTGCCCCCGTCGGCTGCTTCCCCGGAAATCCACTCGGCCTCTTCGACATGATCGGCAACGTCTGGGAGTGGACGCGCGATCCCTCGCCGACCTCCCCCGACGAGGCGCCCGTTCCCGGGGCGCCGGTGGCGCGCGTGATCAAGGGCGGCTCCTTCCTGTGTGCCCCGACGCACTGCGCTCGGTTCCGCGCGAGCGCCCGTCAGTTCCAGGACGAGGATCTGCCGACTTCCCACATCGGGTTTCGAACGGTCAAATCGGGACCGCGACCCGCGCGCTGACGCCCGAGGGTTGGAGGTCGGAGGCGGGCTCCCCGAGGGCGCGGCGCTTCCAGACCCACGAGCAAGGGGACGCCGCCAACGGCGCGCCACCGCTCGGAAACGAGGGCGCTTTGCGGCACCCAGCGCGGAACCGCCGGCCAAGGGCCGTTTGGCGTGATACCCTGCGCCGCCGATGCGCGCTGGTTGGCTGGCGATTGGCCTCTCCGTGGGCCTCTTCGCGTGTCCGGCGCGCGCGGACGACCTCGCGGACGTGCAGCGCCGGGGCGAGCTCTCGTGGGGCGGCGATCTCCAAGGCGGGGCGCCCTACGTGTTCGAGGCGGCGGGTGGTAGGATCCAGGGATTCGAGGTCGATATCGCCAATGCGCTGGGCCGACGGCTCGGCGTGCGGGCGCGGTTCGTCCAAAACGACTGGTCGACGCTGATCCCCGCGCTCGAGCGGGGCGACTTCGATCTCGCGCTGAACGGCATCGAGGACACGCCGGCACGGCGCGCGCGCGTGCGGCTCAGCATCCCCTATTTCGTCTACGGCGAGACGCTGGCCGTTCGTCGCGGGGCTCCGTACGCGTCGCTCGCCGAGCTCGCCGGAAAGCGCGTGGCGACCATGAACCAGACGGTCGCGCACGACCTCCTCGCCGCGAAACCCGTCGAGTTGGTGCTGTACGAGGGGCAGCAAGAACCGTACTTCGACCTCACGCAGGGGCGGGTCGATGCCGTGCTGCTCGATCACGTGATCGCCGATCGGTACGGCTGCGTGCTCCCGGAGGTGCGCTGCCTGCCAGAGGATGTCGCTCGGGGCGTGTACGTGATCGGCATCCGCAAGGATCGTCCCGGGCTCGCCCGGGCCGTCGACGCGGCGCTCGCCGAAATGATCGCCGACGGCGAGCTCCGAAGGATCCTCGCACGCTACGAGCTCTGGGATGCGCGCCAGGACGAGCTCGCGGAACGCTCGCGCCGTGTCGGGGAAGCGCCGCCGGACGGCGCCAGCGCGAACCTCGCGGCGCCCGCAACGCGAGACCCGGAGCTCGCGACACCGCGCTGGGCCGAAGCGCCGCGCTTCGACGGTGAGCAGCTCGTGCTCTTCCTGCGCGGAGCGCTCGTCACGCTCGCTCTCTCCGTGTGCGCCTTCGCGATCGCGCTCCCGCTCGGCCTCGGGCTCGCCATCGCCCGCCTGTTCGGCGGGCGTCTGGTCGCTGGGCTCTCGGCGGCGTACATCGAGGTCTTTCGCGGCACGCCCGTGTTGCTCCAGCTGTACGTGCTCTACTTCGGGCTCGCGTCGGTCGTGAAGCTCGGGCCGTTCGAAGCCGCGATTTTGGGGTTGGGCCTCAACTACGCGGCGTACGAGGCGGAGGTGCAGCGCGGCGCGCTGCTCGCCCTGCCGCGCGGGCAGAGCGAAGCCGCACGCTCGCTCGGCCTCGGCCGGTTCCAGGCGCTCCGACACGTCCTCTTGCCGCAAGCGCTGCGCAACGCGCTGCCCGCGCTCACCAACGATTTCGTGGCGCTGCTCAAGGATTCGTCGCTCGTCAGCGTCATCACGGTCGTCGAGCTCACCAAGCGCATGACGATCGCCGCCGTCGATCTGCGCGACTGGGTGCTCCCAGGCGTGTTGTGCGCGGCCCTCTATTTCTCGATGAGCTTTCCCCTGTCTCGCCTCGCTCTGCGCCTCGAACGGAGGCTCTCTCATGATCCGAATCCACGCTTTGCGTAAGCGCTTCGGGACGCGCACGGTCCTCGACGGCATTCACGCGCACGCTGCCGCGGGCTCGATCGTTTCGCTGGTCGGGCCATCGGGCTCGGGCAAATCGACGTTGCTCCGGTGTCTGAACGGCCTCGAGCGCTTCGATGCGGGGACCATCGAGATCGCCGGGTTCACGCTGCGACCGACACCGCCGTCGCGCGCCGAGCTCACTCGGCTGGCCAGCGCCGTCGGCATGGTGTTCCAAGACCTGCACCTCTTCCCGCATCTCAGCGTGCTCGACAACGTGACGCTCGCTACCCGAGTCGTTCACCGCGTCCCTCGTCCCGAGGCCGAGCGCGAGGCCCGCGCGCTGCTCGAGCTCGTCGGGCTCGGCGATCGCGAGCGGGCGCGTCCGAACGAGCTCTCCGGCGGCCAGCGCCAGCGCGTCGCCCTCGCGCGCGCCCTCGCTCAGGGGGCGCGCGTGCTCTTGCTCGACGAGCCGACAAGCGCGCTCGACAGCGCGCGCTCCGCCGAGGTGTTCGCGCTGCTTCGCCGCGGCGCGCGCGGCGAGCTCTCCGCGACCCGCCGCGCCGAGCCCCTCACCGTCGTCATCGTCACCCACGACGAAGACCTCGCCGTCGAGCTCGGCTCCGAGCTGTGGCGCATGGAAGCGGGCACCCTCGTCGAGGTGCAGCGCGCTCCGACCCTTCACGTGCCCGCGCCCTCGCCGCTCCACGCCGCCGTGTAGCTCGCGCCCCGTGCCCCGCGTCAGTCCACCGAATAGCTCCAGGACGGCGGGGCCCCCTCGATCGGGACGCGTCGCTCGCCGTTCTCTTGACGAGCGGCGCCCCAAACCGCCCGCAACATCTCCGAGATGGCGCGACGTGCGGGGCACGCGCTCCACCCCTGCGAGAGAAACGCGGCGTCCAGATCTCCCGAAGCGGCAAACGCCCGGGCAACGAGTAGCACGATGAGGGTGCGCTGGGTCAGCGGCTTTTTCAAGAACGGCGCCTGGACTTCCGCCGTGCACGACCGGAGCACCACCGGAGGCGCGACCAAGCACTCGCGCAGCACCTCGTCGAGCGTGCGCCGCCGCTGCTCTTCGGAGCGCGCCGCCGCGCGCAGGTTTCGCACCGTGCGCACGACGTTCTCCATGCCGATCGACGTGCCGTGCACGCAGTGGAGATCCCCCTCGGCGAGATCCGAGAGCAGCTCCTTCGCCCGGTCGAGGCGTCCGTCGACCCGCTTTCGCCACGCCGCGAACGGCGACTCTGCGGGAAAGGTGGCGAGGAGCCGTCCCGCCCCGTAGCTCTCTTTCGTCGCGTGGTAGTGCGGGAGGAAGAGTCGACCGCACCACTGCTGCACCGTGACGCCGATCTGCCCCGCCTTTTTCTTTCGATTCGCCACGTACGCGGCGATCGCGTTGCGCTCCGGCCCGGGGAGCCCTCGCAAGCCGTCGAGGCGCTCCGCGAGCGTGCGCTGCCGCTCCGCACGCTTGGCATCGGAGCGCTCGAGGAACACGGGCATGAGCGCGCCACCGAAGCCGAGGTCGCGGCGCAGCCTGCCGTCGATGATGCGGTGCAACCACCCGAGCTCCGGATCGATGCGGCGCTCGACGTTCTCGTGAGCGTTGAGCCATTGGATGTGCTCCGGGTCGCTGACGAGCACGACGTCGATCAGCCTGCCGAGGTGCAGGCGAATCGGCTTCAGGTTCGAGAGCAGCGGGGTCATGCGCTCGCTTTCCCGTCGGTCGCGAGGCGGCCGAGAAAACGAAGGGCCCGAATTCCGGGCATGAAGAAGTAGGCGCCTCCGACCACGGTCACGAACCGCGGCAGTCCGGTACAACGCATGGGAACGGGCGTGATCGAAGCGGTGAAGGCGTTGTCGGGCTCGGCGCCGACGATCGGGTCCGCTTCGCCGAAGAGCCCATTGAACCGCGGATCGGCGAGCCAGGAGTGCTGCACGAACTCGAACTGGCGCGTGATGTTGCCGTTGAGGGCGATGAACATCAGCCCGCGGTCCTCGTCGTCCACGGCGCCTTCGGCGAGCTCCGTCCCGTAGGTGCGCCCGCGACGCAGCAGGCGGTGCCGTCGATTGATCTCGAGCGAGCGCTCGCTACCGGGATCGGGGGCGAGCGCGTCCCGCGGGTTCGCGCGGCGTACGTGCGCGCCGATCGGACACTTGAGCCCCTCGCGATCGTCGTGGTGGTAACGAAACAGATTGCTGTGCGCCTTCGTCGGGTCGTCGCCGTCGGGGGCTTCGACGAGCGTGGCACCGCTCGGCCAGCGGCCCACCATGCGCGCGGCCAGGCGCTCACGGGCTCGCGGGTTCGGAGCGCCGTCCGGAGCGCGCGTGAGGGCGTCCAGCGTCTCGCGAAACGCGCGGACGTGCTGTCGGAGCTGCCGGAAAACGAGGTACGTGCCATTTCGGCCGAAGTCGCGCCGCGGCGAGCCCTCGACGTCGAGCGGGAGGAGCGCGAACGGATCGTCCTCTGCGTCGACGAGAGGTCTATCGGTGTACAGCCCGTACTCGTTCACGTAACCGAGCAGGAACTCCCCCGGCTTCACCAAGTGCAAGCGAGAAGAGGCCGGGTGGTAGCCCTCGATGGCAGGCTGCGAGATCCCGTCGGCAAAGCCGAAGTGCTCCCTCCCCAGCATCGCGGGGTTCGTGTGCAGAGTACGGATTTCGCTGAGCCCGTGCGCTTCCCAGGCACGGCGGAGCTCCGCGAGCAAGCCGTCGAGGCGCGCCGCGTTTTCGGCGAGCACCATCAAGAGCACGTGCACCGCTGGCGTCGAGGGGCCGCCCCAGCGCCAGTTTTTGGGAGCGCTCTCGTCGACGTCACCGAGAAATCGACTGCGGTGCGAGTCGACCATCCCCGCGATGAACTCGCGCGAAAACTGTTGGAGGATCCGCTCCGGCACGCCGAGCGCGCGCAAGCCCGGGTGCGTGAACGCGACGTGAAGGGCCGTTCCCCGAGCGGCCGGGACGCCCGGCGAGACTCGGTTCACGATCTCGCGCAGGAATGCGCGGCCTCCCTCCGGCGTGGGGACGTGCAACAATGGATAACGACACTCGGGCAACGCCCCGTATCCCCGAAAGACGATGCCCTGCACGTCGGCCGCGTCGATCGAAAGCTCGGCGATGGGGAGCCCGAGCACGCGCACGAGCTTGTCCCCGGTGAGCGGTGGCAGATGCTTGCCGTCCTTCACCCCGGTCGGCCACGCTTTCAAAGCAGCCTGAGCCATGCCTCCGCCTTCCGTTCGTTCATCCATCCGGAGAGCCCCGCGCGCAGCTTCGCGTTTCGTTCGATGTTGACGGCCGTGAGGTCGGGATAGGCCGAATACCAGACGGGCGTCGGGATCTGGTGTCGACGCAAGAAGTCCTTGAACTCCTGCTCGAGCGTCGCCCCGCCGAACAGCAGCCACCGTGTCTTCGGGTAGCCCTGACCGTTGCTGAACACCAGGTTCAGGCCCCAGGCCACGAGATCGATGAAATCGTTGTTGTAGCTCTCGAGGCTCCCGTCGTAGTTGCTCGCGAAGACCACGCGCCGGTAATCGTCGAGCGGGATCCAGCGCGCAAAGTGGATCGTCTTCACGCCGGCCAGCGAGTCGCGCGTGAAAAGGTGGCGCGTCCCCCAGCCGATCAGCGGAAGCACGCTCCGAATCACCGCCTGACGCACCCAGCCGCGCTTCACCAAGCCGCCCGCGGTGAACCCGTTGTGCGCGTGCCAATCCTCGAGCTCGGTGAGCGCCCGCACGTGCTCCGGCGTCGGCCGGATGTGCTCGGGATGGTCCCGGAGCTCGTCGAGCCGCACGAGCAAGAGCACGAGGAGCGCCGCCGGAACGACCACCGGCCAGGAGGCGAGCAGCCCGAGCGGGAGGGTCGTCGCATGAACGGCGTTCCGCGCGCGCCACCCGAGCGGCAACGCGGGCGGCGCCTCGAGCGCCCAGCGCAGGCGCGGCGTGTTCCGCACGAACGTGCGAAGCCGCCGTCGCGCTTCGAGCGCCGGCACGCCCGTCAGCGGCTCCCGCGCGACGAACTCCCGGAGCGAACGGCGGAGCTCCGCCTCCCCGCGGATCTGCTCCACGGTTCGGCCTTGCCGGTGTACGTAGTTCGCCTTCGTGCGCAGGCTGTTTGCCCGCAGGAACGAGAGCCTCCCACCGCGCGACGGGGACGCCGGGTACCCCTCGCAAGCCCCGAACAGCCGATCCAGGTTGGCGCCGGCGACGTCGACGACCGCCTCGAGGTGTGCTCGCGCCGAACCGTCACAGTCGGCGAGCAACAAGAGCTTCGGCGGAAACGACTCTCCGTCGGGCCCGGTGGCCGCGGGAAGAAACACGACGCGCCCGAAGTGCCAGCCTCGCAGCTTCCCGAACGGCAGCACGTCGTTCTCGGCCGGATTCTCCCGCATCTCGGCGAGCACGCTCTCGACCGCGCGCGCCCGCTCCGGAGCCACGGTAGCGAGGACCGTGAGCGGTTCTTGTTGCGGCATGGTGCGCTGCTCGGCTCACGCCGTGAACTTCAGCGTGAAGTACATCACTCGCGTCTGCCACAAGTACACGAGCCCGAGATAGAGCCCCGGGGCGACGCGGCGGATCTCGTCGCGGACGAAGTGCGCGACCCGCGAGCGCTTCGAGTAGTCGAGCACGATGCACTCCGCGCCGTCGAACCAGCTCCGCCCCGGGTACACCTCGGCGGCTATCGCGTGGACTCCCAGTGCCGAAACGCGATTTCTGAGCTCGCCCCGGCGTGCGTTCACCACCTTGCCTTTCCAGGCGAGGCCCCGAGCGAGCTTCCCCAAGAGGGGCTGAAACGGGTTGCCCGGGCTGAAAATCGCCAACCCGTCCGCGACGCCATCGGGGATCTGCCCGACCTCGCCGGAACGAAAGAGCCGATCGACGTCTTCGGGAGCCAAACGAGCGATGCATTCGGCGGAAAGAGCCATGGCGCTACCTCGTCTCAGGAAAGCCGGACCGAGCTCCAGGGCGAAAAGGCGTTCTCCACGTTCCTGAGCGCGGGCGTGAGCCCGGGAAAGTGGCGAAGCAGGACGGTGCTCATCGTGTTGTCGCGAATCCACTCCATGCCGACTGGCGAATACACCTCGTCCGTGAAGTCGGTCGTGAAGAAGCGATCGGAGTTGAGGCGCCGCGAGGCCATGAGGATGAAAATGCGGAACTGCGTGTCACTGAATGCCATGCCCGGGGGCAGCGGCTCGGCGAGGGTTCCGGCGAGCAAATCGACCTGCTCGACGTCGCCGTAGATGTCTCGCAGCTCCCGTGCCCACTCCGGGTTGTCCGTGAGGTCCTCGAACGACTTCGCGGGCTCCATGTGGAGCAAGCGACGAAACGCGTTGTACCGCGGCACGCCCCGTTCTCGATCGCGCAGCACGTCAATCGTGGCCAGATCGACGATTGTCCCGTCGTGCCGGGAGAACTTGCGCAGGTGGTTCGGGAAATTGTGCAAGCGAAGCGCACCTGGGTGTGAAATGCCGAACGAGTATAGGCAGTTTTCTTCCCCGAGCTCGTCGATGAGGCGAGCGCCGTTCAATCCCAACAGATCCGGAAGCTCCGCGTGCCGGACCACGGACTGGTCGCGCAGCGAGTAGAACGTGTAGTCGTCCGGGATGAGCGGGTGCATGCGGTACACCGCCACGAACTCTTCCGTGATCGCGTACGGGACCCCGAAGTGGTCCTTCTGCGCGCCCGGAATGCCGCTCAGGACCTCGTTGCTGCTCACCCTGCCGTAGTTTCGCTGGATTCGCTCGCCGAACACGCCCCACCAGTTGGCGCGCAACGCCGCCGTGACGGTCGGGTGCGTGAGCAGCGCGGTCGTCCATTCGACGGTGTGGATCTTCGCGAGCAGGGCGGCGTTGATCAGGCGGGCCCGCTGAAAGACCTCCTCGTCGCTCCAGGTCGGGTACGCGGCGCGGAGCGCGTCGCAGATCGCGTTGTGCTCCCTCGCGAACACGGTGTGCAGCAAGCTCACCGCGGCCCAGTTGGTGTCCGCGATGAACCCGGTCATCTCGATGCCCGTTTCGGGATCGACCTTCAGTCGCTGGCGCTCGTCGAGCTCGAGCTTTCCTCCCTCTTTCGCGCGCAGCGCCTGCGCGAGCTCACCGCTGCTGCCGTAGATCTGGGATGCGTCCCACCAGTGCGTGACGTCGTTCGTGAAGGTGGGAGGCCCCGCGGACATCGGGCACCGCGTCGGATCCCGACGCGTGCGCTGGACCCGCATCGGGCGCTCGTGCCAACCATCCGCGTTCTGCAGCGGAACCTCGTACGGGTCCTCCGGTTGATTGTCGCCGTGGCTGAACCAGTCGCGCGTCATGAACTGAATCCAGGCCGCGGCGAGCACGTTCAAGGAGGTGGCGGGGATGAAATTCCGCCTCGCGAGGAGCACCTCGCTCACGGTGCGCGGATTGGGCGTGAGGAGGTCCGTCGGCGTCGGCGTCGCGACCGCCTCGAGCGGAACGTTGCGACCGAAGCGCGTCTGCGCCATCCCCATGCTCGGCTGCTCGAGATCGTTGTAGCTGCCATCCGCCGTGCGAAACCGCAACACCTCGGAGCCTGCCGGCTCCGGCTTCGGAGGGCGCGCGGCCGCGTGCGATTCCTCGGCATCGATACCACTCGTGTCGTGCAGGTTCTCGGCCCGCAGGGTCTGGCGCAGCTCACTCAGGTTCGCGAGCCCCAGCCACGAGGGCAATCGATGCCAGGGAAGGAGGCGATTGATCGTTTCGACGGCACGACTGCGTTGGCGAGCGAGCAGCAAATCCAGCATCGGACCCTCTCTGATTCGGACGATTTTCCCTCACCCTTCGAACAGCGCGCACTCTACGCGAACCAAACGCCCCTTGTAAATGAGTTCTCGCCGCCGAACCAAGCGCGCATTCTCACGCACGGAGCGCGCAACACCACTCACGATTCACGAGCCCCAAACTTCGGTCCTCTTCCCAATCGCGGAAAGTTGCTCTCCCTCGTTTGCGGCCGACCCGAATGCGGCAAACCCGCGTATCCGCACCACCACGCCGATGTGGAAATCGTGGGCTGGTGGAAACTCCGCAGCACGCTAGTGATTGACTGTCAGTTCGCGCCAGAGCAGAGTGGCGTCGCCAGCGAGTCGGGCTGTGCACGCGAACGGGGATCCACGATGGAACAGGGATACGTCCACGAGGCAAGGCGCGAGGACCGCCGAACCGTACGGCAAGAGGTGTCCGAGGCGATTTCACCCGAGGGCAGAGCCGCGGCGCAGAGAGCGGTTCGCCGCGGGCGGCGGGCGCCGTCCGAGCACGCCGTCTTCTTGATACCGGGCTTCCTCGGGTTCGAACGCTTCTCCACCTTCCCGTACTTCGCGGATCGCGTGGTGGCGGCGCTCCGCGCTGGGCTCGAATGTGCGTCGAACGAGCCGGTCCCGGTGATCCCCGTGCCGATTCCTCCCACGGCGCCGCTCCGTGAGCGGCAGCGGCAGATGATCAAGACGCTGTGCGATCGCTTGCACGCGCTCGAGCACGACTACGGTTCCCGCACCGTTCACCTGGTGGGGCACAGCACGGGCGGTGTGGACGCCACGCTCCTCACGGAGGAAGCCCCCATCGGCGGAGGCGACTGGGCGGACATCGATCCCCGCGCCCCCGCGCTGCGTCGACGCATCCGCTCCGTGGTCACGATCGCGAGCCCGCACCAGGGCGCGTGCCTCACGCGGGATCCGGTCGCGCGGTTCCTCGCAGCGCGCGATCTGACCGGGTTGCCGCCGCTCGTGAAGCTGCTCGCGAGCTTCGGCCTGGCGTCGATGCACGACGTCGAGCTCGGGGATTTTCTCTTCAGCGTGAAGCGCGAAGCGACGAAGAGCGCGCGGTTCCTGTGGAGGCTGCTCCCGCGTTGGGCGCTCATCGACGATCTCGATCCCTCGCGCTCTCCGCCGAAGAGTAGGCGACTGCCCGGAGTCGTCCGTCGCACGTTCGTGACCCTGGCGGGAACCCCGCGGCTCGATGCCTGCAGCATCCCCCCAGCCGACCACTTTTTTCGCGAGCTGTCGCTGCGCGCGGGCGGGTGGCTCACCGGCTCCGCCGAAGAGGGCCAGCACGTGAAGGCTTCGCTCGCACGGCTGCAAGAAGCGCTCACGGGCCCGCGATGGGACGACCTCGTCATCAAATCCGACGCCGTCGAGCTTCCGGCCGAGCTCGGCGCCGACACGAACGACGGCGTCGTCAACACGGCACGGCAGCTCATCGATCCCGACGATCGCGACGAGCTCGCCGGGATCGTGGTCGGCGATCACTTCGACGTGGTCGGCTACTACGACCGCTACGTCTTTTCCCTCGGCAAGGACGGGCACGAGCAGGCGTCACACGTGCTCTCCGGCTTCTTGCACAGCGGAAGCGGCTTTCGCGATACCGAGTTCTTCGAGCTCTATCGGCGGGTCGCGAAGGTCATCGTCCAGAGCTACGCCACGGCGCCCGCGGGTGCCTGGGCTGGGGTGAGCCGATGAAGCCCATGCTCGGCGAGTTCGTTCACCGCTTCTTCGTCACGCTGATGCACCTCGAGCGTCGGACGGAGCCGTTCTGGCGGCCCTACGCGAACGCGCTCTTCCGCGAGCCCATCGCTCGCGGGCTCGAGGCGCTCATCAACCTGCGGCGCCCCGACGACGGGCTCGGCCTCGCCGAAGAAAAGCGAATGCCTGGCGAGGAAGAAGCGCTCGACAAGATCATTCGCGACATGGGCGCGTACATGCTCCGCAAGTACCGCCCTGGTGAGTTCCAGCGCGTCGGCAACACGAAGACGCACGGGCTCGTCCGCGCCGAGCTCACGGTCCGAGACGATCTGCCGGCGGAGCTCCGTCATGGCTTGTTTCGTGAGCCGCGCACGTTCCAGGCGTGGGTGCGCTTCTCCGGCCCCGGTCCGGACAGCCCGGCGGACATCGATGACGTCGGGTTCCTCAGCATGAGCGTGAAGGTGATGGGCGTTCCCGGCCCGAAGCTCTCCGAGGACGAGCGACAGACTCAGGATTTTTTGGCCGTGTGCACGCCGACGTTCGTGTCGCCGCACGTCGTCGCCAACTCGCAGCTCCACGAGCAATCGTTCCGGCTGACGCCCCTCTATTACTTTTTCGATCCCCGGCACCCGCACCTGCTCGACTTCTTGATGCAGGCGTTGTGGAACGAGACCCAAACGAGCCCGCTCGAGTGCCAGTACTATAGCTGCGTGCCGTTCCTGCTCGGGCAGGGGCGCGCCATGAAGTTCTCGATGCGCCCCCGCTCGCGCGCGCGGAGCCCGATTCCGAACCTCCCCGGGCGTCCGAACGACCACTATTTGCGCGAGAACATGGCGGCCACGCTCCAACGGCGCGACGCCGTGTTCGACTTTTTGATTCAGGTCCAGACCCACCCGCACGCGATGCCGATCGAGCACGCGGGCGTCCGCTGGCCGGAGCGGCTCTCCCCGTACGTCCCCGCCGCGACCATCCGCATCCCGAAGCAGCGGTTCGACTCTCCCGCCCAGCTCCGGTTCGTCGAGCGCCTGCGCTTCACGCCCTGGCACTGCATCCCGGAGCACCGCCCGCTCGGCAATCAGAACCGCGCGCGCCGCCGCATGTACGAGGAGCTCTCGCGCCTGCGCTTCACGAAAAACGCGTTGCTCCACTACGAGCCGACGAGCCACGAGATCCCGGCAGAGCCGTCGACCGGGCCCGAGCCGATGGAAGCGCCGCAACCGGCCCTGCTGTCGTCGGCATAGCGCCTCTCAGGAGGGAACGACTCATGGCTCGGCGGCTCAGGATTCTGTGCATCGACGGCGGCGGCATTCGAGGGATCATTCCGGGACAGGTCCTCGTCGAGGTCGAGCGGCGCGTGATGATGCACTTGGGACCAGAGGCGCGTCTCTGCGATGCCTTCGACTTCGTGGCGGGCACGAGCACCGGAGGCATTCTCGCCTGTGTGTACTTGTGCCCGCAGGGCTCGCGGCCGCGGTTCACGGCCGCGCAGGCGGTGGAGCTGTACCTCCAGCGCGGCGGGGAGATCTTCAAGCGGCCGGTGGCTCACCAGGTGCTGAGCCTCGGCGGGCTCGTGGACGAGCGGTACCCGGCGACGGGGTTGCTCGCCGCGTGCGACACGTATTTCGGTGACCTTCGCCTGAGCGACTTGCTCAAGCCGTGCCTCGTCACGGCGTACGACATCAAGCGCCGCAGGGCGTACTTCTTCACGCAGCACGACGCGCGAAAGTCCCTGGCCGACGACTTTCTGCTCCGCGACGTCGTTCGCGCCACCTCGGCCGCACCCACCTATTTCGAGCCGGCGCAGATCTACTCGCAAACGGGTGTTCCGTATCCGCTGGTCGACGGCGGCGTGTTCGCCAACAATCCCGCTTTGTGCGCGTACGCGGAGGCCCGCCACAAGCTCCCCGGAAAGCCGCGTGCCCGGGACATGCTGATCGTGTCCCTCGGAACCGGCAGCTCGCTGAAGCCCTACCGATACGAAGAAGTCCGGGACTACGGGCTCTTCCGCTGGGCCCGTCCGACCCTCGACATCATGATGTCCGGCGTCTCCGAGACCGTGGACTACCAGCTCGCTCGCATCTTCGAAGCGGCAGGGGTTCCGGGGCAGTACCTCCGTCTCGACGCCGATCTCAAGGACGAGCCCAACTCCGTGAGCGATCTCGACGACGCCGCTCCCGAGAACATGCTGCGGCTCCAGCAGATCGGTCAGGAGCTCGCCGAGCAACGGCGCGACGACCTCGATCGCTTCGTCGAGACGCTGTGCCAGGAAGCGGCGCGCCCCGAGGCCTGACGGCGCTACTCGGCGCCGCCTCCTGCCTGGCGCGCTCCCAACCGTTCGTCGCTCTCGCTCGGCTCAGTACGTCGAGAAGGTCTCCCAGATGAACTTGGCGGCGAAGCGAGGCCAGCCGTGGTTGGTGTTGTTGTACTCGGGATCGGTGTGCTGGCACCAGAACACGGGAAAGCCCTCGTCGCACCCCTGGTACTCGATGCAGTTCGACATCGAGTCCGTGTAGCCCTGCACCGGTTGGGAGCTCGAGTCGCAGTTGTTGAGATCGACGTAGAAGTCGCGCGTCAACGGCCCGTTCTCCGGGCCAACGACGGTGTCCATCTTCCCGTGAATCACGACCGCCGTCACTTGCCCGGTACAGGAGCGCTGCGCGGCGTTCAGCGGATACTGCTGCACCGCCTTCGTCGCGCACGGCGCCACGGCGCGCAGCTTGTCGGCGTGCTCGCAACCGAGAATGCTCGAGAAATCCCCGCCGGAGCTCTCGCCGGCCGCGAACGCCCGCGCCTTGTCGACGCAGAAGTTGTTGGTGATGGCGTCGTAGAGCGGCTGGAAGAACGAGACGTCGTTGGCGCCCCACCCCGAGCTCATATTCGCGGGGTGCGGATAGACGCGAATCCACGCGTCCTTCGCGCCGTTGTTCTCGAAACCGGCGTTCTGCTCGGCCCAGGTGATGGGATTGTTGGTGGGGTTGAACATGAACAACACCGGATAGGGCTTGTTCGCGTCGTAGCCGCCCGGCAGCTTCACGTAGTACTGGTGACCGGACACCGTCAGCGGGTTCTGGCCGCTTCCCGTCTGCGGATTGGCTTTGCCGCAGCCAGCGCTCGGATCCGCGGGAGCTTTGCCGCCGCCCGACGTCGTGCCGCCCGAGCCGCCGCCCATGCCTGCCGCGCCGCCCCCACCAC
>CAYYWA010000135.1:0-13973 GCA_964475255.1 uncultured Sorangium sp.
GGGCGGCGCCCAGCCGTTGGGCGACGAGGCCGAGCCCGAGTTCCTCGCGGGCCGGGCGCAGCGTCGCGCCCGCGCCCGCCGAGGCGAGCGCGCCGCGGAGCTCGACGCTCGGCGACTCCCCCGTGACGACGAAGCTCTGCTCGCGACCACCGTGCCAGGCGATGCGCCCGAGGACACGATAGCTGGTCTCGGAGAGCCCCGCGAACACGAGCGGCCCCACGAGCCCCTGGCTCCCACAGTCGACGAGCCTCGGGAGCACGCTGCAGTGCTCGGGAAACTCTGGGCGCACCGCGACCGCGCCGGCGAGGGGCGTCGCGGGCGGCGTCCACCGCATCGCGAACACCCCCGGCGTCCGCTCTTCGAGCGAGAGCGTTCCCGAAGAGAGCTCGTGCGCCCGGCCCGCGGCGACAACGAGAACGACGAGCGCGAACGCAACGAGCGCGAGCAGGGCGCGGCTCACCGGAACGCCTCGACGATGGTGTACTGCGAGGCGAGCTTCTCGAGCACCGCGTCGCTCGTCTCACCGCTCTTTGCGATCTGATAGTCGCGGATCAAGCGCGGCTCGAGCGTGGCGCGCGGCGGGAGCGCGGGCGGCGTTTTCTCGAGCAGACGCACCGCGTGGTAACCGTGGGGCGACTCGATGGGCGCCACCGTCCCCGGCGCTTGTCGGCGCACGGCGACCGCGAAGGGGAAGCCGAACACTCGCGCGATGTCCTCGAACGTCTGCCCTTCGAAGCGCGTGCCCTGGTCGAAGGCGTCTCCCAGCGTCGCGGCGGGAGCGCCCCGCGCGAGGGCCTCGCGCACCGCCTCGACGCGCTCCGCCGCATCCGCGTTCGAGCGCGCCACGAACGCGTGCTCGAACGCGAAGCGCGCGGGGAGCTCGTAGAGCTGCCGGTGCTCCGCGAGGAAGGCGTCGAGCTCGGCGCGGGACGGCTCCTTCGGGATCTCGAGCTTCTGGTAAATCTCGCGGACGCGCGTGACGAGACGCGTTCGCACCGCGGGGTCGGAGCGATCGAGGCCGAGCCGCAGGGCTTCCCGATAGGCGATCTCTTCGAGCCGGTAGCGGGCGAGGGCCTGGTCGAGCTCGGCGGGGCTCGGCGCGCGCCCGAGCTCGGCCGCGAGCTCCCGCTCGAGGTGCGCCACCGTGGCGCGCGTGATCACGATCGTGCGTTCGTCCGTGCTCCCGTCGCGGAGGAGCTCCCGGCCCACGAAGAGCAGCGCCCCGAGCACGAGGAAGTGCACGAGCGGCTCGCGCAGCAGCCGAGCGAGCCCGCGGCGCGGGCCCGCTTTGGGCGTCGGGGAGCTTCCGCTCTCGATCGGAGACACCGCGGCGCCCATTGGTCAGGGGGAAGCGGCTTCGGAGCGCCGCGCCGAAATGAGGAATTGGGCGGCTTCGACGAAGCCCGCCGCTCGCGCCCCTCGAGTCACGAAGCGCGGCGGCAGCGTGGGGCGGCCGGAGAGATTGCTGACGCCGATGGTGACGTGGAAGGCAGCGAAGCACGCCGCGTCGTTCTCGCTGTCGCCGATGAAGGCGTACTCGAGCCGCGCCCGCGCTGGATCGAGCTCGTGGAGCTCGCGAACCAGCCGCACGAACCCGCTCGCCTTGTCGGCGCGATCCAGGCTCACGTGCAGGTGCACGCTCGAGCTCGTCACGGCCGCCCCGAGCGCGAGCGCCGAGCTCCGCGCGGCCTGCACGAGCTCGGCGGGCGCCCGCTCGTGCTCGCCGATGTCGAAGGTGTAGTCGCTGAGGCGCCCCTCGACGTCGTCGGCGGGGACGAGCTCGGGGTGACGCTCTCGGACCCGCCGCACCAGACGTTCGAGCGCCGCGCGGCGCTCGGCGCGCTCGGGCGCCGAGAGCCGATCGACCCGCAGCACACGGCGCCCGGCGCGCCGGAACGCGATGGCGCCGTTCTCCGTGACGGCCGCGTCGAGCGGCCACTGGCGCATGAGCACGCCGCCGAAGCTCTGGGGCCTCCCGGTGACGGCGTAGAGCTCGTACCCCGCCTCCGAGAGCGCGTAGAGCGCCTCCAGGGCCTCCGGAAGCAGGCGCCCCTCGTCGAGCAGCGTGTCGTCGAGATCGAACGCGAGCCCCCGCAGTCGCGCGAGGGCGGCCCGAGGGATCCGAGTCAAAGGCTGCACGGAGAGCGTTCTACGACGCGGGCCCGATCTCGACCACGAGGCTGCTCAAGTACAAGCCCTCGGGGAAGGCGGCCGGGACCGGGTGGTCCGGGCCCTGGAAGATGCGCTCGAGCACGACCGCCGTGGCCCCCACGTCGCGGGCCCCCAGCGCGACGACGCGCGTCAGGTCGAACAGACCGAGCGCCGCGGAGCACGAGCTGATGACGAGCAGCCCACCCGGGCGCGTCGCGCGGCACCCGAGCCCGGCGAGCCGCCGCATGCTCTCGAGCGCGCGCTGCCGCGCCGCGCGCGTCGGAGCGAGCTTCGGCGGGTCCACGATCACGAGCTCGAGGCCACCCTTGCGCCCGGCGTGCGCCAGGGCCTCGGGAGCGTCGCCTCGTTCGAGCTGAAGCCGTCCCGACAGGCCATTCAGGGTCGCGGACTCGGCCGCCGCTTCCAGCGCGAGCGCGCTCGAGTCCACCGCCTCGACGGAGGTCGCGCCGCCGCGCGCCGCCGCGAGGGCGATCGAGCCCACGTAGCAGTAGGCGTCGAGCACGCGCCGGCCCGACGCGAGCGCCTCGACGCGCTCTCGGAGCGGCCGCTGGTCGAAGTAAAACCCGGTCTTTTGCCCGAGCTCGAGCGGCACGCGGAACTCGAGCCCGCGCTCGCGGAAGAGGAAGGCTTCCACTTCCGAGCCGCGGACGACGCCGGTCCCGGCGCGAAAGCCTTCGCTCTCGGCCGCGCGCGCCGGCGTGCGATCCACGATGGCGCGCGGAGCGAGCAAGCGGGTGAGCAGATCGAGGAGGACGCCTTCGCGCCGCTTCATCCCGATCGTGCCGAGCTGAACGGCCAGCACGTCGCCGAGCCGGTCCACGATGAGCCCGGGCAGCGCGTCGCCCTCGGCGTGCACCAGCCGGAAGCCCGTCGTCTGCTCGCTCGGGAGGCCGAGCACGCGCCGGCGAGCGATGGCCGCCTGCAACCGTTCTTCGAAGAGCCGAGCGTCGATGGGGCGATTCGGGTTGCGCGTATAGAGGCGAACCGGGATCGCCGAGCCCGGCGAGTACAGCCCGCGTCCCAGGGTGTTGCCTCGGCCGTCGCGCACGAGCACCTCGTCGCCCGGCCCCACGCCACCTTCGATGCGCTCGATGGCCTGCGCGAAAACCCAAGGGTGCCCCGCCCAGACGGGCTGCACGTGACCGGCTTTGAGGGTGATACTGCCGAGAGTCAAGCGAGCCGATGCCACACTATCACTGCATCATCGCTGCCGCGAATTCACCCGTTGCGTCGGGCCACAAAAACGGCGGTCCCCGGTCTCGCCATCGGCGAGCCGGGGACCGTCACGGAGAAGCTCCGCGAGGAGACTTTTACTGAACCAGATCCTTGAGCGCCTTGAGCGCCGTCGCGCGGACCTTCTTGCTCGCGGGCTTCGCCGGGATCGTGATCGGCTCCTTCGTGAACGGGTTGATGCCCTGCCGCTCCTTGGTGGCGGGCTTCTTCACCACGCGCAGCTTCACCAGGCCCGGCACGACGAACTCGCCGGGGCCGCGCGACGAGAGCTGCTTGCGGATGAGCTCCTGCAGCGACTCGAAAACGCGGGAAACACTCTTCTTGTCCAGATCCGATGCATTCGCGAGCTCAGCGACCACCTGAGCCTTCGTAAGCCTCTTGCCAGCCATGTACGCTTCCTCCTGTTGGAAGATCTCTTCTTGGGGAGCCTTGGACGCCTCGTCTTTCGGCCTACGGCCGCTCCGCGACTGTTGAGAAAGCCTCGGTTTCGGCCGACAACCTGCCGCGACGGATAACAGGGTCGCTACGGCAGTATCAAGGGGAAAAAATGAGTTGGGGGGCTTGAACGAGCTTTTTTTGTGCCGGTCGGAACAGGTGTGTGGTCGGGAGGGCAGGGAGCACGCCCAATTCGAAGCCGGTCAGTCGGGCTTCCCTTGTTCCATGCTGGCTTCGGACAGGGGCTCGACCGCGGTCGAGATTCCCCAGTACGTGAGAGCACTTATCCAGCAATCTTTCGGGCCCTTCCCGAAATTCCGCGTGCGCCCCGGCGGCGGCGGACGGGCATGGGTTTCCGGCGGACGTCGGCGCTGGGAGGTAATGGCACGTGTGCCGCACTCCGCACCAGGCGACGGGTCATGGCGACCATCTCGCGCTTTTCGGGGACGGTTCCATGGTCGTACCCGACCAGGTGCAAGAGGCCGTGGGCGAGGAGACAGCGCACCTCTTCGGCGAGCGGCCGGCGGCGCGCCCGCGCCTGCCGAGCCGCGGTATCGAGGGAGATCACCACGTCTCCGAGCAGCTCGGGCGCCTCCGACGTTTCCCAGTCGAGGGGAAACGCGAGCACGTCGGTCGGGCGATCCTTGCCCCGGTGGGTGCGATTGAGCGCGTGAATGGTCGCGTCGTCGGTGAGCAGCACGCTGAGCTCGCTGTCCTCGAAACCGAGCTCGGCGAGCATGGCGTCGCCGAGTCGGCGCACGACCGAGGGAGGAAGAGCGGGTGAGCGAGGCGCGCGGCGGGTGACGAGAGTGGGCACGGGGAGGCGCCCTCGGGTAAGTGACTCCGAGGCGCGCGGGCAGGCAGGATACGCGGCGTCGCGCGGGGACACACGCTGTTATCTGAAGAATTTCAGGCACCCTGGGAAAAGCCTCGCGCTGCGGTGCGGGGGATCCGGGCTTCCAGTGCGCTCGGCTTTCCAAGCTTCGCCCGGGGAGTTACGTTCGAGATCCATGGCTCGTCCGTCGCGTCCTCCGGGCTTCGATATGACGTATCGCCCGGCGGAGACCACGTTCGGTCCGCCGTTCCGCGCCAGGCTCCCATCTCTGCTCTACGTCTTTGCTGCCGGCTTCGCGGTGATGATCGTCATCGCCGCCGAGCGGAGCCCCGTCGATAGCTGGCTCTACGTCAACGTCGTCGAGCGCGGGGTGCGGGGGCTCATCGGCGCGCGGACGCTCGCGTTCCTGCTCGCGCTCGGGGCCATCGCCTCCGTGCTGCGCGCCAACATGCGTGGCGTGCGCGTGCACGGTGACGGCATCGAGTACCGCGACGTGGTGACGCTCGGCCTGCCGAAGCTCAAGCGCTACCGCTGGGCGCAGATCGACCGCGTCATCCTCGATCTGCCGCACACCGTCGCGCTCGACCTCTGGGACGGCACGCGAGCCTTCCTCCCGCGCGTGGCGGATCGACAGGGCCTCGGGGCCGCCCTCGAGAAGGTCGCCGCCGCGCGTGCGATCCCGGTTCGCGGCGGCGCCGGCCTGGACGAGATCCCCGAGTCCACCGACTACGCCGAAGAGTCCCAGGCCTGAGCTCCGGGGCTTCGGGGGAAGGGCCGAGCGTCGGGGGCCTGCGCGCGCGGGCGCGTTCCTGGCCGTTTTTCGCCCGAGGAGTGCTACTTTGCGCGCCGATGAAGGGTAAGAAACCGACCCGGGAGACGAACGCGACGTTGCTGCGACAGGCGATGATCCGGCGTTTGCCGCGCCGGATTGCGGCGCGCGGTGAGCTCCGGATCGCCGCGGTGCCGAGCCTGCTGGATCACTATCAGCAGATGCTGCTCACCATCTTCGGGTCGGTCGGGCGCGTGTTCAACGAGCCGGAGAAGGCCCACCTGCGCGGCGTCCTCGAGACGTGGTTGAAGAAGGGGTGGGAGCAGTCGCCCTACTCGCGGCTCACTGTCTTCTTCGAGACCGACAGGCCCCCGAAGACGACGCTCTCGTATCGCGTCGTGTTGGACGTCGTCACCATCGGCGACGAATACGAGCACTGGGTGAAGACGCGCACGCCGCCGCTCTTCGGCGCCCACCCGGACTGCAAAGTGATGGATCTCGCGCGGTCCCTCGGCGAGCCCAGCACCGTCCGCGTGCTGGACGTCGGCGCGGGCACCGGGCGGAACACGCTGCCCCTCGCGAAGGCCGGATTTCGCACCGATGCCGTCGAGATCGCGCCGGCGCTCGCCAAGGTGTTGCGCGAGGACGTGGAGAAGGCCGGAGTCGAGGTCCGCGTGTTCGAGGGCGATGTGCTCGATCCGGCTCTCGGCGTGCCGAAGGAGCACTACGACGTCGTCTTCCTCGCCGAGGTCGTCGCGTCCCATTTCCGCGATGCCGCTCACCTGCATCGGCTGTTCGCGAGCGTCGCCGAGATGCTGCGCCCCGGGGGCATCCTGCTCTTCAGCGCGTTCACCACGCTCGATGGCTACAAGCCCGACGCGGTCGCCCGAGAGCTCGCGCAAGTGTTCTGGTGCCCGATCTTCACCCGCGCCGACTTCGATCACGCGGCCACGAACACCCCGCTCGAGAAGGTCCGCGAGGAATCCACCCTCGAGTACGAGCGCGAGCGATTGCCGAAAGAGCACTGGCCGCCCACGGGTTGGTTCGAACAGTGGTCGACCGGCGGCGACTTGTTCGACTTGCCCATGGGCCGCGCCCCCATGGAGCTCCGCTGGTTCGAATACAGAAAAAAGAAAGCCTGAGCATTTCGGGCCGAAGCAGCTCGAAGCCCGGCGCGGCCTCGATTTCGGGCTGACGCCGGAGGGAGCGGCCTTCCCCGGCTAGGAAGCCCGAAATCGAGGCTCAGCCGAAGAGGCCGTAGAGGCCGACGATGCCGGCGGCGGCGGCGGCGACGCCGAGCGCGACCCAGAGCCCGGTCTTCGGGCGGAGCTGCCCCCCGGTCCACGTCGGGAGCTCGGGTTCCACCGCACGCACGACGGGCACCGCGACGGGTACGGGCTCGAACGGGGCGGGCGGCGTCGCGGAGCGGCGTTCCGGCTTCGGTGGTGGCGCCTTGCCCGTCGGGCTCGCCGTGTCGTTTCGTATCGGAAGAGCAGGAGCCGCGTTCGGCTTCGGCGGCGGCATCGTGATGCTCGTCGGCGCCGTGGCGAAGGGGCGGGGCGCGGGTGGAACGGCCGCGGCGGCTGCCGGATCGAGCTGCGTCGAATCCGAGTCGGAGGCGCGCGCCATGCTTTGCATCCGCTCGCGGAACCCAGGGGGGTGGACGACCAGGCCGCTCGTTGCCGTGGGCGTGTCCGTCTTCTCCTGGGCTGCGAGCGCGAGCAGCTGCTGCGCGAGCGCCTCGGGGACCGCGCGGCTCGAGCTCAAGATCGCATCGACGAGCTTGCGTCGTTCGGGGGTCATGCGCTCGCGCACCACGCGCGAAACGTCGCCGTGAACGACGACGTGCCCCGAGGTGACGAGCCACTGCTCGAGCGCGAGCCGCATCTCGTCCGCCGTTTGGTATCGCTTCGACGGATCGGCGGCGAGCGCCTTCACGATGATCACCTCGAGCCCTTCGGGGTAATCCTCGCGGAGCTCACGCGGGAGCCGGAACTTGCCGCGGACGATCTTGCCGAGCGCGCCCGCGCCGCTCCCGAAGGGACGGAGGCCGAGGGTCGCGACGTAGAGCACGCAGCCCATCGCGTAGACGTCCGCGCGCCGATCCACGCCCCGACCGAGGATTTGCTCCGGCGGGATGTACGCGAATTTGCCTTTGATCTCGCCGGTGCGCGTCCGCGAATGGAGCTGGTGGCGCGCCTTGGCGATGCCGAAATCGCTCACCTTCACGTGGCCGTGGACCGAGACGAGGATGTTCGGTGGCGAGACGTCGCGATGCACGATCCCGAGCGGCTGCCCGTCGGGACCGATGGCCTCGTGCGCGGCGTGCAGGCCGGCGCAGGCGTCCGCGACGATCCGCGCGGCGATTTCGTCGGGCAGCGGGCGGAGCTCGCTCCCTCGTTGCACGAGGCCGCTCAGCGAGTCGCCGGCGACCCACTCGAGCACCATGAACAAGAGATCCCCATCCCGACCGAGCTCGTGAATCTCGCACACGTTCGGGTGATGAATCGACGAGGCCACCATCGCCTCGTCGATGAACATCCGCGCATATTCTTCGTCGGACGCGTACTCGGGACGAACGAGCTTGATGGCGACGGTTCGAGCGAGACCGCCGCCTTCGGGCTTGCCGGCCCAGACCTGGGCCATGCCGCCGGACGCGATCGGAAACAGCAGGCTGTAGCGGCCGACGCGCTTGCCGGCGATCGCGCGGGGCGCATCGTCGGCGACGTCCGCCGCGCGGAGCCGCGACGCCGAGGGCTCTTCTTGCCTAGCGGGCGGCCCTTCGCGCGGCAAGCCGACTTTAGCTCCGCTGCTGTCCATTCTCGACCGAATCTAGCTGATACAGCGGATACGAGCCAGGCTTTTCGAGGCCGTTTCCGCGGCGATCCGGAGTCGATGTGGGTGAGTGAGCTCGTGTGTCGACAGGGGAGGGGCACGCGTTTCGCGCCGCTCGGCACGCCGTGCTCGCATCGTGTATCCTCCCTTCCGATGCTTTTCGCTTCCATGTGTTCGCAGTCGGGGGGTGCACGCAGGCACTCGTGCGCTCCGTGTGAAGGCTGATGTCGGAAATACTCACCCAGCCGCCGCCCCCGCCGCGCGAGGGCCGGTTCGAGCTCGCCGTGTACATGCGGCAGCAGAACATGCTCTTTCCGCTGGAGTTCGGGAGCATCGTGGACATCGGGCGTGCGAGCGAATGTCAGATTCGCCTCGACGATCTCTCCGTGTCTCGCTGGCACGCGCGCCTCTACGTCGGCGACGACATCGAGATCGAGGACCTCGGCAGCGCCAACGGCACGACGCTCGTCCGCGCGCCGTCCACCGGAGATCCGCGCGACGAGACCGGGTCGTTGGCGCATCGCCGGCTCGAGGCGAACAAGCGAAAGCGGCTCCGCCCGGGCGACGTCCTCCGCGTGGGCGCCGTGATCGTGGTGCTGCAACGCAAGGGGCGCTCGAGCCTCACGGGGATCCGCGCGGAGATCGCGGGCGGGTTGCCGCCCGTCCTCGTCGATCCGGAGATGCGCCGGGCGTACGAGCTCGTCGGCCGTGCCGCGTCGAGCGATATCTCCGTCTTGATACTCGGCGAAACGGGAGTCGGGAAAGAGGTGATGGCCGAGGCGGTGCACCGCGGGTCGCCGCGTTCGACCGGGCCGTTCCTGCGGCTCAACTGCGCCGCGTTGCCCGAGAGCCTGCTCGAGAGCGAGCTCTTCGGTCACGAACGCGGAGCGTTCACCGGCGCGCACGCGGCCAAGGTCGGCCTGCTCGAAGCGACGGACAAGGGCACCGTGTTCCTCGACGAGATCGGCGAGCTGCCGCTCGGCACGCAAGCCAAGCTCTTGCGGGTGCTGGAAGAGCGCACGGTGATCCGGGTCGGCTCGACGAAGCCGCGGCGTATCGACGTCCGATTCGTCACGGCCACGAACCGCGATCTCGCGCGCGAGGTGCGAGCCGGGCGTTTCCGCGGCGACCTTTACTATCGGATCAGCGGCCTGGTCGTGCGGATTCCGCCGCTCCGCCAGCGGCGCACGGAGATCGAGCCGCTCGCGCGCCACTTTTTGCGCGAGTTCTGCTCGCGCTCGGGCCAGCGCGAGCCGCGGATCGACGGGCAGGTCGTCCAGATGCTCTGCGACTACGAGTGGCCGGGGAACGTGCGGGAGCTTCGCAACGTCATCGAGCGCGCGGCGTTGCTCGCGAACGACGACGTGATCACCGAGCACGAGATCTTGCTCGAGCCGCAGCAGCCCGAGAGCGAGCTCAGCGACGCGGACGAGTTCGACAGCGACACCGCCGTGCTCGAGGTGCCGTCGGCCGCCCTCTCCGGGCGGAGCGAGCGCGACCGCATCGTGCGCGCGCTGGAGGCGTGCGGCGGCAACCAAACGCGCGCCGCGAAGATGCTCGGCATGTCCCGGCGCACGCTGATCAACCGTCTCGAGCAGTTCAACCTGCCGCGGCCCAAAAAGGGCTGAGCATCGGGCGGCTGCCGGGCCCGGTGGCGCTTGCGACGGGCCGCACTGGTGCACGCGAGCCACCGCGAGGCAGCCCCCGAAGGCCCCATCGAGTCGCGGTCCGCACCCTCGAGAGTCGGTCTCTTGTAAGAGGAAGGCTCACCTTTCCGGAGCGCGGCGGACGCGCTTACGCCTCGTCCCAACGGCGCCGTTCTTCTCGAGACGAGATGCTTGGTCCCCTTCGCTCGAATCGATAGGCTTGGATCCTGACGATGCGTCGCTTCTTGAAGTACACGTTCCAAGGCTTGGTCATCGTGGGGGCCGGGCTGTTCACGGCCTGCTCGCTGCTCTACGACCTCAGCGCCGACCAGTGCGAGATCGATGCGGACTGTGCGGCCATCGGGCTCACGGGCCGCAGGTGCGTCGCGGGCGTGTGCACGGCGACGAACGCGCCGACGGGCGGCAGCGGAGGAGGCGGCGGCAGCTCCGGCTCCGGCGGATGCACGAGCAACAAGGACTGCTTGGGCGAAGAGACCATCATCGATCCGAGCGTGTGCATCGAGGGCGCGTGCGTGGACCTGACCACGGACGAGTGCCCGGTCGTGGTCCCGCTCGACCCGAAGGCCCTCCGAGAGAACCTGATCACCGGGAGCCCGATCGTCTTCGGCGCGTTCGCGCCGCTCGGCAGCGATCAAACGGGCGTCGAGCTGCTCAACTACGATCTCGCCTTCACCGAGTTCAAGTCCACCGTGAACGGGCTGCCGGCAGTCGGGGCGGGCGGGCGCCGACCGCTGGTGGGTGTCGTTTGTGAAGCGATGACCGAAGGGGACATCGGCGTGATCGATCGCGGGATGGAGCACCTGGTCGACGCGTTGCGGGTGCCCGGGATCATCGGGGGCCTCTACCCCGAGGAGCTCCAGCACGCGTTCGACACCAAGGGTTTGGAAGCCGGAGTCTTCATCGTGAGCCCCGGAGAGTCGGAGCGGCAGCTCGTCGCCACCGACGACGACGGGTTGATGTGGCACCTCCTCCCGGGCGGAGGCGAGATCGCGGCGAGCTATCCGGCGGTGCTCGACCGAGTGATCGAGCACCTCGAGACCACCTCTGCCATCGACTCGAGCGAGCCGGTCCGCGTGGCGCTCGTGACGGCCGACATTCGGTTTTTGAACCAGGTGCGCGAGGTCATTCAGGACTCCCTGCGGTTCAACGGGGACAAGTCGCCGTCCGAGAACGAGGACGACGGGAACTGGCTCTCCATGATCATTCCGCCTGGGGCTTCGGATCTCGGCGATGAGACGCAGGAGCTCGTCGATTTCCGGCCGCACGTGATCATCGGCAATGCGTTCGTCGAGTTCTTGGCGGAGATGATGCCGGGAATCGAGGCCCTGTGGCCCGACGAGGAGGGCGAGCAGGCGCGCCCCTTCTACGTCCTGTCGCCCTTTCAATACAATCAACCCGGCCTGAGCTACGTGCTCGGGCTCGAGCCCACGATCCGCAGGCGGATGATCGGCATGAACGCGCCCGCGGCAGAGGATTCGACGCTGTACGACGAGTACCTGACGGAGTTCAAGGTCAAGTATCGCGACGTCATGAACCCGGAGGGCTTCGAGAACTACTACGACGCCGCGTACTTCTTGATCTACGCGGCAGCGGCCGCGGACCGGGTGCCGGGGCCCCTGACGGGAGCGCACCTGGCGCAAGGAATGCTGCGGCTGCTCGACGGACCCACGGACGTCGGCGTCGGCGCCAAGAGGATCTCCGGAACCCTGATCGCCATTTCGCGGTCCGATCCGCCGGACGTGCGGCTCCATGGCACGCTCGGGCCGCCCGACTTCACGCCGAGCGGAGCCCGCAAGAGCGCGGGCAGCGTCTGGTGCATCGACAGCACGGGGCAGATTCGGAGCGACGTGCTCCGCTACGACGCCGAGAGTGACGAGCTCTATGGTGACTTTCCGTGTTTCTCCGACTTCTAGGCTCAAACGGCGCGCGCGCGGCGCTCGGCGCCGCGCTGCTCTTCGGGTGTACGAACGAGGTCGTGACGCTGGACCCGCGCGGAGGCTCGTCCGCGCAGGCGATCGTGGATGGAGAGCCGTCGGACGAGCGGGACGACGCCGTCGTGATGCTCCGTTCGTCCCCGCCCGATACGGGAGAGCAAGCCTGCACGGGCACGTTGGTGGCGCCGAACCTCGTGCTCACGGCGCTCCACTGTGTGGCGTACTACACGGGAGGCGCGTTCAGCTGCAAGAGCGACGGCTCGCTCAGCACGAACATCCCCGGGAACGGTGAGATCGGCGCTCCCGCGGATCCGGCGAAGATCGAGGTCTACTCCGGCGTCGTGCCGAACGAGGGCGAGCCGGTCGCGTACGGCGCGGCCGTGTTCGGCACCGGTGCCCCCACGATCTGTCGCAACGATTTCGCGGCCGTCGTGCTCGATCGCGCGCTCGACCTCCCGATCGCGCCCATCCGGCTCGAGCGGACCGTGGAGCGCGCCGAGCGCATGCTGGTCGTGGGCTACGGGATGACCGAGGAGGGGACGCTCGGAGAACGGCGCCGCCGCTCGGGGGTGCTCGTCTCGGACGTCGGTCCCGCTTCCGACGCAAGCCCGACGGGAACGGCCGCGCCGCGCACGTTCGTGCTGACGGAGGGAGCGTGCTTCGGCGACAGCGGCGGACCCGCGTTCTCCGAGGAGACGGGCGCGCTCACGGGCGTGTATTCGCTCGCTGCCGGAATGAGCTGTACGGCGCCCAACGTGCGCAACGTGTACACGCGGATCGCGCCGTTCCGGGATCTCATCCTGAAGGCCTTCGAAGCCGCGGGCGCCGAGCCCGAGCTCGAACCGCCGGATCCCGATCCGCCCGATCCGCCCGATCCAACGGATCCCGATCCGATCGGCGGCAGCGGCTCGCGCGAGGATCCGAGCTGCGCCTGCCGCGTTGCGGGTGGGCAGCGCTCGGGAGCCCTCGCGGTGCTGTTCGCGGGGCTCCTGGGCGCCGCGTTCGCGGCGCGGCGCTTCGCTCGGCTCAGAGCCTAGCGTCCCGGCTCAGAAGTACGCGCCCTCGAGGCCGACGAAGCTCGGCGTGACCTTGAAGCCGACGCGGGCGGGCGGCGGAGCGCCCTCGCTCGGGGCTTCCTCGTCCGAGCCGGAGAGGGTGATGTAGAGCGCGGCGGCGCCCGACACGACGGCAGCCGCGCCGAGCACGTCGGCGACCGTGAGCAGCGTTCGCGTGCGGCGCTGTTGGGAATCGAGCTCGCTGCGTGTGGTGCTGGACGAACGGAGCTCCTCGAGCTCACCGGCGGCCTTGATCCCGAAGCCACCGGTGATCGCCGCGCCGACGGCGAAGGCGCCGGTCGCGGACCAGGTCGCCCAGAGCCAGGTGCTGCGGTCCGAGTCCCTGGCGATGACCTGCTTTTCGACGATGATCGGCGCGACCGTCGCCTCGGGCAGCTTTTCGAGCTCGATCGTGAGCCGCTTGGCGTCGCGGCCAGCGAGCGAGAGCTGCTCGAGGTGCGGTGAGTAGCCGCCCTTCCGCACCTGGACGCGGTGCTCCCCCGCGTCGAGGAGCAGAGGCTCGGTGATGGGTGAGCGCCCGACGAGCACGTCGTCGACGAGGATGTCCGCGCCCTCGACGTTGGTCTCGATCTCGAGCGTTCCGGTGCGCATCGCGAGCATCTCGAGATCGGCGCGGACGGACTTCTTACGCTCTTCGGCGATCTGATCGCCGCCGTCGGCGAGGTACTGCTCGAGCACGCGCCGCGCCCGCGCGTACTGGGAGAGCTGAATCCGCACCTGGCCGATGTTGTAGAGCACGCGATAGTCCGGAACGATGGCGTACGCCCGCTCGAACTCGATCACCGCGAGGGCGAACTCACCTTCCTTGTACAGCTCGAGACCGCGGTCGTAGCGGATCCGTGCTTCCTTCAGATCCACCTCGGTGGGCGCGTTCGGCTTCGAGTCTGCTGGCCGGGTGGTGGGGTGGCCCGCTGCCGGGGCGCTCGTCGCGCTGGCGTCGGCAGGGACCGCCGCTCCATCCGTCGACGGCTGAGCGCCGGCGACGGTGGCGGTGAGCATCGGGGCGAAGAGGGCGAG
>CAYYWA010000136.1:0-13863 GCA_964475255.1 uncultured Sorangium sp.
GTCCGACGCAGTTTTCCGCATATCTCGGCGCGTTCCTAACCGTTTGTCGCTCTAGCGCATGCCGCCGGCCCCTCCGCCACCTCCTGCCCCGGCGGTGCCACCGGCGCCGGCGCCCGCGTCGAGGTCACCGAACGGCTCTTGCTCGGCGGGGCTACCGATGTCGAACGTGCTCGTGCCCCCGCTGCCTGGTGTCCCGAAGCCGCTGGCGCCACCCGAGCCGGGCGTCCCCGTGCCGGGCTCGGTTCCTGCGCCGGGCTCGATTCCTGTGCTGGGCTCGGTTCCTGCGCCGGTATCGGTTTCGGGCGGAGTACTGGGGTCCGTGCCCGGGATGATCGGCTCTCCCACGCCGGTTCCGGGGTCCGACATGGGATCGCTTGGCTCGGTTTCGGCTTGATCCGGGGGCGTCGCCTGGGCCGCCGTGACCAAGCCCAGCTCACGAGAGGGATCCACACCGCTCGCGGGGCGCATCGCTTCGGTGCCGCCGTTCTTCTGACAGCCCAAGGGGGCGACGAGGAGCAACAAGGGAATCGAAGCCGAGAAAGGTAGTCTACGCTTCATGCTTCTCTCCTTTCCGCGGGATACGAGTGCAGGGTGCGTGCCGAGCACACACCCGCGGGTGGAGGGTGACGGCGCGCCGCAAAAAGCGCGCGGAGCTCCGGCGCGTGCCGCGAGGGCCCGCGCCGCGCGCACCAGAGGCGTTCCAACGCGTTCGGGGGTCACGCCGAGGCAATTTTCCGCGAGGGTTCGAGCCCTTGCGAACCGCTCTCCGTTCGCGGGCCCAGCGGTACGCCGTTTGCAGACCACTTCTCGCCGCGGGCACACGGCCCCGAGGCGACGGATTCATGGCCACCCAAGCCATCATCAGCGAGCGCGCTCCGAGTCGGGCGCTTCCGGTTCGGCGCACCGACGTCGCGAGCCGGCGTGCGTACCAGCTCCTGAAGCTCGCCTTCGTCGTGATTCCCGTTCTCGCGGGGCTCGACAAATTCGAGAGCTCGTTGGGCAGTTGGACGAAGTACGCCGCTCCCGCGATCGTGGCGCAGAGCCCCGTGGACCTCGCGCATCTCATGTACGCGATCGGCCTGTTCGAGGTCTTCGCCGGCTTTCTCGTGATCGCCCTGCCGCGCATGGGCGCGCTCGTGATCGCGGGCTGGCTCGCGCTCGTGATGATCAACCTCGTGCTCGCGGGCGGCTTTCGGGACGTGGCGTTGCGCGACTTCGGCTTGTTCCTCGGCGCGCTGGCGCTCTCCGAGCTTTCGCGGGCGGAGACGACTCCCGAGGTGACCCGCAGGCCCGTGCGCAGCGCGCGGACGCGCACACCCCGCAGCGACACGCTCGCATCGGAGCCCGAGAGCGACTAGCCCTGCTTGCCCTGCCCGAGTGATTCCGGCGGCCACGGGGGGCCCGCCCTCCCGCTCGCCGCGACAAAAGCGGGGCATCCATGACGGACGGTCCGCGTGCTGGTAGGGTCGGCACCGCTGCACCCGCGGAGCCCGACGGGGCGTCGCAGACCGGCTCATCAGGCTTTTGCGGGCAGGGAAGCCATGACCGAAACACAATCTGCAACGACCACAGGCGAGGGGACCCGGGCTGCTTCCGCCGAAGCGGGCACGGCTCGGGGGGGGAGCTCCGGCGAGGCCCCAGCGTCGGCCGAGCGCCGCCGCTTGCCGCGCGCGGGGGCGCTCCTCCGTCACCTCGAAGAGCCCGCGATCCTGATTTCGCTGAGCGGGCTCTTTTTCGCGATGCTGTGGATCCACCTCGAGCCGGTCGAAGTCGCGGGCGACGCCTTCGCCAAGTGGGACTTCGTCCGCATGTGGTTTCACGCCAACGACTTCTCCGAGGAGAAGTGGGACCACCACATGGCGCGCATCGGCGTGCTCGTTCCCACCTACATCGCGCAGTGGCTCTTCGGGCGCGGCCACACGACGTACTACGTCCCGCAGCTCGTGTTCGCCGTCGCCCAGGCGCCTCTCGTCTACGTCATCGGCAAGCGCATCGGGGGGCGCGTCGCGGGGATCCTCGCTGCCCTGCTCCTCGTCTATTTCGATCCGATGATTCGGCAGGGCTCGCAGCTCCTGCCCGAGGTGTTCTCCGCGACGTACGCGCTCGGCGCGCTCTACCTCTACGTTCGCGCGACGGAGGCGCACGGGAGGCGCCGCACGGCTTGGCTCGTGGCATCCTCCGTCTGTTTCTTCTTCGGCTATCTCGCCAAAGAAACGACGCTGTTCTTCCTCCCCGGCCTTCTGCTCGCCCTGTGGCTCGAGCGCAAGAGCTTCCGGGAAGTGGCTCTGTTCGCGGGAATTCTCCTGGCCGGCTTCTTGCTGGAGTCGCTCGGGTACACGCTGTTCACCCGGCACGCGCACCGGGGCGACGTGATCATGGGCGGCCACGGCGCGCTCTCGATGCCGAAGGTCACGTTTCTCCAGCTGTTCGATCGCTTCATTCAGCTCGACACGCCCTGGCTGGTCGCCATTCACTTCTTCCTCGCCTCGTTCGTGGGCATGCTGGTGCTCTCGGTCGGCAACGCGGCGCGCGGAGCGCTCGCGATGGTCGCTGCCTACCTCTTCCTCCTGACGTTTCTCGTGAAGGGGATCGATCCGATCCAACTCTGGCAGCGCTTCCTTCCGCGCTACTTCGACCCGACGTCGCCGTTCGTCCAGCTCGTGAATGGGTCCTTCTTGGCGCTCGCGGGGCGTGTCCTGTACCGGCGTTGGGCGGGGCCGCGCGTCACGGCGTTCACTGCGCGCGCGTCGCGGTTCGGCGCCGTCCTCGTCGTCGCTCTGTGCTCGCTGCTCGGCTACGCGGAGTACGCGGAGGCGCGCCCGGAGCTCGAGAAGCACGGCCTCCGCGTCAACACGCACCACGCGCGGCTGCTCGAAGACACCTTCGTCCGCAATCTTCCGATCATCGCCCGCGAGCGCCCGAAGGCCATCTGGGGTGCCTTCAGCGTCCTCCTCCACGACCGCCATTTCACCAAACCCGGCGAGGAGCTCCACAGGCCGAAGACCCACAAGGTGCGGCGAGACCTCTTTTACGCGGCCAAGCACCCGAAGGTGTACACACCGAAGGTGCTGGAGCGCATGATCGAGAAGGGATGCGCACTCCGCGTCTACCGGCGCTCGCGTTTCCTCTACATGGATCCCAACGAGCTGCTCCCCGCGCGCTGCGACGCGGAGCTCGAGCGTCTGCTGAAGCGCTAGTCTCGCTTCGCGGCCGAAGTGAAGTCGGCGCTCCGCGCGGGCACTCTGCTCGACGCTGTCTTCCGCACACGTCGGCGCATCCCGTTCGTCCTCTATCCACGCTGTGTCGCCGACTGAAGGCTCGCCGGAATGGCGCCCCGTGCGGGGGATGTCGCCCGCCCAGCGGCGGCAGGGATCAGGCGCTCTCGGCGGTCAGGGATTTGCTGCCCAAGGTCGCCAGGTGGGCCGCCAGGCGATCGAGATCGACGGGCTTCGACTCGAGCGCTTGAAAGCCCGCGGCTTCGGCCTGTTCGCGCGTGCCCGAGCGGGTGTGCGCGGTGAGCGCGACGGCGGGGATCGCTCCGCCGAGCTCCGGCGGCAGCGCGCGCACACGCTGGATGAGCTCGTAGCCGTCCTGGCCCGGCATCGCGAGATCGCTGACGAGGACGTCCGGGCGGAACCGCTCGAGCTCGCGCAAGGCTTCGAGGGCTCCGGACGCGCTCGCGACCGTCGCGCCGCGCTGACCGAGCGCACACGAGAGGAGCTCGCGAGAATCCTCGTCGTCGTCCACCACGAGCACCTTGAGCCCGTCGAGAGGCGAGGCGCTCACCGGAGCCCCGTCGGGGTCGCTCGGCGGTGGGGGTACCGAGGGTGGCTGGCTCGCGCGCGTGCATTCGACGGGGAGCTGGATCACGAAGGTGGCTCCTCGCCCGATACCGTCGCTCTCCGCGCGCACGGTGCCTCCGTGCGCCTGGACGATCTGCTGAACGATGGCGAGCCCCAGGCCGAGGCCACCGTGAGTCCGGCGGGAGCCGCCGCTCTGCTGCCGGAAGGGCTCGAACACGTGGGCGACGAACTCGGGGTCGATCCCCTGGCCCGTGTCGGCGACGCGGAGCGCGATCATCCCGTCGCCGCTCTCGGCGGTGACGGTCACGCGCCCCCCTTGCGGCGTGAACTTGATGGCGTTCGTGAGGAGGTTCCACACCACCTGCTGCAGGCGCTGCGGATCCGCCATCAGCCGAGGGTTCGAACCGAGCTCGAGCTCGAGTTCGATGTTCTTGGCTTCCGCCGCGGGGCGCACCGTCTCGAGCGCCTCGTGCACGATGTCCACGAGCTCGACGCTGCTCATGTGCAGTCGCATCTTGCCGCGCGCGATGCGCGAGAAATCGAGCACGTCCTCCACGATACGCGCCTGGGCGAGCGCGTTGCGCTCGATGATCGCGAGCGCGCGCTCCACGTCCGGAATCGCCCTCGAGCGGGCGAGGGAAGCCCAGCCGAGGATGGCGTTCAACGGCGTGCGGAGCTCGTGCGACACGGACGCCAGGAAGTCGTCCTTCGAGGTGTTGGCGAGCTCCGCCGCGTGCCGCGCCGCGCGCTCCCGCTCGAGCAACTCGAGGCGCATCGCCTGCGTCGCCTCGATCTCGCGCCGCGCGAGCACTTGGGGCGTGATGTCCGAAGCGAAGATGAGGACGCGATCGACCGCGCCCGCCGGATTGTTGAGCGGCTGGGCCGTGAAGCGCACATAGAGCGGTTCCGTGCGCCGCTCGGGAGCAACGTCGAGCTCGAGCTCGTCCACCTGCTCCGGCTGCCCGCTCGAGAGCACGCGCTCGAGCGTCTGCTCGAGCTGCGGGCCCGGAGGGGCGTCGTCGAGCCGCTTGCCGATCAGGTTGGGGCCGAACAGCTCGGAATAGGCCGGATTCGCGAAGACGTACTCGCGACTGGGGACACGCACGATGGCGATGTACGCGGGCGCGGTGGTCAAGACCTGGTTCAGGCTGGAGAGCTCGAAGTGGCGGGCCACGGCGAGCGCGGCGCGATCGGCGGCTGCCGTGAACAACCGCTTCTCCGCGTCCGAAAAGATGCTCGCGCGCGTGGACCCGATGTGCGCCACGCCGAGGACCTCGCCCCCGTGGAGCAGGGGCAGCCCATAGAGGCCGCGCACGCGCTGTTCGCGGATCCAGCGGCTCGAGATCAGGTCGGAGTCGGCCGCGTGCGAGAGCTCGAGGGGCCGCCGGGTCGCGGCGACCGTTCCGGCGAAGCCCTGGCCGATGCGCAGGCGGAACCGGGCGCTCACCTCCTCTTCGAAGCCGACCGACGCCGCGGTCTCCAGATAGTCCCCGCTGCGCAAGAGGATCGTCGCCGAGTCCGCCATGTCGGCCGCCCCGGTGAACGCGTGCAGGAGCTCCTCGAGCAGCGCCGGGAGGTCGTTGCTCTCCAACGCGGCCGTCGCGATGCGCTCGAGCGCGACGAGCCGTCGAACCGCCTCGTCGCGTTCGCGGGTCCGCCGGGCCACCTGCCCGCGCCGGACGGCCTCCCGCTGATCGAAGAGGTGGACGAACGCGCGGACGCGCGCGCGAATGATCTCGGGCTCGTACGGCTTCGTGATGTAGTCGGCGCCGCCGCTCGCGTACCCCTTTCGGACGTACTCCTCCTCGCCGTGGACGGCCGTGACGAACAGCACCGGGAGCTCGCGGCCGTAGGGCAGGGAGCGGAGCTTGCGGGTGAGCTCGAAGCCGTCCATCTCGGGCATCTGGACGTCGATGAGCGCCACGGCGAAGGGCTCGTTGGCGACGAGCCGGAGCGCGTCACGGCCCGACTCCGCCGTGACCAGCCGCACGTGCAGAGGACTCAGCACGGCGGCGAGCGCGAGCAAGTTGGCCGGGCTGTCGTCAACCAGGAGGACGGAAGCCGAGCCGACGCCGCGACCGGAATCGGGGTCGCTCATGACGTGGATGCCGCGCGGGCACGAGCTCCTGCGGCATGGCCTCCTTTGCGCCAGGAGTGAATCACGGCGAGCAGCCTGCGTGGATCCACCGGCTTGACGACGTAGTCGGACGCCCCCGCTTCGAACGCCTTTTCGCGGTCGCCCTTCATCGCTTTGGCAGTGAGCGAGACGATGGGAACGTCGTAGTCCTCCGTCGCGCGGATCTCACGGATCGCGGCGAGCCCGTCCATCTCGGGCATCATCGTATCCATCAGCACGAGGTCGAGGTCACGGTGGGTACACAGGAGGTCGAGCGCGACGCGACCGTTCGGCGCGTGGAGCACTTCGATCCCGCGCGCCTCGAGCACGGTGCGGATCGCGAACATGTTGCGCGCGTCGTCATCGACGAGGAGCACCTTGACCCCGGCGAAGTCCGCGTCCTCCGGCAGCACGTGCACGTCGCTTTCGGGGCCGCCGGCGCGCGCCGGCTCCTCGCGCGTCGAGGCCTCGGGTGCCGTGTACTCGGTGGGGATGGTCAGCGTGAAGATGCTCCCCTTGCCGGGCTCGCTCTCGACCTCGATCGAGCCGCCGAGCAGGTGCGCGATCTCTCGACTGATGGTGAGGCCGAGCCCGGTGCCCCCGTACTTCCGGCTGGTCGTGCCGTCCGCTTGCTGGAACGCCTCGAACACGAGCTTCTGCTTCGAGTGTGGGATGCCGATGCCGGTATCTTCCACGGCGAAGCTCAAGGCGTCCTCGCCGTTCCTGGAGACGGGCCGCACGCGCACCGTCACCCCGCCCTCGTCGGTGAACTTGAACGCGTTCGAGAGCAGGTTCTTCAGGATCTGCTGCAGCCGCGTCGCGTCGGTGTGCAGCGTCTCCGGCAGGCCGGGGCTCATGTCGATCTCGAAGGCGAGCTGTTTCTGGTCGGCGATGGGCCGGAACGTCTGCTCGAGCGCGTCGCGCACCTCGAAGGGAGACACCCGCTTCGGGACGATGGTCATCTTCCCGGCCTCGATCTTCGAGAGGTCGAGGATTTCGTTGATCAACGCGAGCAGCTCGTTGCCCGACGTGTACACCGTTTGAGCGAATTTCACCTGCTCGGGCGTGAGGTTGCCGTCGCGGTTCTCGGCGAGCACCTGGGAGAGGATGAGCAGGCTGTTCAATGGCGTCCGGAGCTCGTGCGACATGTTGGCGAGGAACTCGGACTTGTACTTGGAGATGAGCTGGAGCTGCTCCGCCTTCTCCTCCAAGCTGCGGCTCGCGAGCTCGACTTCCTTGTTCTTGAGCTCGAGGAGCTTGGCCTTCTCGTTCAGCTCGGCCGCCTGCGCTTCGAGCTCGGCGTTCGACTTCTTGAGCTGCTGCAGCAGCTCTTCCGTGCGCATGCTGGACGAGATCAGGTTCAGGATGACCCCGATGCTGCCCATCAGCTGATCGAGGAAGGTGAGGTAGTTCGGGATGAAAGGCTTGAACGAGGCGAGCTCGAGCACGGCCTTCGTCTCGCCCTCGAACAACACCGGGAGCACGGCCACGGAGCGCGGCGGCGCCTCACCCATTCCCGTCGCCACGTAGATGAAGTTCTCCGGCACGTCGGAGAGGAGGATGCGCTTCTTTTCGAACGCACACTGGCCGATGAGGCTCTCCTTGAGCCGATAGCTCGTGGCCAGGGTCTTTCTGCCGCCGAAGCCGTAGCTCGCCACGAGCTGGAGCACGGGCTCCCCCGACTCGTCCGTCTCCATCATGTAGAACGCGCCGTGCTGTGCGTCGACGAGCGGCGTGAGCTCGGACATCACCAGCTGGGCGACGGAGACGATGCTGCGCTGCCCCTGCATCATGCTCGAGAAGCGGGCGAGGTTCGTCTTCAGCCAGTCCTGCTCCTGGTTCTTGTGCGTGGTGTCCTTCAGGTTGGCGATCATCTGATTGATGTTGTCCTTGAGGACGGCCACTTCGCCCTGGGCCTCGACGGTGATCGAGCGCGTCAGATCGCCCTTTGCGACGGCGGTCGACACTTCTCCGATCGCCCGCACCTGAGTCGTCAGATTTCCGGCCAGTTGATTGACGTTGTCGGTGAGGTCTCGCCACGTGCCGGCAGCGCCCGGGACCTTCGCTTGGCCCCCGAGCTTGCCTTCGATGCCGACTTCGCGGGCGACCGTCGTCACCTGGTCCGCGAAGATGCGCAGAGTGTGGGTCATGTTGTTGATCGTCTCGGCGAGCGCGGCGACCTCGCCCTTGGCCTCGAGCACGAGCTTCTGGCTCAGCTCGCCGTTCGCGACCGCGGTGACGACCTTGACGATTCCGCGGACCTGCTTGGTGAGGTTCGCGGCCATGACGTTGACGTTGTCCGTCAAGTCCTTCCACACGCCGGAGACGTTCGGCACCTTGGCCTCGCCGCCGAGCTTGCCTTCCATGCCCACCTCGCGCGCGAGCGTGGTCACCTGATCGGCGAACGTGCGCAGCGTGTCGGTCATGTTGTTGATCGTCTCCGCGAGCGCCGCGACCTCGCCCTTCGCTTCGAGCACGAATTTCTGGCTCAAGTCGCCGTTGGCGACCGCGGTGACGACCTTGACGATCCCGCGGACCTGCTTGGTGAGGTTCGCGGCCATGACGTTGACGTTGTCCGTCAGATCCTTCCAAACGCCGGAGACGCCCTTCACCTCGGCCTGCCCGCCGAGCTTGCCCTCCGTGCCGACCTCCTTGGCGACACGCGTCACTTCGGCCGCGAAGGAGTTCAGCTGGTCGACCATCTTGTTGATGACGTCCTTGATTTGGAGGATCTCCCCCTTTGCATCGACGGTGATCTTCTGAGTCAAGTCACCGTTCGCGATCGCGGTCGCGACCTTCGAGACGTCGCGGAGCTGAACGGTGAGGTTCGCCGCCATCGCGTTCACGTTGTCGGTGAGGTCCTTCCACGTCCCGTCCACGCCCTTGACGGCCGCCTGGCCTCCGAGCTTGCCCTCGGTCCCGACCTCCTTGGCGACGCGCGTCACCTCGGCCGCGAACGAGTTCAGCGTGTCGACCATGGTGTTGATCGTGCTCTTCAGCTCGAGGATCTCGCCGCGCGCGTCGACGGTGATCTTCTGAGAGAGATCTCCGTTCGCCACGGCGGTGGTGACCTTGGCGATGTTGCGGACCTGGGTCGTGAGGTTCGCGGCGAGCACGTTGACGTTGTCGGTGAGGTCCTTCCAGGTGCCCGAGACGCCGCGCACGTCCGCTTGACCGCCGAGCTTGCCCTCGGTGCCGACCTCCTTAGCGACGCGTGTCACCTCGGCGCCGAAGGAGTTCAGCTGGTCGACCATCTTGTTGATGACGTCCTTGATCTGGAGCAGCTCACCTTTGACATCGACGGTGATTTTCTGGGTCAGGTCACCGTTGGCGATGGCGGTCGCGACCTTCGAGACGTCGCGGAGCTGGACGGTGAGGTTGGCGACCAGGCCGTTGACGTTGTCGGTGAGGTCCTTCCACGTGCCCGAGACGCCGCGCACGTTGGCCTGGCCGCCCAAGCGCCCCTCGGTGCCGACCTCCTTGGCCACGCGTGTCACTTCGGCGGCGAAGGAGTTCAGCTGATCGACCATCTTGTTGATGACGTCCTTGATCTGGAGAATCTCACCCTGGACGTTCACGGTGATCTTCTGCGTCAGATCGCCGTTGGCGATGGCGGTCGCGACCTTCGAGACGTCGCGGAGCTGGACGGTGAGGTTCGAGGCCATCGCGTTCACGTTGTCCGTGAGATCGCGCCAGGTGCCGTACACCCCCTTCACGTCGGCCTGCCCGCCGAGCTTGCCCTCGGTGCCGACCTCTTTGGCGACGCGCGTCACCTCGGCGGCGAACGACGAGAGCTGATCGACCATCACGTTCATGGTGTTCTTCAGCTCGAGGATCTCCCCCTTCGCATCGACGGTGATCTTCTGGGAAAGGTCACCCTGCGCGACGGCCGTCGTCACCTTCGCGATGTTTCGGACCTGCGCGGTGAGGTTCGCGGCGAGCCCATTGACGTTGTCGGTGAGGTCGCGCCACGTCCCGGATACGCCCTGGACGTTCGCCTGGCCCCCGAGCTTGCCTTCGCTGCCGACCTCTTTGGCCACGCGGGTGACCTCTGCCGCGAAGGCGTTCAGTTGATCGACCATGGAGTTGACGGTCGTCCCGATGCGGCGGAACTCACCTCGGACCGGGCGCCCGTCGATCTCGAGCGCCATCTTCTGCGAGAGATCGCCGAGAGCCACGGCGGTGATGACGCGGGCGACCTCGTTGGTCGGTGCCACGAGGTCGGCGATGAGCTGATTCACCGCGGCGATTCCGGTTTCCCACGCGCCGCCGGCCGGGCCCACCGACGCGCGCTCGTGCATGTTCCCTTCGCGCCCCACCACGCGACCGACGCGCTCGAGCTCGCGCGTCACGTGCTCGTTCAACGAAATGATGTCGTTGAGGAGCTCGCCAGCGCGCGTCAACGCGCCATCCTGCCTGGGGGTGAACCGAGTGGTGAAGTTGCCGCTCTTCACGGCGCGCAGCACGTCGATCAGATGCTCGAGCTCGCTTCCGTCGATTTCGACGGTGCTTCGGCCGTTCGGGGAGGAACTCCGAGGCTCTCTTCCCTTGCGAGTCGAGCGACCGCGCTTGCGCTGCGAACCACCCTGCTCGGTGGTGGGGAACCGCGCGGAGCTCGGCTTCGAATCGCGCGAAACACGGGACGCTCCAGCGCGCTTCGCAGCGGGCGCGCGCGCAACCATCGTATCGAGAGTGCGAGACGACATCGTTACGATCCTCGATCGGGGCTACGGAGCAGACTTGGATCCGTTCCGCTGTTTTCCGCGAATCGCGAGGGATACTACCGCAAAGAGTTCTCGACGAGTGTGCACTCGCAGTGAGACAGAATGCACCGGGGCGATCTTGCTGGTCTCCGAGGTCGCAGCGAACTCTGACCCGCAGAGTGATGGTCCGAGGGTTGACGGAGCGTGCGGTGGATAACTAGTCTGCGGACTGAACCTTCGACCTTGGGTGTCGCTCTCCGGGCCAGGCTCCGGCATGAAGCGACAGGTATTGCGAGTCGGTCGGGCCGCCGCTCGCTTCTTCGGTGTGGCGTGGCGACGCCAGCGATTCCCGAACACATAGCCCGGTTCATTCGGGAGCACATTCACTCGGTTCTCCAGCTCGAGATGCTGCTCTTGCTGCGCGAGCGCGGCGGCGAGTGGACGCCGACTGCCCTCGCAGCGGAGCTTCGGATCACCGATCAATCGTCCGATTTTCGGCTCCGAGATCTCGCGCTGCGCGGGTTCTTGGTGCAGGTCCCGGAGACGAAGGCCTACCGGTACGCGCCCCGGTCCGAGGAGCTCGACGCGCTCGTGGCAGAGCTCGACGAGTGTTACGCGCGGACGCGCTACACCGTCATCAATCTCATCTTCTCGGTTCCCGGAGACAGCGCGCGCAGCCTCGCCGAGGCCTTCCGGATCCGGCGGAAGAAGGACGACTGATGCCGCTCGTCGTCTATTTCCTGTGTTCGGTGACCGCCCTCCTGTGTGCGATCTTGGTGATGCGGGCCTATCTGAAAGAGCGGGTGGGCCTGCTCATGTGGACGGGGCTCTGCTTCCTCGGGCTCTCCCTCAACAACGCGCTGCTCTTCGTCGACATGCTGTACGCTCTCGACATCGGAACCGCCCGAAAGATTCCCGCGGTGGTCGGCGTCGGGCTGCTCCTCCATGGCTTGATAGCCGCCTCGCGCTGAGAGCTCCCGATGGACACGTTCCTCCTGGGCGCACAGTTCATGGGTTACCTGACCGCCGCTCTGTTCTTCGCCCGCTTCCACGCGCGAACCCGCGAGGGCCTGTTCGCCTATCTCGCCCTGGCGTTCGGGATCATGGGCGCGAACCAGATCCCGTTGGCCGCCCTCGGCGAGGACGTCGAGTACCGTTCGGGTCTCTACGTGGTGCGTCTCGCGGCGTTCCTCACGATCCTGGTCGGCGTGCTCGTGAAGAATCGCGAGTGACGGAGCGAGCGCGCTGGAGCGCGCTTCGCACGGAGTCTTCTCCCGGATGGGCGAGGAGCGATTCCGCTCCGATCACGCGGTCCGTCGTCCGGCCGTCAGAGGCGGAAGAGCAGCTTGATGCACTCGTTCGCTCGTTCCTGGAACATCCGAAACCCTTCCGCGGCGTCGTCGAGCGGCAGGCGGTGCGTCACGAGGTAGCTCGGATCGGCGCGACGATCTCCGATGGCCGCGAGCAGCGCTGCGATCGCGCCGGAGCCGTGCTCGAGGGCGGTTCGCAGCGTGAGCCCCTTGCTCATGGCGGCGCCGAGCGGGACCTTCTCGGCGAGCCCAGTGTACGAACCGACCACGGACACCACGCCGCCCTTGCGGCAGGCGAGGATCGCCTGCTCGAGCGCGACCGGCCGGTTCGACTCGATGCCCAGGGCCTGCTTGCCGCGCTCGTACGCGCCGGAGAGCCCGGGGCCGCGCGCTTCCATCCCGACGGCGTCGATGCAGGCGTCGGGACCCCGCCCGGCCGTGAGATCCTTGAGCGCGTCGACGACGTCGCTCCGCTGAAAATCGACGGTCTCCGCCTGGAGGTGAACCAGCGCGGCCTCGAGCCGCTCGGGAACGCGATCGACGACGATGACGCGCTCGGCGCCGAGGAGCGAGGCGGCGAGCGCCGCGCAGTGGCCGACCGCACCGGCTCCGAAAACGGCGACGACATCCCCTGGCTGGATGTCGCACATCTCGGCCGCCATCATGCCGGCCGGAAGGACGTCGGCGGCGAGCACGGCCTGCTCGTCGCTGACCCCGTCGGGGATCGGGATCGCCCCGACATCGGCGAACGGAACCCGGACGAGCTCCGCGAGGCCACCAGCGTATCCGCCGAACAAGTGAGAGGAGCCGAACGACCCGGCGGGTGAGTGGCCGAACGCCTGCTCGGCCAGCCAAGCGTTGGGATTGCTGTTGTCGCACAGCGACCAGCGTCGGCGCGCACAGAAGAAGCAGCCGCCGCACGCGATCACCGGGCCGACCACGACGCGGTTGCCGGGCGCGAGGTTTCGGACCCTCGCGCCGGTCGCGACGACGCGTCCACAGAACTCGTGGCCGAGGATGTCGCCCCGCTCCATCCCAGGGAGATGTCCCCCGTAGGCGTGGAGGTCGGAGCCGCAGATGCTGGCGAGCGTCACGCGTACGATCGCGTCGCGCGGATTGAGGATCGACGGATCGGCGACGGTCTCGACGCCGACCTCGTTGGGGCCATGCCAGCAAACCGCCTTCATGGCGCGCCATCCGTCGCCGAGCGGGGCGCGGGCTCGTGCGCGCGCTGCAGACGATCTTGAACCGCGTGCAGCAGTCGGCTCCCGATGAACGTGCGCCTTCCCGATGGCTGCCCGAGCGTCGTCGGGAATTCCCCGGCCTCCATGCGCTGCTTGAAGTTTCGCAGGTCTTCGCGGAGGAGCAGAACCGGGTCGTGCCCACGCAGCTTCTCGAGGGCACGCTTGATCAGGTGACTCTCGGCGTCGATCTCGACCGCGACGCGGACCTCGGTCCCGCGATCGGGCGGTCCGGGCGTGATTTCGGTGGCTCCTCGACATCTCGCCTCGTCGCCCACGCGCGCGAGCCACTCGATGCGCCGCGGTGGATCCAAACCGACTATCTCCACGTGCGGCACCGCGAAGGCCTCGGATTCTTCCACGTCACCGCGGAGCCTCCCCGAAAGGTGGTGCAAGATCCCCGAGACCTCGCGCGGATTCTGCCACGCGGTGAACAAGTCCTCTGGCGACCGCTGGACGGTCACGGCGTGCGTGAGCTTCTGGCTGTGGAGCATATCCATGAAACCTTCCTGGGCTTCGCTCGCGGAGGTGTCGCGCGCGGTCGATGCAGCGACCGAGCCGCACCCCGTGGGGTGTGCGTGACGCTGTGCCTCGTGCGCTCGCGACACCGTGCGCTCGCGCCTCACGCCCTCCCCGCCGGAGCCGAGCGCGGTGGTCGCCGGCGGGGCGGGGCGTCGCGTGGCCCGCTCC
>CAYYWA010000137.1:0-13849 GCA_964475255.1 uncultured Sorangium sp.
CGCTGGCGGTGCGTCCGCAGGGATGCCGAGCTCGGGAGCCGCGGGAATGGTCAGCGCCGCAACGCCTCCGCAGGACGAGGGCGGTTGCGCCCTGAACGGTGGCGGAGCGACGCCGTCGCGCGGAGGGCTCGCGCTGCTTGCGTTGGGCGCCGCGGGGCTGTTCCTCGCCCGACGGCGCGCTCGGTCGTGAGCTGACCGCAAAGCGCCGCGCCTGCGCGCGGCGACGCGCCCGCGCGGTCACCAATCGCGGTCGTTCTCCGCGTCGAGCGCCGCGCGGTGAGCGCGCCCGCGCTTGCCACCACTGACCGTTCTCCGCGTCGATCGTCGAGAGCTGAGCGAGCCCCGCGCCGCGCGGCTCGCCAGCGCTGATGCTCCGCCGCGCAGATCTCGCGGTCCGCTCGACGGGTCGAACACGAGCAGGGCGCAAGCGCCGTTGCAGCCCTGCCCTGCCGGCACCGCAAGGCGGTATCGGTCGCGGCCCCGCCGCTACCGCCCGGTGGTGCCGGTCGCGGCTTGTTTGCTGTTTTCGGCGACGGCGATCGCGAAGGCTTCGCGCAGGGGGGTGAGGACGCGGAGGATATCGTCGATGGGCTCGACCTTGGCGGAGATGCGCGCCGTCTGGACGCGATCCAGAGAGAAGTCGTAGAGGGCGCGGAGGTTGCCGCAGAGCTCGGGAGCAGCCTGGTGATCGAGGGCGATCTGGAGCTCGAAGAGGATGGCGTGGGCGCGCGAGAGCTGCTCGCGGGCGCGCGCGAGCTCGCGCCGCTCGATGCAGAGGCGCGCGCCGCGCAGGAAGCGGAAGAGGCCGTCGTAGAGCGCGATGAGGATCTGGCCCGGGCTCGAGATGGTGGCCTGGACTTTCTTGTAGCGGTTAGCGGCAATCTCCAACATGGGATGACTCGTGGAATCGAGAGCGGTCTTAGAAGCCCATCAGGAAGGTCAAAAGGGATTGGTTGGCCGAGATGGCGGCGTCGGCCGACTGGAACTGCTTGCGCAGGGCGTCGGCGTATTTGTCGAGCCGCTCCTGCTCGCGGGTGACTTGGTCGTTCAGGGACTTGGCGCGCTGCTCGAGCGCCGTCTTGCGCAGGTTGACGATGCCGTCGCCCCGGCGAATGAGGTCGTTGGCGAGCCCTTGCAGGGAGTCCATGATGCCCGCGTCGTGATCGTCGCCCGCGATGAGGCGCGTGACGCTCGCGGGATCGGTCTCGAGCGCCGTCTTGAGCTTGCTCTCGTCGAGCTTGAGCGTGCCGTCGTTGTTGAAGGAGAGGCCGATCGAGCCCGCGGAGTTGAAGCGACCAGCGTTCGACACGGCGCTGAGCAGGGCGTTGGTGAGATTGTTGCCGATCGTGCGCAGGGTGGCATCGCCCGAGAGCACGGGGTTCGATGCCTTCTGCGCGCCGAACCCGGCGGACTCGTGGAGCTTCTTCACGACGCCGTTGTACGCATCGACGACGCTCTGGAGCTTCGTCTTGAGCGCGTTCGGATCCGCGCTCACGTCGACGGTGACCGGCTCGTCCGACTCCTTCTTGAGGACGAGCGTCACGCCTTGCATCGTGCCCTGAACGGTGTTGCTCGCGCTCGTGATCGTGTGACCGTCGATCGAGAGGCGCGCGTCGCGTGCCTCTTGCGCGACGTTTTCCGGCTTGCCGAGGCCGAGCGTCGTCCCGGTCTCGGTGAGGGTCACCGCGTTCTCTGCGCCGGTGTCGAGACCGCTCACTTGGAGACGGTACTCGCTGCCGGTGGAGAACATCGTGGCGCTCACGCGGAGGCCCGTGCCGTTGATCTTTCGGGCGATGTCCTCGAGCGAGTCCGTCTCCTCGATTTCGATCGCCGCCGACTCCTCACCCACCTGGATCTCGAGCGTCCCCGCCTGACCGAGCGCTTCCGTCTTTTCGGCGAACCCATCGGAGTAGCTGCGGTGGGCGCGCGCCAGCTGCTCCACGACGACATCGAACGACCCCGGCAGTGCGGTGCCGTTCGCCGTCGCGGTGAGGCCGTCGCTGCTCGTCGTGGCCGAGTAGCCCGCGACGTTCCTCGGATCCTTGAGCGCGCCCGTCGCGCTCGCGAGCTTCGAGAGCAGGCCGGAGACCTCGCCGAGCGTGCTCACCGCCGCCTGCGTGGCGGCGGCCCGGCTCTTCAAGCCGGAGATCGAGCCGCTGCTCGCCTGAACGAGCCCCTTGACGATCCCCTCGACATCCATGCCGGATCCGATGCCGCCGAAGCTGATGGTGCCAGCCATGCGAGCGCTCCGTTCCTAGTCCGAGACCCGATCGACGCAGAGGTCATTCGGGCCAGGGCGCGCCAGAGGCTCGAGCCAACGGCGCGCCCCGGCCCCCCGCATCAGCGCAGCAAGCTCAGGGCGAGCTGCGGGATCTGGTTGGCCTGCGCCAACACCGAGACGCCCGCTTGCGACAGCACCTGGTTGCGCGACATCTTGGCCGTCTCGTCCGCGACGTCCACGTCTACGATGCGCGAGTTGGCCGCCGAGAGGTTCAGGCGCATCGTCTGGATGTTGCTCGTCGCGACCTGCAGGCGGTTCATCGCGCTACCGAAGTTGGAGCGCGAGGTCGAGACGTCCTCGATCGCGTCGTCGATGGTCTCCAGCGCCGAGAGCGCGTTGTCGGCGTTCGCACCGGCGATGGAGGCCGAGTCGAGCGCAGACAGGTCGAGGCCGCCGAAGCTGACCGTGATCTGATCCGACGTGTCGTCGTTCAGGCCGACCTGGAACGTGACGGAGGAGGACGCCTCCCCCACCAGGTTGACGCCGTTGAACGTGGTCGAGTCCTGGATACGGGTGATTTCCTCCTTGAGCAACCCGAACTCGGTGTTCAGGTAGTCGCGGTCGGTCTCCGAGAGGCTCCCGTTCGACGCCTGCATCGCGAGCTCGCGCATGCGCCCCAGCACTCCGTGCACCTCACCGAGCGCGCCTTCCGCGGTCTGCGCCATGCTGATGCCGTCGGACGCGTTGCGCTCCGCCACCGCGTACGAGCGGATCTGCGACTTCATGCTCTCGCTGATCGCGAGGCCCGCCGCGTCGTCCGCCGCCGTGTTGACCCGATATCCGCTCGCGAGCTTGTTGAAGTTGCTCTGGAGGGCTCGCTGGTTCGAGGCGAGGCGGATTTGGGCTTCGAGCGACGAGACGTTGGTCTGAATGTTCAATGCCATGGGAAACTGACTCCTTCGTGGAGAGGGTTGCAGGGCGCCGAGGCGACCTGTCCGGGCCTTGTTGCCCGTCAGCCCTCGTGAACGGAGCCGAGCGCCGGGCCTTGAATGAAATCGACATGCGGCGAGCATGCGGCGTTCGAGCGCACGCGGGCAGGAGCCCAGCGTGTGCTCCGTGCACTCCGAAAAGCGCTCGTGATGCTCCAGGAGCTCGTGAGGGCGACGCGGACACCCGGAACACGCGTCGCGCCCTCGACGACCGCGATCGTCGTCGGTGCTCGCGCCGCGAGCGAGCGAGTCGAGGCCGGGCAGAGGGACTGCCCGAAGGTCGTCAGCGCGTCGTGGCGTTGACGCTCAGGGCGTCGGAGCGCCGTCGCCTGGAGCGAGCTCCATGGGGTCGTCCGTGTCGGCTTCGAGGGGCACGGCGGCGGCCGCGGCGCGGTTGGCCTCGGCGATCTGGTCGAAGACCTCGCCGCGAAGCACCGAGCAGTGCGCCGGCGCGCGAATCCCGATCTTCACGCTCGTGCGGCTGGTGTGCGTGATCACGATCTCGATCTCGTTTCCAACGACGATCCGCTGCCCTTTTCGGCGCGCGAAGATCAGCATGCTCCCGAGTTTTGCAGATCTCGTGCCCGACCGCCGCGACCTCGCGCGGGTTTCTGCGGTCCTCGCCCGGGAGGCGATGGAGCGACTCCCGACGCGGCGCCCGAGGGGCTACGTACGGCTCAGCGAGCCGAGGCTCAGGATCTGCTGCGAGACGGTGACGGCGCGCTCGAGCGCCTGGGTGAGCGCCGTGGCTTCACTGTAGGCGCGGAACGGATCGGCGCTGCCGACGTCGCTCATCTGCTTTTCGAGGTCCGCCCCGAGGTGCTCGAGCGTCGTATCGGCCACGGTGAGCCGCCCGATGACGAGCCCGACGCGACTTCGTTCCTTCACCACCTGGTCGTGGGCGGCTTCGAGACCGTCGAGGGTGCCGCGCACCGCCTCGTCGTCGTTCGCTTCGAGCGCCGCGCGCAGGGAGTCGAGCACCTGGAAGACGTCCTCGCCGCCCGCTGCCGTGAACGCGAGGGCCCCGCTCGGGCTCACTGGAACCCGGACGCCGCGACCGATTTCGAGCACCTGGCTCTCGTCGTTGCCCGAAAACGCGCCGTCGTCGTCGAACGGCGCCGCGTCGATGCGCGTTCCGCCGAACACGTATCCCCGGCTGCCTTTGGCGTTGGCGAGGCGAATCAACTCCTCACGGATGGTCGCCACCTCTTGCGCCAGCGCTCGCCGATCGGCAGAAACCAGCGTCGTGTTGGCGCCCTGCACCGCGAGCTCGCGCGCGCGGGAAACGAGCTGGCTCGCCTCGGCGAGCGTGCTCTCGGCGAACTCCACGTCGCCCCGCGCGGCCGCAATCGCGCGGCGGTAGTCGTTCATCTCCGTCACGGACGAGCGCAGGCGCAAGAGCTGCGCGGCGCCGATGGGATCGTCGGCGGGGGCCCCCACGCGCTCTCCCGTGAGCGCGCGTTGCGCGGCCTGCGCCTGACGCGTGGCCAGCCCGCTCAGCACCCGGGTGATCGAGTGGTAGCGCATGCCCTCGGTGACTCGCATCAGCGCACCACCTGCAACAGATCGTCGAAGAGCTGGTTGACCGTCGCGAGCACGCGCGAAGCGGCCTCGTAGGCGCGCTGGAACTTGCTGAGCGCGATCATCTCCTCGTCGAGCGAGACGCCGCTCGTCGATTGCCACATGGTCTCGAGCTGCGCATGCACGGCTTCTCGGTGCGCCACCTCGCCTTGGGCGCGCGAGACCCTGAGGCCGACGTCGGCCACGATCGAGCTGTACGCCGTGCTCGGCGTGCTCCCGCCGGCGATGGGCGAGCTGCCGAGGCGCACGAGCGCCACCGCGTTGTCCGAGCCTCCGGGCAGCGACCCCGCGGAGCCCGCCGCCGCGATGCGCTCGGGTCTGTCGAAGACATCCGCGCTGACGCGCACGGCGCGGGCGGCGCCGCTCGCCGTGCCGAGATCGAAGAGGTTGCGGCCGGAGACGCCGTCGAGGCCGAAGCCGGCGGCGTGCTGCGCGTTGATGGCCGACCCGACGTCGAAGACGAACTGGTCGAGCGCCGACTGGGTCTCGAAGAGGTCTACGTCGCGCGTCTCGCGCAGAGCAGCGAGCTTGCCGCCGCTGAGAAATCGCGTGACCTCCGTGGGCGGGCCGCTGTTCGGGGTCGCGAAGACACGCATCGTGCCGTCGGGGGCGAGATCGACGCCGAGCCCGTTGGCGCGCCCGCCCTCGACGAGCGTGGAAGAGGCGGCCTGGACGACGATACCGCCCGCGCCGTCCTCGATCACGCGCACGTCGACGAGCTCGCCGAGCTTGCGCAGAAGCGCCTCGCGTTCTTCGAGCAGATCGGAGGCGTCGGAGCCACCACCCTTGGCGAGCGCGATCTGGCGCTCGATGCGGGCGAGATCTTCGGCCAGCGTGTTGACGGACTTCACCGTCTCACGCGCCTCGTGCAAGAGATCGTCGCGCTGGGTGGTGAGGGCGTTGGCGATGTCGTTGCTGCGCACCGCGAACGTCTCGGCTCGCTCGAGGACGGCGGCTCGCGTGGCCGGGTCCGCGGGGTTCGCGGAGAGCGACGAGAACGCGCCGAACAACGCGTCGAGCGAGCTGCCGAGACCGGCGCCCTGGAAGTCGTTGAAGAGCGCCTCGATTTGCTGCAGCTTCTCGTGGTGCTCGGACGCGGCGGCGCCGAGGCTGATCGACTCGTAGTAGCGCCGGCTCGTGTACACGTCCGTCGCACGCCGGAGCCCCAGCGCCTCGACGGTGCCGTACGTTTGGTCGCCCACGGCGCGCGTCTGGAGCACCGCCTCGCGCCGCACGTAGCCGGGCGTCGCGGCGTTCGCGATGTTCTGGCCCGTGACGGACAGACCGAACGATTGCGCCGACAAGGCGCCGCGAACGGTGTTGATGAGTCCGTTCAGACCCGCCACGTCTAACCTCGCACGCTCAGGCGCCCGGTGCGCGCGATCTCCGGCGCGTACCCGGGGCGTCGTCCGCCCGTAACGAGCTCGAGCACCCCTTGGAGCGAATCGCGGGCGTGGACGAGCAGGAGCTGGTTGGACAGGGCCCGTTCTTTGATTCTCGCGAGCAGCGGACGCTCGCTGTCGCCGAGGCGCCCCTGTAGCCCTTCGAGCACCGGCAAGACGGCGAGCTTCTTCTCGGTGATCGCGTCGATCGCCTCGCGATCGAGGCGGCGGAGCGCGGCATCTTCCTCGACGAGCAAGCGCTCGAGATCCAGCAAGGTCTGCGTGATGGTTTCGGCGGATTCGGCGGGGTTCATGTCTCCGTCATCCAGAGCGTTCGAGCATGCGCTCCGCGACTCGGCGCAGGTCCACTTCGAAGCTTCCGTCGGCCACCTGCGCCTTGAGCGCGGCGATCCGCTCCGAGTTTCCGGCACCCTCGGCGTTCAGCAGCTCGCGGGCGCGGTCGGAGATGTGAACGTCCGCGGCGCGCGCGGGCGCGGCAGGCTTCACCTTCTGGACCGGCGTGGCCGGCTGTCCAGCTCCGACCGCGGAAACGGCCATACGCTGGTAGGCCGTGTATGCGGGGTTTCCGTTGATGGGTTTCATGACATTCGAGGCGGGGCGGACGAAGAGCCACCGCGCTCACCCCTTGAACGGAAGGCGGTTCGAGAGCTTGAGAAAAAAATTCGCGCGCGGATCATTTCGGGTCCTTCGTGTGCTCCGCGAGCGTCTGCTCGAGGGCGGCCCCGAAGCCGAGGCCTCCCGCCCGGACGATGGCGTCGGCCATCGCGTCCACGATCATCGAGCCGTACAGGGCCGGCGACTTGCCGCCTCCGAGCTGCGTGGTCTTCTCGAGCGCGCCGAGCATGCGCCGGAGCAGGATCGCTTCGAACTGTCGCGCCGCGTCACCCAAGGTACGGGGCGCTTCGGGCGTAGGAAGCGCCGGCGCGGTCAGCTCGGGCGGAGCGATCTTCATTGGATCACCACCTCCGCACGGAGCGCCCCGGCGCCCTTGAGCGCCGAGAGGATGCTCGCGAGCTCCCGCGGCGTGACGCCGAAGGTGGACAGGGCCTGCGCCACGTCGGCGAGGGTGGTCGCACCGTTCAGGTAGGTGAGCGCGGGCGGGGTCTTCTCGGCGACGTCGATCTCGGTGTTCGGCACGACCTCGGTGCTGCCGCCCGACAGGACGCCAGGCTGCGAGACCGCCGGCGACTCGCGAATGGCGATGGTGATGCCGCCCTGCGCGATGGCGACGGGTGCGAGACGGACGTCGCCCCCCGCCACGATGGTCCCCGTGCGCTCGTTGATGACGACGCGCGCGGGGGTCGCGGGCTGAACCTCGAGCTCGCCGAGGCGGGAGACGAGCGCGACGGGGCGGCCCCGCAGCTCCGCGGGGGCGCGCACCTCGATGGCCGCCCCGTCGAGGGCGCGCGCGCTGCCCTCGCCGAGCGCCTCGTTCACGACGCGCGCCACGTTCTCCGCGGTCGCGAAGTCGGGCGAGCGGAGGACGAGCGTCACCTTGCCGTCCACCGCGAACGTCGTCGGGATCTCCCGTTCGACGAGCGCGCCGCTCGGAATCCGTGCCGTGCTGGCAGCGTTCTCCGACAGCGAGCTCCCCGAGCGGCCGCCCACCGAAAAGCCGCCGAGCACGAGCGGCCCCTGCGCCACGGCGTACGTCCGACGGTCGGCGCCTCGCAGGGGCGTCTGCAGGAGCACGCCGCCCTGGAGCGATCGGGCGTTGCCGATGGACGAGACGGTGACGTCGATGCGCGAGCCGGAGCGCAAGAAGGGAGGAATGGTCGCCGTGACCACCACCGCGGCCACGTTGCGGAGCCGCACCTGCCGATCGTCCACCTGCACGCCGAGGCGCCGGAGCAGCGCACGCAAAGACTGGGCGGCGAAGGGAGCGGACGCGTCGTCGCCCGTCCCGTTCAAGCCGGTGACGACTCCGTAGCCGATGAGCTGGTTGTCGCGCGCGCCGAGGACGTCGGCGACGTCCCGCAGCCGATCGGCGTGGGCGCTCCGCGGAATCGCCACGACGGCGAGCGCGAGGAGGCCGAGCGCGACGCGGAGGACTAGACGGGGCCAAACGATGGACGGTTTCATGCGTGCTCAGAACGGGCTCACGGTATCGAGGATCTTCGTCAGCCAGCCGCGCTCGACCTGATCGTCGATGTCGCCGCGGCCGGTGAACTCGACGCGAGCATCGGCGATGAGCGCCGAGTCCACCGAGTTGTCCCCCTCGATGTCGGCGGGGCGAACGACGCCCGAGACGTAGAGGTGATACTCCTCGTGATTGATCATCACGACCTTGGTGCCCTCGACGAAGAGGTCGCCGTTCGGGAGCTCTTGCTTGACGTGCACGCCGATGCTGCCGCGCAGCTTGCCGGCGCGCTGGGTCTGCCCTTCGCCGGCGAAGTCGGCGCGCGCAGCGAGCGCGATGAGCTCGTCGGGCTCGATGTTGGGATACGCTCGGCGGATCGCGGGCCCGAGGCCGAGCAAGTTCGAGACACCCGCCTCGCGGTTCGTCTCTTTGCTGAGCTTCGTCGTGGCGCCGCCCTGGGCGTCCGCCTCTTCGCGGATCCGAATCAGGACGACGTCGCCCACCCTGAGCGCGCGCGTGTCCTCGAGAAAGCCCGCTTGCGCCTCGCTGTAGATCGAGCCGACGGCGGGGCGCGCGTTCTTCTGGTTCGCCGCGTACGGACCCGGCTGGTACTTGCGCTCGCGCGGCGTGAACGGCGCGATGTGGGAGGGCCCGCACGCGGCGCTGAGCTCGGCGGCGACGAGCGCGATGACGAAAAGGAGAGAGCGGTTCACTCGACGATCACCCGGGCGGCCGACTTCGATTCGAGCCGCGCCTTCACGACCTTGCGAGTACGCACGATCTGTACCGAGAGCACTTCGCCCACGTCGGCGCGATCGAGCGCCACCGCGACGGCGCCGATCCGCGCCGGGCCGCGCTCGACGAACGCGACGAGCTCGGCGCCGCGCTCGACGGCGAAGCGCGCCGCCTCGGGGCCGACCCGGAAAGCACCGGTGACGGGCACGACCATCGGCGCCGCCGCACCCTCCGTCAACAACTCGACACCGACCGTCGCCTTGACGGTCCCCTCCCGCTTCGGCAGCTTCGGCATGCGCACGCCGACCACCTCGGTGCGCGGCGAGATCACGAGCGAGCGCCCCGGCACGAGGTGCTCGAGGGTGACGCCCTCGGGGAGCGCCGCGAGCACGTCGGGGCGAACCCACGAGGAAAACTCTTCGCCCGTGAGCCTGCGCGCGGCGCTCGTCACGAGAACCGACGCCGGCATGTCGATGGCATTCGGCGCGATCCCGCGCTCTTCGAGCGCGCGCACCACGTCCCTGCGGAGGATCGTTCGCGTGCCACCGGGAGGCGGCGCTGGGCCGACGTCGAGCTGCCGGAGCGCCGTCGGCGCGTTCTCGAGCAGGTCGCCGAGGAACACGCGCGCGCGCTCGACGACGCGCGGGCCATCGGCGGCCGCCGTGCTCGTAAACAGCGTGAACGCGAGGGCGAGGAAGGCGCGCCGCATCGGGATCACCGGAGCTGCGTCGCGGCCCGCAGCATCTCGTCCGCGGTCGTGATCACCTTGGTGTTGATCTCGTAGGCGCGCTGCGCCGCGATGAGCCCGATCATCTCTTCGACGATCTCGACGTTGGCGCGCTCGAGGGAGCCTTGCAGCAGCGTCCCGCGCCCGTCGAGGCCCGGCTCGCCGATCTGCGCTTCGCCGCTCGCCTCGGTCGCGACGAGCAGGTTGTGGCCCAGCGCGCGCAGTCCCGCCGGGTTCACGAAGGTCGCGATCGTCAGGCGACCGAGCTCGACCGGCGCCGCCTCGCCGCCCAAGATGGCCGAGACGGTGCCGTTGGCGGCGATGGAGATGTCCGTCGCGCCTTCGGGAATGGTGATCGGCGGATCCAGCGGAAAACCCTCGGGGGTGACGATGCGCCCCTGCCCGTCCTTCTGGAACGTGCCGGCGCGCGTGTAGGCGGGGGTTCCATCCGCTTGCTGAACGACGAAGAAGCCGTTGCCCTCGATCGCGACGTCGAGCGGGTTGTTCGTGTTCTGGAGCGCGCCCTGCTCGTAGATCCGCGCGGTGCCGACGACGCGCACGCCGGAGCCGACCTGGAACCCCGTGGGCGAGGACGTCGTCGCGCCCGTCGGCGCGCCGGGCGCCTGGATCGTCTGGTACAGGAGATCCTGGAAATCGACGCGCTCGCGCTTGTAGCCGACGGTGTTCGCGTTGGCGATGTTGTTCGAGATGCCCTCGAGTTGGGTCTCTTGGGCGCCCATGCCCGTCGCTGCGATGTGGAGTGCTCTGAACATCCGGGGTCTCCGGCGCGAGGAGAAAGCAAGGCTCGGGCCAGAACACCGCGCGCCAACGGAGCGCTCACCCCGAGCTCCGCTGGACGACACACGCCTTCGACGACGACGACACGTCAGCCCGCGACCAAAGCGCGAAGGCGAACGAAGGACGCGCGCGCCGGGTCGTCTCGAATCGAAGCGCGCTCTCCGGCGTCAGGCTCCCGCCGCGCCCGCGCTTGCGGCGTCTTCGCCGCTTCCCGCTTCCCCGGCGGCACCGGCCTCGGTCGCTCCCCCACCGCCGCTCGCCGGTTCTCCGCCGTTCGCACCGTGTCCGCCCGTGCTTGCGCCCTGCCCACCCATGCTCGCGTCGTGTCCACCCGTGCTCGCGCCCTGCCCGCCGATGCTCGCGCCGAGTCCGCCCGAGCCGCCCGACGTCGAGGGTGCGCCGGCTTCCGAGCTCGCGGGCGGAGGCGGGAGCCGACAGCTCCCTGCGCGACACTCTTCCCCACTCGGACAGTCCGTATGCCGAACACAGGTCGACGCCTCGAGGCAGCTCGTCCCGAGAGCCACGAGCGCGATCCACGACACGCGCACGAGCGCACCGCCTTTCGCTTCAGAGGCCAAGGCGACCTCCCACCGAGAACAAAGCCCAGACCAGCGGCCCGTCCTTCGGTAAGTCACTGCCGAGCGGCAACGCCGAGAGGGACGGCTCCAAGAACACCGCGAAGCGACCCATGGGGATCAAGAAGCGCGCGCCGACGCTCCCTCCGAACAACGTCTCGGGCGTCACGGTGCCGATGAACCCCGCGTACGCCCCGACGTGCCGACCCGCCCAGCGCACGTAGCGCACCTCGCCGCCGAGCGTGGCTCGATCCTCGAGCTCCACGAAACCCCGAAACCCCATGCCCTCGCTCTCTCCGACATCGGCGCGCAGATCGAGCCCCGCGACGACGCGCAGCCGCGCGCGACGAAACCCGAGCTTGCCGCCTTCTGGCGTCGCTCCTTCGAGGCCGGTCGCGATACCGACCTCACCGTCGTGAAGCCAGCCTTCCGCGCGCGCCGGCATCGCCAGAAACATGGCACCGGCGAGCGTCGCCACGCTGACGCTTCCTCGCAGGCACGAACGGAGCGCAACCATCGCCCCGCTCGTCAGCAAGGAACGCGCCAGCCGAACGCTACGCGACCTTGGAGCCGATGCGCTTGCGCTTGAGCATCTCGACGAGCGTCGTTCGATTGAGGCCCAGCAGCGCCGCCGCGCGGTTCTTGTTCCAGCTCGTTCGCTCGAGCGCCTGACGGATCAGGTTGTTCTCGAACGCCTCCACCGCCGCGCGCAGATCGATCCCGGTCTCGGGGAGCCGTTGCGGCCCGCGCGGCTCCGCCGGGAGGCCGCACACGCGCGCCGGAAGATCTTTGGGCTCGATCTGCGGCCCTTTGGCGAGGAGCACGGCGCGCTCGATCGTGTTCTCGAGCTCGCGCACGTTGCCGGGCCACGTGTAGTCGATGAGCACCTTGAGCGCCGCCTGCGAGAAACCGACGAGGTCGGCGCGACCGACCCGATCGCGCGCCTGGGCGAAGAAGTGCGCCGCGAGCAGCGCGATGTCCGTGGTTCGCTCGCGGAGCGGCGGAACATGGACGTGGATCACGTTCAACCGATAGTACAAGTCCTCGCGGAACTTCCCTTCGGCGACGGCGCGCTCGAGATCGATGTTCGTCGCGGCCACGATCCGTGCGTCGGACTTGAGCGTCCGCGTATCCCCCACGGGTGAGTACTCGCGCGCCTGCAGCACGCGCAGAAGCTTGACCTGCAGCCCGAGCGGGATCTCGCCGACCTCGTCCAGGAACAGCGTTCCGCCCTCGGCGAGCGCGATGCGTCCGGCTTTGGCCGCATGCGCGCCCGTGAAGGCGCCCTTGGCGTGGCCGAAGAGCTCGCTCTCGAGCAGCGCCTCCGGGATCGCGCCGCAGTTGACGGCCACGAAGGCGCGCTCCGCTCGCGGGCTCGACTCGTGAACCGCGCGCGCCACGAGCTCCTTGCCCGTCCCGCTCTCGCCGGTCACGAGGACCGTACACACCGTGTGGGCGACGCGATCGATCACGCGATAGACCTCGCGCAGCCCGACCGAGTCTCCGATCACGCGCGACATGCTCCGCGGTGGGAGGAGCGAGCTCCGAATCGCCGGCTCGGGCACGACCGAGCCAGGGACAACGGAGATCTTCGGGTAGGAGATGGATCGTTCTGGAATCATCGATGCGCGCGGGGAGTCCGTCGGGTCGCTCATGTCAAACTTCTCTCACTGACGCCGGCGCGTTGACGCAAGAAGCGATCCAGCGAGTCAATGCGCAGTCCGAAATGCCGAGTTCAGCGTCAAAATCGCTGCGCTCTTCGATGGAGCGGAGATCGTGCGCGCGCCTCTCACTGGGTAACGCCGAACCCAGGGAACCGCGAATTTTCCGAGGTTCTCGCGCTCGCGAAGTGACTCGGCCGTGACCCATGGGTCACGAAGAACCCATGCGAGCTCGCTTGGCACACGCCGTGCTGAACGAGTGCCGTCGTGAGCGATCTCTTCTCCGCCATCGCCCCCCTGCACCGAGCACTCGATTACCACATGGACCGACACAACGTGCTTGCGAGCAACATCGCACACGTGGATACGCCGGGATACCGCCCCGCGGATCTCGCGCGCGTGGACTCGACGGAGTTCGGAGCCGTGTTGCAGGTGAGCCTCGAGCGCACGCACCCCGGGCACCTCGCGAGCGCGGGGCTCGACAAACCGATGAACGGCATGGTGTTCCAAGACCTCAGCGCCGGCGCCGGGACGGACGGAAACTACGTCTCGCTCGACCGCGAGGCGGCGAAGCTCGCCGCGAATCACATCCGATACGACGTGGTTTCCGCCGTCGTCTCCGCCGAGCTCCGGCAGCTCGCCTTCGCCGCCCGTGACGGCCGCGGGTGATGTGCACCGTCTCGCCCACGGCTTCTCTCTGATCTCCTGAATTCGAACAGAGCCCCTCAGCAGCGACACTCCCATGCTCGGAACCTTCAGCGCCCTCGAAATCGCCGCTTCCGGACTCGCCGCGGAGCGTACCCGGATGAACACGATCGCCTCCAACCTGGCCACCGCGCGCACGCCGCGCACGGCCGAGGGCGGGCCTTATCGGCGCATCGACCCCGTGTTCGAAGCCGTCGCCCTCGATCGCACGCGCGCCGGCGCGGCCGTGAACGGGGTCTCCATGGCTCGGGTCGCTCGCATCGAGGAGGACCAGCGCCCCGGCACGATGGTGTACGAGCCGGGACACCCGGACGCCAACGGCGAAGGATACGTCGAGTATCCGAACGTGAACGCGGTCGAAGAGATCTTGAACA
>CAYYWA010000138.1:0-264 GCA_964475255.1 uncultured Sorangium sp.
TGGCGCCGCTATCCGCGGCACGCGCGGCGTGGCGGCGCCCCTCGTTCGGTTGGCGCGCGGTGGTTGGGCGGCGCCCCTACCGAAGGAGGGGCCCGCCCGAAGGTCGTGCCGCGGTGCACGTTCGCTGGCGCGCGGACGGAGCGAAAGAACGGTCGTGAGGAGCGGCCGGTGCCTTCGGGCTCTGGAGTCGCGGGCGGCGCGGGCCCCCCAACGCGCGGGGGGGCGCCCCCCGGGCCGTGCCCGCGGGGGGCGTCGGTGGGGCGG
>CAYYWA010000138.1:274-2855 GCA_964475255.1 uncultured Sorangium sp.
GGGCCCCTCGGTTGGCTCGCGGTGGGCGCGCGGCGGGGGGGGGGGGGCGTCGCGCCAGCGCGTCGGCTCCTTTAGAACTCGATTCCCGCGTTCAGATTGGCGGACCACTGATGCATGTTGTTTCCGCCGTTCGTGAACATATCGCCGTTCGCGGTCGGTCGGAACGTGCCACGCGCGTCCACCAACAATCCCGAATGGCGGAACGCGAGGCCGCCACCCACGGGGAAGTACAGCGTCTGGTCCGTGCTGTCGACGTTGGACGTGTTCACGCCCTCGTTCGTCAGTGTGTACCAGATGTGGCCAACTCCGCCGTAGATGTACGGCTGGAACGCGCCGGGCAGCAGGTTGAGCCGCGCGGCGAGCTCACCGCCGTTGCCGATCAGCGTGGCACTGTCGTCGATGCCGATCGCGTCCACGGCCTGCGCGCTCCCGACGTATGCGGCCTCGGCGGCCAGCATGGTGCGGGTGCCCAGCGTGAGGCGTGCGTTCCACGTTCCGCCGACGCTCGTGTAGTCCGTCGCGACGTCGCCCGTGAACCCGACCACGCCGCCGCCCACGGTGGCACCCATGCCAAAGGGCGTGCTGAGGTTGGGCCGATTGGGCTGGTAGGCATCAGGGGCGAACAGCGACGACCGCATCGGCGCGCGCTGCTCGACCTCGACTTCGACCTGCTCCTGCGCCATCGCCAGGCCGGACGCCGCGACGATCACGGCGGCTGCACTGAACGCTGCCATCGAAATACCAACTTTCATGGTCCTCTCCTTTTTCCGGCTGCCGTTGACCGAATGGTGGCGGCACTTGATAGCTCTACCCATTCGAAAAGAACCGACAAGGGGACAAATACGTACGCGGCAACCCGTCACGTGGGGTGTTGTGCCATTGGTCCGCTGGATCACGCGCGATTGCCGCTGGTTCGTGGTCGCGATCGGTGCGTCGTGCGGATTCGAGACAGGGAGTGATTCGTGTCGTGTACTCGCGATCTCCGTTGCGAGTAGTCGTGAGTGCCTGTCGCGTGTGCCCCGAGTCCACCTCTCGATGGGGGCGGCCGTTCGCCACTCCGCTGCCTGCGCATGGGGCGCGCTCGCGACGGCGCAGCCATCCGTTGCGCGAACGCGATTTCGCTTGCCACTCGGTATTGGACGCGGTCATCCGGCGCGAGTCCGCTCCCGGCGAGTCGGCGTCGCTCGGAGCCGCTCCCCTGCAGGGTTTCGCGGCGGGCCGATGCGGCGCGCTACTCCGAGCAGCTCGGCCAGAGCGCGTGGAGTCGCGAGGCGTCGTCGTCGGTAGGCCCGATAGCGATGTTACCGGGGTTCATGAGCGAGGCCGTGCCCGTCACGTGCAGGAGGCCAAAAGCGTGCCCGAGCTCGTGAGCCACCGTGATACTCCGCGCCCAAGAATCGGTGAGGCGACGATTGACGACGATGCTCCCGAGCTCGTCCTCGTACGCTCCGCGCACGGCGGAAGGGCCATCTTCGAAGCGGACGTCGATCCGCGGCAGATCCGCGCGATCCTCGCGCAAGAGCTCGGTCTTGGCGACGGCGTTCCAGAGCAGAACTGCCTCGTCGATGCTCGCTGCCTCCGCGTCGTTCGAGTCATCGCTCGCCACCACGAGCCCCGCACACGGGTCGTAGACGATATCGATATCGTCGTCTGGAGTGCCACAGGCCAGAGCGGAGAGCGCGAGGAGCGGAACGAAATTCGCAAAGCGGCGCACGGGGCGGCGACGCTAGCACGACTCCAGAGCGCCGCGACGCTTGCGCACGTGACGACGCGCGTCGGCGCGGCGCGTCTCGAGACGGCGCCGCTCTTGCAACTCGAGTGCTGAGCGACCGTCCACCGCGGTCATCCGAGGAGCTCGCATGCAGCAGTATCCGCCGCCGCCGAGTGCTCGTGACGCCCTCCGCCGAGGTCCGCGCAGCCGCTCGCCCCTCGACGTGAGCGCGACGGGCGTCGGGGTCGGTGTGGTTGCTGGTGTTCTGTTTCTGATCGTCGAGATCGTCATCGGCGCTTCACGGGCGTCGCCGCTCGCGCCGTTTCGGTTCGCGGCGAGCCTCTCGGTCGGCATGCCCGCGCTGCTCCAAATGCCGTCCGTGTCTGCCGTCATTCTCGGCGGCTTGACGCACCTCTTGCTGTCGTCGATTTACGGCTTCGCCTTCGCCTGGCTCAACGAGGGCTCGCCGCCCGGGGTGCAAGGCGCGTTCGGTCGACAGACCGCGCTCGGGTCTCTGTTCGGGCTCGTCCTCTGGCTCGTGAATTTTCAGATGGTCGCCCGCTTCTTGTTCCCCTGGTTCTTGGCGGTCCCGCCGCTCGAGCAGGCGCTCGCTCACGTCTTCGCCTTCGGGCTCCCGCTCGGCGCGCTCTACGCCGCCGCTCGACGCCGGGAACACCACGTACGCCGCCTCCAGACCGCATCCCGCCACGACTCCGGCGCGACCCTACACTGACCCGCCCGCGGCTTCCGAAAGACCCAATCGTCTCGGCGCAGCGCCAATCCCCAGCAGCACCGGCCAAGCCGATGCCCGAAATTGCGCAACCTTTTCGGCGCGAGGAACCATCGTTTTGGGGCTGGGGCCCCAAAACC
>CAYYWA010000138.1:2865-13823 GCA_964475255.1 uncultured Sorangium sp.
GAGCGGGGGCTGTGCCCCCGATGAGAAAGGGATAGTGCCGGTGCTGCGCAGCAGCACACCGGCGAAGCCGGTCGGCTCAAAGGTTGTCAAACCTTCGAGCCGCGGCACTCGGAAGACACAGGATGCTCAGGAACAGGACGCCGGCGATCACCGGCCACATTGCCGTGTAGCCCGATGTCTCGCGGAAGTGCGGGCGCAAAACGTCGATCGCGACGCCGGTCAGCACGGGGCCCAGCAAGCCTCCGAGCCCTCTGCTGAAGTCGAAGAGCCCGGCGCCCGCGCCCGAGCTCCGTCGCGGCAGGAGTTTCGCGACGAGCGCGAACGGCAAGGTCATCGCGACGCCGCCGGCGAAGCCCACGACGAGCGTCGCCGCGAGCAACACCGGAATCGACAGCGTGATCAGGGGCAGCAGCAGACCCACTCCGAACACGAAGAGAGAGACCCGGATCACACGCAGCATTCCCAGGCGATCCCCGAGGTTCCCGGCCACCGGCGCAGCGACCAGGGTGATGACCGCGATCACCGCCATCAGCCCCGAGGCGGTCTCGGGCGAATGTCCGAGGCCGACCACGATGAACAGCACGACGAACGTGCGGAGCGCCGTCATGGAAAACTCCCACAGCGCGTTGGCGACGAGGATCCGGATCATCTCTGGGCGCTCGCGCAGGAGCGCCCAGAGCGTCGGCGGCTCGAGCCGCGGCAAATCGTGTTGCGGGGCCTCGGTCGTCACGTAGGCGCGCATCCGTCTCACGAACACCACGGTGACGGCGGCGAGCGTCGCGGCGCAGATCAGAAAGGGGAGGGGACGCCACACCGCGAGCAAAAGCGGCGATCCCACCAGGGCGAGCCCGAGGCCGATCTCGCGAAACACGGTCTGCACACCCTGGGAGCGCCCGAGTCGCTCCGGCGGAACGAGATCCGGAAAGAGCGCGCGATAGGGAGAGTAGTAGAGATAGAACCCGGAATAGAACACGAGGGCGAACGCCGCATACGCGAGCACGGAGTCCGCGAAGGGCAGCGCCACGAGCGCGACGACGGCGATCGGCGCCCCCGCGAGCACGAACGGCAATCTCGGGCCGAGCCGCGTCCGGGTGCGATCCGACCAAGGTCCGAGCCAGATGGGAAGAGCGAGCGCGAGGAGCCCTTCGCCGGCGACCACCGCGCCGGCTACGGTCCCGGAGGCGGTGTGCTCCTGGAGGAGCAGCGGAACGAGGATGGAGACGGTGGTGAGCGCGAACGCCAGCGCCGCGGTCGGCAGCGAAAGCAGGGCGAACGGCGGCGTGGGCTCACCGAACGGCTACGGCACCACGCGGGGTGTGGCCGGGAAGCGGTGGTAAAACGGCGAGCTGTGGATGATCACCGCGCCGTGGGGGACGAAGCGGTCGTAGACGAACGGATCGTAGTACGGAGAGTAGTAGTAGCGGGGCACGCGCTCGCGCACGGCCTGCAAGAACGGCGTCCGCTGCGTGTACCGCGAGTCGCCGTTCGCGATCGTCCAAGCAACGCGGAACGCGCGGACGTCGTCCGGGGAGACGCCCTCGGGCATCACGAAAATCGCCTCCACCTGCCCGTCGCCTCCTGCCGGAACGACGGGGTTGCCGCGGATTTCCACCGGGCGCAGGCGCCCGAGCACCCCGTCGTCGAGGGTGGCGGAGTCGAGATACAGCGCCTCGGGGACGAGCCGGAGCGGAGCCGTCGTCGAGTTTTCGAGCGCGAAGCCCACGTGCACGACAGTGTCCGTGTCTCCGCGAACTTCGGTCCGGTACGCGCCGTGCGACCAGATCTTCGCCTCGCCGAGGTTGCCCCGCTTGTCCTCGAGATCGTACTCGGCCGCGAGGTAGCCGTGTGGCGTGATGCCGGTCACGTGCTCGGCCGGCAAGAACGGCTGGCGTGTCGCGCAGGCGGCGAGCCCGAGCCCGAGCACGATCACGCTGCTCGCCGCCGTCTTTCGCAGACCCATGGCACGGCATCGCCTGCAAGCACCGTGCTCCCTCGCTGCGGGTGCCGACGCCGTCGATCGCCCTCGAACCCGGGGTTGTGTGCTTCGGGTTGCGCGATTCGCGGCTCCCGGGGCGAGGGCCCGAGCGTGGCAGCCTGGAGGCGGCGTGTCGCGGATGCTGGCGGCATCCCGGGGCCCTGGGCCCCCTGACGCACCGCGCCCGAGTCCGAGGGCGCGCACCGAACTTGCATCTTGGGCGCGCGGCATGCGCTTCGGTGTCTCGCAGCCGAGCCCGGACCGGGTGAGCGTCACCCTCGCGGGCGATCTGACGCTCGACGAAGCGCGGGCCGCCTACGACACCCTGCTCGAGCTCGCCGACCGCCCGGACATCCGCGAGGTTTGGGTCGATTTCGCCGCGGTCGAGGCGTTCGATTCCCCTGCGGCCGGCTCGGTGAGCGAAGCATGCGAGCGCCTGCGCGATGTCGGCAAGCGGGTCGAGCTCGTGAACGTGGGCCCGCGCCAGCGGTCCACGTTCGAGCTCGTGCTCGTGCGGGTGCCCCCGCCGGCTGCCGCGCCTCGACCACCGAGCCTCGCAACGCGACTCCGCACGTCGAGTAGGCGGCTCGTGCGCGGCGCTTACGACTTTGCCGATCTCGTGCTCGACACGGTGGGCATCAGCGCGCGCGTGCTCGTTCGTCGCGAGCGCGCGCGCTGTTCCTCCATCGTGGATCAAGCCGTGCACCTCGGCGTGAACGCCTTCCCCGTGGTGCTTTTGCTGAGCTTTCTCACGGGGCTCATCCTGGCGTTCCAGGCGGCGTACCAGCTGCGGCGGTTCGGCGTGGAGATCTACATGGCGGACGTGGTCTCGCTCGGCATGGTCCGCGAGTTCAGCCCGATCATGACCGCCATCATCTTGGCGGGGCGGAGCGGAGCGGCCATGACCGCGGAGATTGGCACGATGGCCGTGCGTGAGGAGTTGAGCGCTCTGCAGACGACGGGCATCAACCCGAATGCCTATCTCGTTTTTCCTCGCTTGTGCGCCGTGACCCTGGCGCAGCCAGCGCTCACGGTGCTCTCGATGGCGATCGGCATCGGCGCTGGCCTGATCACGGCGTTCTTCTTCGGTCTGCCCGTGCCCGGGGTCTACGCGGCGATGCAGGAGACGCTGACGACCAGCGACTTCGCGTTGGGGATCTCGAAGAGCGTGCTCTTCGCTTGGGTGATTGGGTTCACTGCCTGTTTCATGGGCCAACGGACGCGCGGAGGCGCGCGCGCCGTCGGCCGCAACACTACCGTCTCCGTGGTGGCGGCGATCTTGTTGATCGTACTGGTCGATAGCCTCGTCACCACCACGTGGACCACGGCGGGCCATGGTGACGTCTGACCAAGTCTGTTCTTGCTCGGGGCTTTCCGCCGGGTACGGCCGAAAGCCGGTGCTCAGGGACGTGGATCTCTCGGTTCGCCGCGGCGAGATCGTGACGATTTTAGGGGGCTCGGGCTCCGGCAAGTCCACCTTGCTGCGCACGCTTGCCGGGCTCCTCCCGCCGCTCGAAGGCTCGGTCCGCCTGCTGGGGCACGATCCGTATGCGCTCAGTCGGGAGCGGCGGCGCGATTTGAGCCGGCGTGTCGGCATGCTCTACCAGAGCGACGCGTTGTTCGGCTCGATGTCGGTGTTCGACAACGTCGCGCTGCCGCTGCAAGAGCTGACGAACCTCCCGCGGCCCGTGATCGAGCGGCTCGTGCGCGCTCGGCTCGCGCTCGTCGACGTGCTCGGCATCGAGCGGAGCTTCCCGGATCAGATCTCGGGGGGGCAGAGCAAGCGCGCCGCGCTCGCGCGCGCCACGATCCTCGACCCCTGGGTCTTGTTCTGCGACGAGCCCACGTCGGCTCTCGATCCGGTCGCCGCCGGGCAGGTGGATCGCCTGCTGCTCCGCCTGCGCGGGGCGCTCGGTACGGCGATCATCGCCGTGACCCACGACGTGGACAGCGTGCGCGCCATCGCCGATCGCGCCGTCGTGGTCGGAGACGGCCGCGTGCGCGCGATCGCCACCGTACCCGAGCTCGAGCTGTCCACCGACCCGGAGATCCGCGGCTTCTTCGGGCGCGGACGCTCGCGCGCGCCGACCTTCGGAGAGGGAACATGGCAACACGAGGCCAGGCACTCAAGCTCGGCATCTTCCTGATCGGCTCGCTCATCGCGCTCGCGCTCCTACTCGGGGCGTTCGCCGGGTTCGACTTTTGGACACGGACCGACCGCTACTACGTGCTCGTCCCGGGCAGCGTCGAAGGCCTGGAAGTGGGCGCTACCGTGAAGATCCGGGGCGTTCGGGTCGGCCGCGTCGGCGAGCTCGAGCTCTATCCGAGCGGTTTCGCGGGCGTCCGCGTCGCGCTCGACGTTCCGAAAGGCACGCGCATTCCGCGGGACGCGAAGGCGTTCTTGCGATTTCAGGGGCTCACGGGGCTCAAGCTCGTGGACATCGACGAAGGCTCCCCCTCGGCACCGCCGCTTCCACCTGGAGGGTATCTCGAATACGGCGAGACCCCGATCGATGCCTTGACGGCCCGGGCTGGCGACATCGTCGAGCAGGTCACTCACTTGTTGGCGAGCGCCAACAGCCTGATGTCGCGCCTCGCCGCGACGGCGGAAGATCTCGAGCTCGAACGCCTGAACAGCATCCTTCGGCGCGCCGACGGCGCGCTCCTCCACCTCGGGCGAGCGAGCGAGGAGCTCGCGCTCACGCTGCGCGAAACCCGTGCGCCGCTCCGCGAGACCGTGGCGCGCACCGACGAGGCTCTGGTGCGCGCCGCCGAGGTGCTCGAAAACGTGAACGAGACGGTCGAGAACCTCGGACAGGCCTCCAGCGACGTGCGCGCCCTGATCCAGGGCTCGGACGAGGAGCTCCGAACGACCGTGTACAACCTGAGAGAGGCGAGCCAGAGCTTCAAGGAGCTCGGGAGAGAGCTTCGCCTGAATCCCTCGCGCCTCCTCTTCTCGCGGCCTCCGCGTGAGCGGGAGCTTCCATGAGCGCTTGGGGTCGCGTGCTCGCGTGCGCCCTCTCGCTCGCGGCGTGCGGCGGCCCTGTCCCCGAGATCCACTACTACGAGCTCGCCGTGCTCCAGCCCATGCGACGGCCGGCGAGCGACCCGCGCCTGGTGCTCGCGATCGAACCGTTCGAGGCGAACGCCGCCTACGAGAGCGAGCAAATGGTCTACCGGGTGAGCCCGTATCGCATGGACTACTATCACTATCATCGGTGGAGCGCCTCGCCGGCCCTCACCGTCGCGGACTACCTGCGTGAAGCGTTCTCGCGCACCGGCAGGTTTCGGCGCGTCGTGCTCGAGCCCTCTCCGAACGCGCCGCTCGTGCTCGGCGGACGAGTGCTCGCGCTCGAGGAGGTCGATGTCACGGAGGAGAGCTGGTACGGCCAGGTAGTGCTCGAGCTCTCGCTCGAGTCGCGCGAGAGCGGCGAGGTCGTGTGGAGCCAGACGTTTTCGGAGCGCGAGAAGATGGAGCAACGGAGCCCGGAGGGCCTCGCGCGCGCGCTCAGCCTCGCGCTCGACCGCATCGTGGCCGCGAGCACCGGCCCGATCGCCGCTGCGCTCGACACGGCCGCGCGGGCCGATGCCCGCCGCGAGCCCGCCGCCACACGCTGAACGACCAACGCCCGGGGCAACGCCGTGCCGGATCCGGACGAACCCACGAAGCCGGCAGCGCCGCGCGAGAACCCCGCGGATCTCGCCGAGCTCTTGAGCGAGCTCGAAGACGAGGAGATTCGAGAGCGGTGGACTCGGCTCGACCCCCGCCAGCGCGTCGCCGTCTTCGAGTACCTCGACCAGGATGCGCGAGAACGCCTCGCGGCGATGATCCCGAAGGAGCGCCTCGCCGAGCTCCTCGAGCACATGTGCTCGGACGACCGCGCGGCGTTCCTGCGGCACCTCCCCGAGGCGCTGCGGACGGAGCTCATCACGCTGCTTTCCCCGCGCGAGCAGCGGGACGTGCTCGGCTTGATGCGCTTCCCCGAGGAGTCCGCCGGAGCCCTGATGTCTACGGAATACGCGGCGCTCGACGCGGATCTCGGCGCCGCGGCGGCCGTCGACGAGCTGCGCCGCTCCGCCCCGAGCCGCGAGACGATCTACACCGTATACGTCGTGGATCGCGAGCGCCGTTTGCTCGGCACCGTCTCGCTCCTGAAGCTCGTCACCGCCGATCCGGACGAGCGCGTCCGCGATCTCATGAGCCCGGGAGGCATTTCCATCCCCGCCCTCGCCGAGCAGGAAGAGGTGGCGCGCGTCATCGCGAAGTACGACCTCACGGCGGTGCCGATCGTGGACGAGCGCGGGCGCCTCCTCGGGATCGTCACGCACGACGACGCGCTCGATCTCGTGATGCGGATCCGTGACGAGGCGGCGGCCCTCGCGTCCGGCATCGAGCCCGACCCCGTCGATACCCCCTATAGCCGGACGTCGATTCGTCTCTTGTTCAAGCGGCGCGTGTCCTGGCTGCTCGGGCTGATGCTGCTCGCGCTGGTTTCGGCGACGGTCGTCTCGTTTTTTCGGGACACGCTCACCGCGGTCGTCGCGCTCGCGTTCTTCATCCCCGTCGTCACCGGGACCGGCGGCAACACCGGGACGCAGTCGGCGACGCTGATCATCCGCGCGCTCGGGACGGAGGACGTCTCGCCTTCCGACTGGGCGCGGGTGTTCGCGAAGGAGCTCGTGGTGGGAGCCGTCCTCGGGGCGGCGCTGGCCGTCACCATAGCGGTCATCGGTCTCGCTTGGCCCTCGGCGCGGGGAGTCGCGCCCATCGTGGGGGCCACGATGGTGGCGCTCGTGCTCTGGGCGAACCTGGTCGGGGCGCTGCTGCCGATCCTGCTCCGTCGCATGGGCATCGATCCCGCGATCGCCGGGGCGCCGCTCGTGAGCACGGTGGTAGACGCGACGGGGCTCATCATCTATCTCGGTGTGGCGAAGCTCTGGCTCGATGGTTGAGCCGCGTTCGCGGAAAGGAAAAGCCAACGGAGACGCCATGTCGAAGCCCATCGAGGACTACGCTCTGATAGGCGATTGCCAGACCGCCGCCCTGGTGGCGCGCGATGGGTCGATCGATTGGCTGTGCCTCCCGCGCTTCGACTCTCCGGCGTGCTTCGCGTCCCTGCTCGGGAACGAGGAGAACGGCTTCTTCAAGATCGCGCCGGCCGGCGAAATCCGCCGCGTCACGCGCCGCTACCGGGGCGACACGCTCGTGCTCGAGACGGAATACGTCACGGACGGCGGCGTCGTCGCGGTCATCGACTTCATGCCGCCCCGAGGCGGCCGGATCGACCTGCTCCGCATCGTCGAGGGTCGGAGCGGCTCCGTGACGATGGATCTCGAGATTCGGCTGCGCTTCGACTACGGCCGGATCGTGCCCTGGGTGCGGGCCACGGAGGATGGCATCCTCGCGACCGCGGGGCCCGACATGGTGCGCCTCCGGACGGAGGTACCGCTCACCGGCCGCGACTTCACCACGGTGTCTCGCTTCGAGGTGCGGGCCGGCCAGCGCATTCCCATCGATCTCGTGCGGTTTCCCTCGCACGAACCCGCTCCCCCGCCCATCGACGCGATGCTTGCGCTCGAGGAGACCGAGGAGTGGTGGCTCTCGTGGTCGCGGCGTTCCACGTACCGGGGGCCGCACCGAGAAGCGGTGATGCGCTCGCTCATCACGCTCAAGGCGCTCACGTACGAGCCCACGGGAGGCATCGTGGCGGCGCCGACCACGTCGCTCCCCGAGCAGATAGGCGGCACCCGCAACTGGGACTACCGGTACTGCTGGATTCGCGACGCGACGTTCACGCTGTACGCGCTCATCGGCGCCGGCTACCTCGAGGAAGCGCGCTCCTTTCGCGAGTGGCTGCTGCGGGCCGCCGCCGGCAAGCCCTCGCAGCTCCACATCATGTACGGGATCAGCGGGGAGTCGCGGCTCCCCGAGTACGAGCTCGAGTGGCTCGGCGGCTACGAAGGCTCGGCGCCGGTCCGGATCGGCAACCTCGCCTATCGACAGCGTCAGCTCGACGTCTACGGCGAGATCCTCGACACCATGCACCTGGCTTGGCGATCCGGGCTCCCCCCCGCGGCCGAAGCCTGGAACCTCGAGCATGCGCTCGTCGAATATCTGGCGAGCATCTGGGAGCTGCCCGACGAAGGGATCTGGGAGGTGCGCGGCCCACGCCGGCACTTCACCCACTCCAAGGTCATGGCGTGGCTCGCCCTCGATCGCGCCGTCAAAGGCATCGAGCACTTCAGGCTCGATGGTCCGCTCGAGCGGTGGCGCGCGCTGCGCGACACCATCCACGCGGACGTCTGTGCGAAGGGCTACAACGCCGAGCGCGGATCGTTCGTTCAATACTACGGCTCCGATCGGCTCGACGCGAGCCTGCTCGCGCTGTCGCTCGTCGGCTTCCTGCCCATCGACGACCCGCGGATCCGCGGTACGATCGCGGCCATCGAGCGTGAGCTCTGCGAGGACGGCTTCGTCGCGCGCTACCTGACGAGCACCGACATCGACGGCCTGCCTCCGGGTGAAGGCCGGTTTTTGCTCTGCACGTTCTGGCTCGCCGACAACTTCGTGCTGCAGGGCCGCCGCGCCGAAGCCGAGCGCCTGTTCGAGAAGATCCTCGCGATCCGCAACGACGTCGGCCTGCTCTCGGAGGGATACGACCCCGAGCGACGACGGCTGGTCGGCAACTTCCCGCAGGCGTTCTCCCACATCGGCCTCATCAACACCGCGTTCAACCTCGCGGTCCGGCTCGGGCCCTCCGTCGAGCGGAGCCACACGTAACGGTCGCGGCGGGCGCGCGGCGTTCGCGGCGCGGACCGACCGCACCGCGCTCGAAGAAGCGCGATAGACTGCGCCGCATGACTTCGAAGACGGAGCCGCACGCGGACCCCTGGGGCGAGCGGCTCCCGCGTCGGCTCGGCCTGCTCTCCGCGATGGCCGTCGTGATCGGCTCGACCATCGGCAGCGGCATTTTTCGGACCCCCGCCGTGGTCGCTGGTGGGACGGGCAGCGTCTTTTCCTTCGTCCTCGCTTGGGTGTTGGGCGGCGTCGTCGCGCTGTGCGGAGCGCTTTCGTACGCCGAGCTCTCGGCCATGATGCCGCGCAGCGGCGGCAGCTACGTGTACCTGCGGCGCGCCTACGGCCCGCTCGTGGCGTTCCTCTTCGGCTGGGCGCAGCTCTTGATTCTGCGCCCCTGTGCGTTCGGGGCGATCGCGGTCACCTCGTCGGCCTACTCGTGGCGCACCGCGGGGATCGATGGCAGCGCGCGCTTCCTCGGCGGCCCGATGTCGCTCGAGCAGATCACGGCCGTGGGGCTCCTCGTCGTCGTCGGGGCGGTGAACGCTCGCGGCGTCCGCCTCGGCGCGCTGGTCCAGAACGCGAGCACGGTGCTGAAGATGGGCGCTCTCTTCGTTCTGGTCCTGCTCGGCCTCGTTTTCCTCGCGAGCGGGCGGCACTCCGGCGTCCCTTCGGCGCCCGCCCCGGCCGTGTCTGGCGGCTTCGCGGCGTTCGGGCTCGCGATGGTCTCGGTGCTCTGGGCCTACGACGGCTGGTCCGACGTGGGGTACGTCTCGGGGGAGGTCAAGGAACCGCAGCGCACGCTGCCGCGCGCCTTCGTGCTCGGCACGCTCGCGGTGCTGACGCTCTATCTGCTCGCCAACGCGGCGTACCTATCGGTCGTTCCGCTCGCGAAAATGCCGGGCTCCGAGCTCATCGCGGCCGACGTCGCGGAGGTCGTCCTGGGCCCGGCCGGGGTCCTCTTCGTGTCGGGCGCCGTCGCGCTCAGCACGTTCGGAACGCTCAACGGCTCGATGATGACCTCGCCTCGGATCTTCTTTGCGATGGCGGAGGATGGGGTCTTCTTTCGCCGCTTCTCGACCGTGCACCCGCGCCATGGAACGCCCGCTGCGAGCATCGCGCTCGCCGTCGTCCTCGGCTCCGTCTTCGTGTCCGTTCGCACGTTCGCCGAGCTCGCCGATCTCTTCGTCATCGGCATCTGGCCGTTCTATGCGCTCGGCGTGATCGCCGTCGTGCTGCTCCGAAGGCGCGAGCCCGGGGCGCCGCGTCCCTATCGAACCTGGGGCTATCCGCTCGTTCCCGTCGTCTTCCTCGTGGCGACGGCGTTTCTGCTCGGAAACTATCTCGTGCTCGAACCGCTTCAGTTTCTCGGCAATCTGGCCGTCGTCGCCACGGGGATCCCCGTCTACCTTCTCTGGACGCGAAAGAGCGCCCGCGGCGACGCGGGCGCAAAGGCGCCGGAGCTCGAACGAGCGCTCTCCGAGAGCGCCGATCCTTGATCCGGTCTCGCTCCTTCGGCGTCAGCCCAGAACCCCGGATGGTGGCCCATTGGACGCGCTTTGGCCCCGCTTCGCGGCTCGCGGTGGCTCCGCGGCGAGGTCCGCGCCGTCGCTGCCTTTTCTGCACGGATCGAGGAGCATGCGGTTACCAACCCGCGCTTCGAGAGGCATGCGCCTTTTCGCGAATCGTCGACTCGAGCTCACGCCCGCGTCGCGGGATAGGCCGTGCCGAGTATCACCATGCCTGCACCATTTGCGCCGAATTGTTCGCGGTGAGATCGAAAAGTTGAATTCGAAAGGGTTCCATTCACTCCGCGTGACCAACGGTGTCGTTCAATCCGCGTCTGAGCTCGTGTTAGCGTCCGTGCATGGCGTTGCCCACTCCGGGTTTCAGAGCGGTCGTCCATCTCGTCACCACCGCCGGGGCGAGCGCGGCGCTGGCTCTCGTTGCCTGCTCCGGTACCGACGCGACTCCGAACTGCGGAGCCGCCTCCCCCGGCGAGTGTCCCTCGGCAGCGAACGGCGGCGCGGTCGGCACTGGCTCGAGCGGCGGCTCCGGCGGCTCTGTGGCGAGCGGTGGCGCATCGGGACCGATGGCGAGCGGCGGCAGCACGGAAAGCACGGGCGGCACTCCCACGTCGCCCGTCGGCGGCGCCTCGGCGAGCGGTGCGCCCGCGGTGGGCACGGG
>CAYYWA010000139.1:0-13805 GCA_964475255.1 uncultured Sorangium sp.
GTTCTCCGCATATTTCGGCGCGTTCCCAACCGTTTGTCGCTCTAGAACGCCGATCCGGTTGACGGCTCGGCGTTCTCGCCTCGCTTTCGTAGAGGCGGCCCGCGCCGCAATTCGCGAGTCCCTCCCCGGCGGGCACTTTGCTCGGCTCTGTTTTCCGCAGGTCTCGGCGCGTTCCTAGCCGTTTGTCGCTCTAGGCGACCAAGCGAGCTCGACCGGGCGCCTCCCCGCGCGAGCCCGCCGCTCGGCGCTGCTTCCTCCATTTTTCAGGGTGTTCTGATCGTGGGTGGCGGGACTCCATTAGGTCTCCTCTCGCCGCTGTTCGTACCCGGGTCACCGTCGCGAGGGGCTCCGCCCCCGAACGCGGAAGCGAGGCTCATGGGAGGCTGCGGGGCCATGAACGCCGACGTCGTCCGCTTGGGAGCGTGCCGCGAACCGCTCGACGGGTGCTCGACACCTCTCTCCGGGCTCACTCAGCGAGCGCGCCGCGAGAGGAATCCTGCGCTGGGCGTTTGGGATGAGGCAGCGAAACCTCGCCGAGTCGAAACACGAGCGCGGCCGGCTCCGAGTGCCTTCCATGACCGCGATCCGAGCGGCTTCCGTCCTTGGCGCGCCGGCTTGCAACGGTTGACGGGCGCAAGCGCGCGTTCCTATAGTGCCGCAGCGTCGGCCGCTTGAGAATCGATGGATCTCGATCTCGTCGTTTACATCCTTATCGCGCTCGTCCTTCTCGTCGGCGCGTACGCTCTCTTCTTTCGCAAGAAGGGTGGCGCCGCGCCCGAAGTGCCGGAGCGAAAGCCCGAACGCAAGCTCGAGCCGCGCGTCCCTCCGACTCGCCCTGCCGAGAAGGCCGAGAAGGTCGAGAAGGAGCCGCCGCCGAGCGTTCCCCCAGCGGCGGGGGATCAGGTCGTCGCAGAGCGCCCGTCGCGTGTCGAACCGGCACCGCGAGTCACACCCGAGCCGAAGCGCGCGGAGTCGCTCCGGCCGTCCGTGGCGCCGCCACCGCCGAGCGAGCTCGAGAGCTTGCGTCGCGGCCTCGCGCGCGCGCGGAGCGAGGAAGGGTTCTTCGGTCGACTGCGCTCGGTCTTCGTCGGGCGACGCGAGATCAGCCCCGAGATTGCGAACGAGATCGAAGAAGTGCTGCTCGCGAGCGACGTGGGCGTGCCGACGACGCAAGCGATGCTCGCCCGCGTCCGCGAGGCCCTCAATCGCGGCGATCTCGCCGACCCTGACAAGGTTTGGCAAGCGGTCGCCGCCGAGGCGCGACGGGTGCTCGAGGTCGGCGGACGGCGCGGTGCACTGGAAGTCGTCGATCGCCCCACTGTCGTCTTGCTCGTCGGCGTGAACGGCGCCGGCAAGACGACGACCATCGGCAAGCTGGCGACTCGTCTCCGAGCGCAGAATCTTCGCGCCGTGCTCGCCGCGGGAGACACCTTCCGCGCCGCTGCAGTGCAGCAGCTCGTCGTGTGGGGAGATCGGGTCGGTTGTGACGTCGTGCGCGGCAAAGACGGCGCTGACCCGGGCAGCGTCGTTTTTGACGCGATCAAGAAGGCTCAAGAAACGCGTGCCGACTTCGTGCTCGCCGACACCGCCGGACGTTTGCACACGAAGAGCAATCTCATGGCCGAAATGAAAAAAATCGCGAAGACCGCCGAAAAGGCTCTTCCCGGCGCCCCCCATGAGACGCTACTCGTTATCGATGCGACCAATGGTCAGAACGCACTCGCACAGGCACGTGAGTTTCGCGACGCGTTGCCGCTCACTGGCATCGTCTTGACCAAGCTCGACGGCACGGCAAAAGGCGGCATCGTGCTCGGTATTGCGCACGAGCTCGGCCTCCCTGTCCGCTTCATCGGACTGGGTGAACGTCCTGGTGATCTGCACGAGTTCAACGCCGAGCAATTCGTAGAAGCACTACTTGGCCGAGAGGCCGATTGAATTCAGGGCTGCGTCACCACTTGCTTGTTGATTGTGTGAATTTTGGCGTGATATAGTGCGCCGGCGTTTCTGGACGGCGGAATAGTTGAATAGTTCCAAATAGTTGCAGACTCTCTGAGCAGCGGTCGTGTGAAGGGGAAACCGGAAGAGGCATCGATGAAAAAAAGTCGCGTCGGGCTCCTCGTGGCAGTAGCCCTCGGCATCCTTCCCGCAAACGGCTGGGCGCAGGAGGATGCAGGGGAAGCCGCAGCGGGAGAACAGGCCGCGGACGGCGAAGTGGCGGCCGAAGGCGAAGGTGCTGTCGACGAAGAGGCCGCAGCGGATGAGAGCGCGGAGGGCGAAGTCGTCGAGGAGGGCGGTGGTCTCGAGGAGATCTGCAAGATCGATCCGGCTGCTTGCCCGAATCTCAATATGGAGAAGGAAGCGGCTCGGCCTCTCCGCGAAGAACTCTACGCGGTCCAGCAGATCTTCGTCATCAAGTCTGGGCGCTTCGAGCTCAATCCCTACTGGGCATTCACACTGAACGATCAGTTCGTGAACCACCCCGCTCCGGGATTGGCGCTGAACTTCTACATCTCCAACGTTCTCGCCGTCGGTGTGAATGGTGGATACTATCGCCCATTCAACGTCGACCGTGAGTTCAACTTTCTCGTACGGCGCGCAGCGCGCGTCGCCGTGCCGCTCACGGAATACGATTGGAGCGCTGCGCTGAACTTCACGTACGTTCCCGCGTTCGGCAAGTTCTCCGGATTCAGCGACTTCATCTTCCAGTATGACGCCTACGTGGTCGGCGGCGTCGGGGCGATTTCCACACGTCCCATTCCGGTAATCGATCCGAACAATCGAAATCCCGATTTCGAGCCCAAGCTCGCGTTCAACGCCGGCATCGGCCTCCGGATCTTCTTCAATCGTTGGTTCGCGGTGATTGGAGAAATCCGCGATTACATGTTCAACGACAAGCTGGAGAACCTCAGTATCGTTGCCGGCTCCGAAGCGGATCCGAAAACGTGGACCGATCGGACGAGCTTCACGCACAACGTCCAGGCACAGGTCGGGGTGTCCATCTTCCTGCCGTTCTCGTTCGAGTACAGGCTCCCGAAGTGATGAGCGAAGGGCGAGGCATGAACACGACCAAAGGCAAGACTACCAAGCGGGTTCTGTCCGTTCTCGCGGCTGGCTGCGCCCTCCTCGCGCTCCCGGAGCCTGCCAACGCTCAGGAGATCCTCCTCACGGGCCCGCTCGCCGGCGCTCCCGCCGTCCGGAAGTTGCGTCTCTATCGCGAGGCGCGCTTCGAGTTCGCTCCCGCAGCCACCTTCACGCTGCTCGACGAGTACCAGCGCACGATTCTGCTCGGAGCGCGACTGACCTACAACTTCACCGACTGGTTGGGCTTCGGTGCCTGGGCCGCGTACGGCGGCGCCATCCAGCTGCCGACGCACCTTTCGGAAGAGATCCAGACCGTCAACCGGTTCCGAAAGACGCAAGAGCCGAACTCGCTCAGCAATCGCCTGACGGCCGTCAATCTGGGTCAAAACTTCGAGGATCAGCTCGGCTCGATTGATTGGGTCGTCGCACCGCAGATCACGCTCGTGCCGTTCCGCGGCAAGATCGCGCTGTTCCAGAGCATCTACGCCGATACGGATCTGTACTTCTTCGGCGGCCCGGCGTTCGTCGGTGTCTCCGAGCGTCAAGACTGCGCGGCCGGCGAGTGCACGAACCCGGCGAGCTTCGAGAAGGCGTCACGCGTCGCCGTGGCTCCGACCTTCGGCCTCGGGCTCACGTTCTACGTGAGCAAGTGGAGCGCGCTCGGCTTCGAGTGGCGCGGCCTGCCCTTCTCGTGGAACACGGGCGGCTTCGACGTCGCGGGGGGCGGCCCCGATCAGGAGTTCCCCGATAACGCGATCAGCAGCGAAGATCGGCGCTTCCACTTCAATCAAATGCTGACCGTGAGTCTGAACTTCTATCTGCCGACTCAGTATCGCGTCAGCGAGTAGCGAGCAATCGCCGTTGCTGGACGACCATGCCCCGGCGCTCGGTTCGGCCAACTTGCGGCCGACGAGCATCGGGCATGGTCGTGCTTTGTGAGGCTGAGCCCGTCCCGGTTTCGCGAGCCGGCACCCCGTTCGCCGAAGTCAGGCCCGGCTTCGTTTGAATGCGATCGGGGGCTCACGCTCCTCGTCCTCGCCGAGACGAAGGCTTGCGGGCGGGCAAGCTCGAGCATCGAGGCGGAGCTGAGCCTGCCGGCCTTCAGCGGACCGAGACGACCCGGCCGTCCACCAGACGGTAGTCCTCGGTCAGCGCGTCGGAGCACGTTTCCCGAAGCTCTTCGGGAATCACCCAGCCCTGCTGCTGCAAGCCCTGGGCGATGCGGTTCTTGACCCGGCGCGACTCCTCTTCGTCGAGCGCCGCCACGAGCGCGGGGACGCTGCCCTCGCTGCCGATCGCGAACAGGGTCGCCACCGAGGCGAAGCGCACTGGCTCGCTCGCGTCCTGGAGGAAGGGTTCGACGGCGGTTCGCACGTCGTCGGTCTTGTGCTCGGCGAGCTCGGTGATGAGCTGCACCTTGGGCTCGGGATTGCGCACGTACTCCGTGTCGTACCGGTCGAGCAGCGCGAGCAGCTCCTCTGTCAGGGCTTCACCGGAGACGATCCCTTTGAGCACTTTGATCGGCCAGGTCAGGCTCTCCGCCCGCTGGCAGTAGGCCCGAACCGGCTCGAGCGCGTCCGCTCCCACGGCGACGATGCCCCGCAGGCACGTTTCCTTCTCCTCCTGGTCCGTGATGGAGGGATCGAGCTGCCAGTCGAAGCGCCGGAGCAGCGCGGCCGCGCTCTCGCGCGTGCCCATGCGGCTCAGCGTCTCGATCGCTTCCTGGCGATCGATGTTCTGCGAGAGCTTGCTGCCAACCAGCCGCTCGAGCCGCTGGAGCTCGCGCCCGGACGCCTTGGCGGGCTCACCCTTCTTCTTGGAGAACAGATCGAACAATCCCATGACAGAAAAGGCTGTATAGCGCGGCGTGCCGCGCCCGAACACTCGGGATCGAAAGCGCGCCCGGGAGGCGACCTCCGATCCCCGGAACGGCCTCATGTCCCTGCGCTGGGCTCGGGGGCTCGCCAGAGCCTCGTCGAACCGAGCGGGGCGGCGGCGGGCAGGCTCGTGGGTGCGGACCGCACCCTCCTTGGCAAGACCGGGTGTCGACGCCCCCCTCGAGGTCACCGGGCCCGCAGGACGCTCCCTGGCTTCCGACGCGTTCGGTCGGCTACGGGAGCGGCACGGCGTTCAACACGACCGACTCGTTCCGGAGCTCCACCTGGAAGCGCACGGGGCGACCATGGCGCGCAGCCATCTCCTCCTCGCTCTCCCGGATGCGCTCGCGGAAGGACTCGCGAGTGATGTGGTCCACCGGCTCCCCGACGCGACGTTTGGCCGCGACGTATTCGCGAAAGAGGCGGTCGTAGTACGCCTCCGCGGCTTCGGCCGCGAGCGCCGCGGCGGCTTCGGGATCGGCCTTCCCCGAAACCGACACTGCGCTTTCGTCGACGCTGAGCGCGTCGTGGAAGTCCTGCGTGCGCGGCCCTTGGGAAGGACGCCCCTGATCGTCGGTCGTGTCTTCCTGGACGCCCATGAGCGCGTTGAGGAGAGAATTGACCCGGAACACGAGCCCCCCAAGCTCGTCGTGCTCGATCTGGAAGCGCAGGCCCGAGTTCCCGTTGATGATCGCGAGCAGCCCGTCCTCGAGCTCCGAAATCGGCTCCGAAATGTAGTTGCCGAGCAGGACGCCCCCAGCGACGACGAGCACGAGCCCGAGCGCGATCGCGCCCAGGATCGGCCGCAGGAGATCCGTCACGCTCCCGACGATGCCGACGGGCACCGCGCCGACCAGGACGGCGCTCGCCCCCGTGTATCCAGTGAGCGGCGCGGCAGCGATCAGATAGTCGGGAGAAACCGACGTCTCCGCGTGCGCCGTCGCCCCGGAACCCGACGCGGTGCGTGCCGCGCGCGCGAGCGCTTCTCGACTCGCGGCGGAGATCAACGGGGAGGTCGCGTTGTTGCTGCTCGCAACGAGGTCCAGCACGTTCTCGCCGACGACCCCGAACAACAGCATCTGCCCGCTCATGAGCTCCGACGTCCGCGTCATGCGCTCGTCGCTCAGCGCGGTCCCGATAATCACGGCGCCAGCGACGCGCCCCGTGTCTCGCAGCACGGGCGCGTAGCTCACGAGCATCTGCTCCTGTCTCTCGCGATTGATCCAGACGGCGCTGCCGCCTCGGCCCTCGGCGAGCGCGCGAGCGAGCGACGGATAGGCGCTGCCGATGTTCTCACCGCGCATCAACCCGGAACCGTTGCGCCCGATCGAGATTCCCTGCTCGTCCACGAACAGCACGAGCGTCGGCCCGAGTCGCGCGAGCGCGGGCTCCGCCACGGCCGCATCCCGCAGGCGATTCGCCTCCGCGGTCGCGGCGTCGGCGCGCGTGTTCCTGAGCCCGAGATCGAAGACGTTGCGAACCGATTCGGTGCGAACCTGGCGCTCGAGCCAGCGCTCGGTGCGCACGGCGTCGAGCGCGAGCTCGGCGGCCGCCGCGCGAAGCCCACGTTCCAAGCCGCGCTTGCGCTCCGTCGGATTCGCGAGGACATCGCGCAGAGACGTGTAGAGCAACGTGTACGTGAGGAGCCCCACGATGACGAGGATTCCCGCGTTCACTACGATGATCTTCCAACGCATTCTCGACCCCTTCGCGGCCTTGCGCGGCGCTCCGTGCTCGGCGAGCGAACACTGATGCCGAAGCAAGCTACTATGTCGCTCGGCCAAGCTCTACAGGGTCGAGCTCGTGCCCCATTCGACGCGGCCGTGGGAATACCCGGCTCCGAAGACGGCGGCTCGTTCGCACGACTCGGTAGGCGACGAGCGGAGCTTCACCCACAAGGGACCGAACGAAGGCGGTGCCCAGCGAGGGGCGAGTGCGATAACCTCGGAGAATGGACGCGGTACTCGTGGACGACGCGCTCTTCCTGGAGCATCGCCCTCGAACGGTGCATCCGGAGCGCCCAGAGCGGTTGGTCGCGGCGCGCCGTGCGGTGGACTCCGTGCGGGACACGCTGCGATTCACGCAGCTCGCGGCACGCGACGCGAGCGACGAGGAGCTGGGCAGGGTCCACACACGATCCTACCTGGACACCCTCGGCCGCCTCAGCGGGCAGTGGGGCGATCTCGATCCCGATACGTACGTTTCGCCGCAATCGATAGCGGCCGCGCGGCGCGCGGCAGGTGGCTCGATCGAGCTCGTCGATGCGTTGCTCGCCCGGCGCGCCGCGCTCGGGCTCGCGCTCGTTCGTCCTCCCGGACACCACGCGCGTCCATCCATGGCGATGGGCTTCTGCCTTCTCAACAACGTCGCGATCGCGGCGGCACACGCGCGCGCCCGCGGGGTCGAGCGGGTCCTGATCGTCGATTGGGACGTGCACCACGGCAACGGCACGGAGGAGATGTTCTACGAGGACCCGACGGTGCTCTACGTGTCGCTGCACCAGGCCCCCTACTACCCCGGTAGCGGCGCAGTGAGCGACGTGGGTGCCGGCTCGGGCACGGGATACACCGTCAACATTCCGCTCCCGCCCGGCGCGAGCGACGCCGTCTACCTCGAGGCGTTCAAACGCGTGGTCGCGCCGATCATCGACGCTTTCCGTCCCGACCTCGCGCTCGTGAGCGCCGGCTTCGACCCTCACGTCCGCGATCCGATCGGCGGCATGGCGGTCACGGACGGGGGCTTCGCCGCCCTCGCCCGCGAGCTCCGCACCGCCCTGCCCGAGACCTGCCCGGCCGGGCTCGTGCTCGAGGGCGGCTACGACACCGCCGGCTTGGAAGGAGGCCTACGCGCCAGCCTTTTGGCCCTGGCGGGCGCCTCATCCCCCGAACCAGAGCCCGGAACCGTCTCCGGGCCGTATGCGGCCGCCATCGAGCGGGCCCGAGCCGCCCAGGCGCCCTTCTTTCGCCTGGGGTGATTCCGAGTTGCAGCGCCCCCCCAACCTGAGCTAAACCGCCGTGCCTCCGCGGCGGTCAAGGCCGGCGCGGGGATAAACAACCGAATGGTGGCTGTAGCTCAGTGGTAGAGCACTGGATTGTGGCTCCAGGTGTCGGGGGTTCAATTCCCCTCAGTCACCCCGCTCGAAGGGGGGCTCTGCCCCCTTTCACCAAGTGAATCCTTGACCGTCTCCCTCCCCGAGGGACGCGGAAATCCAGACTACAGCCCAGCTTGGTCGAGCCAGCGCGAGAAGCAGCGCTCGGCACGATGACCCAGGGCGGGCGCGAAGCGCTGGGTTTCGCTGCGGAGCTCACGGACCGCTGACAGGCCGCGAACTGCGCGCAGCTCGGCGGTGTGCCCGACCAGCCAGGATTCGACGCGCGTCGGCTCGACCTCCGCGTGAAACTGCAGGCCGAGGACACGCGCTCCGAGCGCGAAGGCCTGGTGCGCGCACACGCTCGTCGAGGCGAGCAGCGTCGCCCCCGAGGGCAAGTCGAAGGTGTCTCCGTGCCAGTGGAGCACGGGCGCCGTGGTGTTTCCCTCGGTGACGAGCGCGCCGAGCGGCGACGCCATCCCAGCCGGAGACAACGAGAGCGGCTTCCACCCGATCTCCGGCTCGGGTCCGGGATACACACGCGCCCCGAGCGCACGAGCAATGAGCTGCGCGCCGAGGCAGATGCCGAGCGTGGGGAGCCCGGCGCTCAGACGGCGTTCGATGAGCCGAAGCTCGCTCGACAAGAACGGGTATGCGTCCTCTTCGTACGCGCCGATCGGGCCTCCCAGGATGACGAGGAGATCGGCAGCCTCGGCCGGGTCGCACGGACTCTCCGGGACGTCGAGATAGCGGACTGCGTGCCCGCGCGCCCGGAGAAGCCGCTCGAAGAGGCCCAGGTCTTCGAACGCCACGTGACGAAGCGCCACCGTCTGCACCATTCGAGCCCTCTACCACGCGCGCGCTCGTGCCGGGGTCGGCCAGTTTCTCGGCACTTTTCGGGCGGTACTGCGCTGCGGCGCCGTGCCGCGTTCTCCCGGGCGCGGCGGGATCCGCGAGCAGAAGCTCTTATGCCGAGAGTCAAGTTGCGGTACAAGGCGGTGCTCTTCGTCGAGCGGAGGTTCCCCGATGTCAGGACGTTTGGTTTGGATGCTTGCTCTGGGCACGGTGCTCGGAGGGGTCGGCTGCAGTGATCCAGTCCCCCCCGCGTCGAAGGCCGGTCTCCGGCTCCACGTGTTCGGATCGTTGGCATGTCCCTCCGGAGCGCTCACCAAATCGGTTGGAAACCCCGGCCCGACAGCGCCCAACAAGGGGGCCACCATTTTCGACGGCGAGCAGGGCGTGAAGACGAGCTGCCGCGTGAGCGGCGGTCCGGACTTCGCCGTGTCTGGCCACGTCGAGGCCCCCGGCCTCTCCTTCGATGTGGAAGACGGTGTGATCAACGCGAACGGAACGGGGACCGCCAGGATCACCTTCTACATCCCGGAGGCCGCGACTTCGCTCTCGTCTTCGTCGTGTACGCTCACGGCGATTCAGGGCGCAGAGGGCCCGCAGGTCATTCCCGGGGCCGTCTGGGCGCGATTCGACTGCGACGATGCGAGCGCCCCGCCGGCCGTGTCGTGCGACGCGGACGGCGAGTTCGTGTTCGAGAACTGCAGCCAGTGACGCCGCCGAAGGGCGGCGTCAGCCCGGCTTGACGACGTTCGCCGGAGGTTCCGGAGCGGCGTCGGAGCGGGGCCCATTCGCGTCCCGCATCCAGAGGGGGTTCCTGGAGGAGAGCGCCTCGGGAACCGCGATGTCCTCGGCGTCCGGCTCGATGCGCACGACGAGCGCCGTGATGTTGTCCTCCCCGCCGTGCTCGTTGGCGAGCGCGACGAGACGTCGGCACGCCGCTTCGAGGTCCGGCGTGCTCTGGACGACCTCCAGGATCTCCGAGTCCTCGATCATCCCGCTCAGGCCGTCCGAGCAGAGGACGTAGACATCGCCGAGGCGAGCGTCGTCCCCTTGCAGGTCGACGAGCACGTGCTCCTGCATGCCGAGCGCGCGCGTGATGACGTTCTTCGGCAGCTCGCTCCGCTGCTCTTCCGTGAGCTCCGGCATCGCCTGCAGATAGTCGTTCACCAGCGAGTGATCCCGGGTCATCTGCTGGATCTGCCCGTCACGTAGGCGGTACGCGCGGCTGTCGCCGACATGGCCGATGTACATCTTCCCGGCCTTCTCATTGAACAGCGCGCCGACGATCGTCGTTCCCATGCCGTGACACTCACGGGAGCGGGCGCTCCGCTCGATGATCTGCCGGTTCGCGATGCGAATGCCCGTGAGCAGCCGGTTCTCTTCGTCCGAAAGCCGAGAATCGAAATGGAAAGGCCAGGTGAAATCCTCGCCCACCGCGGAGCGGAAGAAATCGACGATCGCTTCCGTCGCGAGCCGACTGGCTACGTCGCCCGCGCGGTGTCCCCCCATTCCGTCGGCGACGATGTACAGGGCGTGGTCACCCAGGATCGCGAAACAGTCCTCGTTGTGATCGCGCTGCAGTCCGACATCCGTGATTCCGGCTGCTACGGCTCGCATTCGAGGATTCCTTCCGAGCGGAGACGCACGGGCACCTTGCGTTCCCGAAACGTTTCACGGGCGACACAACCTGTCAAGGTCGGGCCTCCGCGCAGGATGTGAGATCTCCTCTTCCCGCTCCGCTTTCGGGCTGCGTTTCGCCGACTTTTCGCGTGCCGGATTTGCCGAGGATCTCCGCCGAAAGTGCCACTCGCGAGCCGCGCATCCCAGGACGCCCCGTCGCAGTCTCGCCGCAGTCTCGCGGCCCGGCCCGATGGGCCCGGAAACGCCACGGAAGGCCCGTCCAGACTACAGCGTCAGGATCTCCTTTTCCTTCTGTTGGATGATCTGGTCGACGGCCTGCCCCGCCTCGGACACGATTTCCTCGGCCTTCTTCTTCGCGCGTTCGACGTCGTCCTCGCTCGCGCCACCGCTGCTCTTGATCTCGTCGAGCATGTCCAACGCGTCGTGGCGTGCTTTGCGGACGCTCACCTTGCAGTCCTCACCGTGCTTCTTGGCGACCTTGACGAGCTCCTTGCGCCGCTCTTCGCTGAGAGGCGGGACCGGGATGCGAATCAGCTCGCCATCCACCTGAGGGTTGAGTCCGAGATCGCTCTCGCGGATCGCCTTCTCGACGGCTTGCACCTGAGACTTGTCCCAGGGCTTGACCGTGATCAGCCGTGGCTCCGGCACGCTCACGGTGGCCATTTGGGCGATAGGCGTGCTGGTGCCGTAGTACTCGACACGAAGCGAGTCCAGCATCCCGGCGTGGGCGCGCCCCGTGCGCAGCTTGGTGAGCTCGCGCTTGAGCGCATCCTTGGCCTTCTCGGCGGACTGCTTGAGCTCCAAGAGGACGTCGTCGATCATCGGAGAACCTGTAGCCTGGGACCTATAGCCCGATAGCCAAAGCACTTCCACTCCGCTCTCGAGGTGCCGGACCGGGGCAAAAAACGCCTGGCTCAGCGCGCGGACGCGGCCGGTGCGGGTCGTTGCGCCGGCTCGGACTTCCGGCCGGCGTCATCTTGCCGCGACCAGAAGTGCGCCTCCGCCTCGCGGAGCTTCCGCTCGTTCTCGGCTTCGATGACGGCTCGGGCGCTCGCAGCCACCGCCGCCGCGGTGGCGTCCGCCGCGCGCGTTCGCTCGAGCACGTAGTAGCCGAGAACGGCGAGCATGAGGCTCGCGCCCGCGAGCGCGCTGCCGAGCACGAGCCCACGTCGAGACGGGACGCCTTCGGACGGGTCTTCGGGACCCGCCGAGCCCGAGGGTCGGAGCGCGTACGTGTCCTGTTCACGCTGCTCGAGGTGCCAGCTGTCGAGCTCGAGCAACGCCTGTGCCGCAGCGGCCGCGCTCGGGAACCGCTCACCCATGTCTCGCGCGCACGCCTTGCGGAACCAGGCATCGAAGGATTTCGGCAGCTCCGGCGAAAGGCGCGACGGAACCGGCAGCGGCTCCGTGCACACCTTCAGGATGACCTCTCCGATCGCCTCTCCGGGAAACGGGACACGCCCCGTGACCGCGGCGAACGCGCACGCTCCGAGCGACCAGATGTCCGAAGCCGGCGCGACCGGACTCGAACCGGTGAACGCCTCCGGGCTCATGTAGAACGGCGTGCCGACGACGACTCCCGTCTCCGTCCGCGCGAGCGCGCCCGCTTCACCCTCGAGGATCTTGGCGATGCCGAAGTCGACGAGCTTGACGCAGTAGTCCGCATCCGGGGCATCGGGATCCCCCGCGAGGAAGACGTTGTCCGGCTTCAAATCGCGGTGAACGATGCCCTGCTCGTGCGCGGCCTCGAGCGCCTTCGCCGCCTGCGAGATCACGTTCACCATCTCCGCGAGCGAGAGTCGCCCGACGCGCGCGAGCCGCTGCTCGAGAGACTCCCCTTCGAGATACTCCATGACGATGTACGGCTCGCCGTCGATCGTCACGCCGTGATCGTGGACGGCGACCGCGTGCCGTGTCTTCAGGCGCGCCGCAGCCTTCGCTTCGATGTCGAAGCGCCGGAGCGCCTCGCGGCTGGTCGCGAGCTCCGGATGGATGAACTTGATCGCGACGAGGCGCTTCAACGTGAGGTGACGCGCTGCCCAAACCGAGCCCATGCCGCCCTGCCCCACCAGGCGCTCGACCCGGTAACGACCGGCCACGATCTTCCCTGCGTAGTCAGGAGGCGGTGAGTGGGTCATGGCCGCGTTCCCGGATCCTCGCGACACTCTAATAGTAACCGGGTTCGGCGCTCCATTCCGGATTTCCTCCCAGGAGCAGAGCAGCGCGTCACGCCGAGGGAGAGCTCGCGAGAATCCAGAGTGCGATCGAGGGCAGGCGGGAAAGGAAGCGGGGTAGGTGCGAGTGCTCCCGCTCGGCAGAGAGGGAGAGCGGCGCGCTCGCTCCGGCGTGTCATAGTTTCGAGCCGATGCGCATCCGCGTCGTGTGCTGGAACATTCACAAGGGCATCGGCGGCGTCGACAGGCGGTACGACCTCGATCGGATCATCGATGCCATCCTGGAGCAGGAGGCGGACATCGTCCTCCTCCAAGAGGTGGCGGAGGGAATGCCGCAGCTTCGCTTCGAGGATCAGGCGTGGCTGTTGAGCGAAGGGCTCGAAATGCCTCACCTCGCCTACGGCCCCGAGCATCGCTTCAGCCGTGGCGGCTACGGCAACTTGATCTTGAGCCGCTACCCGCTGACCGACATCCACCACATCGATCTCCGGATCGGGAATCGGAAGAAGCGGGGCGTGATCTCCGCGCGCACCCACGTGCGCATGGAGGGTCACACGCGGAGCGTGGTGCTCTTCAACTTGCACCTCGGGCTCGCCGGATCGGAACGCGCGGAGCAGCTCTCGCGCTTCTTGCAGTGCGATCCGTTCGCGGGCCTGCACGAGAGCACTCCCATCGTGCTCGGCGGTGATCTCAACGATCTCTGGGGCTCGCTCGGGCCGCGCTTTCTGAAGCCCGCGGGCTTCGACCGCGCGGGAAGCCTCTCCAACACCTTCCCCGCGGCGCTGCCGATCCGGCCGCTCGACGGCATCTTCGTGCGGGGTGACGTGCGCGCCGCGAGCTGCGCGCCGCGGCGCACCGCCCTCACGCGGGCGGCGTCGGACCACCTCCCGCTCCTGGCAGAGCTCGAGGTGCTCTCTCCCGAGGACGCCTACCCCCGTACGGAGCCCCGCACCGAGTCCCGCACCCACTGATCGGCCTTCACGACGACGTCTCTTGTCCGAGGTGACTCGCAATCATCTGTCGCGGAAGGCCGAGACCGTGTAGTAGCGCCCCCATGACCGATCCCCGTCCTTCGCCGACGACGCTGCCAGC
>CAYYWA010000140.1:0-9212 GCA_964475255.1 uncultured Sorangium sp.
ATCCGCGAAGGCGGCAAGACCGTCGGCGCGGGCGTCGTCACCAAGATCATCGAGTAAGGAAGCAATGGCGCGCCGCGGCGGGTCCCAGGTCACGGACGGCCCCCGCGGCCGCCGCATTCGGGTTGCGCTCGCGTGTGCCGTCTGCGGCAGCAGGAACTACCGGACCACGAGGCTGCACACCGAAGGCGAGATCCTGAACCTCAGCAAGTTCTGCAAGCACTGCAATCAGCACACCCGACACATCGAAGGTAAGTAGACGAGGAACGAAGGCGCGAGCGAAAGCCGCGCGACACGCGACAGACGATCGAAGCGCGAAGACCCCATCACCCGGCGAGCGGCGGCTCGAGCGAGCGTAGAGCTCGAACGAGCGACCGTCTCTCCGGGGGGAGCGCTCTCTAGGGGCGTAGCTCAGTTGGTAGAGCAGCGGATTCCAAATCCGCGGGTCGGGAGTTCGAGTCTCTCCGCCCCTGCAACCGCACGAAGGCATTCATGGCGACCGACACAGAGAACAAGACAGAGCCGGAAGGCGGCGTCTCCGACGAGAGCGCGGCGTCGCCGCCGGTTCGCGGCGATGTGCCGGAAGGAGAGCTCGTCCCCACGGGCGAGTCCGCTGCGGCGCCGCTCGGCGTATTGCGCTACGTGCACGCCGCGTTCCTGGTGGCCGGCATCCTGACCGCTTACCTGAGCGGCAAGGTGCTCGGGGTCATCTGGAGCAACCTCGCCGATTGGCCCGCCGCGGTTCGTGCGGTTCCACAGCTCGTGGGCTACTCGGAAGATCGTCGCGAGTCCCTGACGCTCGCGGCCGGCGCCGTCGTCGGCCTCCTCACGATGATTCAGCTCTACAGGAAAGAAGGCGTCCGCCGTTGGGCGCACGACGTCGCCGGGGAGCTCGCGAAGGTGACCTGGCCGAATCGCGAGACCGTGATGAACGGAACCCTGGTCGTGGTCGTCGCGAGCGCGATCGCCACGGTGTACGTGGCCGTGCTCGACCGGTTCTGGGGCTTTCTGACCACTCTGGTGTACGGCACCTAGCGGAGGAACAGGTGGATTCTGCCGGGTCGAACGACAAGAAGTGGTACGTGATCACCACCTACTCGGGCTTCGAGAACAAGGTGAAGTCCGCTCTGCAGGAACGGATCCGCCAGTACAAGATGGAGGATAAGTTCGGCGAGATCCTGATCCCCTCGGAGACGGTCACCGACACCACGAAGGACGGCAAGCAGCGCGTCAAGACGAAGACCAGCTTTCCCGGCTACGTCTTCATCGAGATGGAGATGAGCGAGAACGCCTGGCACCTCGTGAAGGACACGCCGAAGGTGACCGGGTTCATCGGCCACCAGCGCCCGCAAGAGGTGAAGAGCCCGCACATCGAGGATCTGCGCAAGGGCATCCTCGAAGGCGCCGTCAAGCCCAAGCCCCGCCATCGCTTCCAGGAGGGAGACGAGGTGCGCGTCGTGGTGGGCGCGTTCGCGAACTTTTCCGGAACGGTCCAAGAGGTCAAGCCGGACAAGCAGAAGCTCAAGGTCATGGTCAGCATCTTCGGGCGTCCGACTCCGGTCGAGCTCGATTTTTCCCACGTTGAGAAGCGATGAGCGCCAAGAAGAAGATCACCGGGTACATCAAGCTGCAGCTTCCCGCCGGCAAAGCCAACCCCGCGCCGCCCGTCGGGCCCGCGCTCGGCCAGCACGGCGTGAACATCATGCAGTTCTGCAAGGACTTCAACGCGCGGAGCGCGCCGCTCGGCGACACGATCATTCCGGTCGTGATCACGGTGTACGCGGACCGTTCGTTCTCGTTCGTGATGAAGTCGCCGCCCGCGAGCGTCCTTCTCAAGAAGGCGTGTGGGCTGTCCGCGGCCAAGAAGCCCGGCTCGGGCTCCAAGGAGCCGAACAAGCAGAAGGTCGGCAAGCTGACCTACGCGCAGATCGAGGCGATCGCGAAAGAGAAGTTCAAGGATATGAACGCCGCGACCCTCGAAGCCGCGACGCGCTCCATCGCCGGTACCGCGCGCAGCATGGGCGTGGACATCGTCGAAGGGTGACGCCGGGCACGAGCCGGCTTCCGCATTACTGGTGCGGCGCGTCGATCGCTCGATCGACGTGACCGTCTCCCAGGAGTCGAAAGACGAAACCAATGGCAAAGAAACCAGCAAAAAAACACGCGGCTGCGCTCGCCAAAGTCGATCGCAGCAAGCGCTACTCGGTCGAGGAGGCCGTGGCGCTCGTTCAGGCCGCGGCCTTCGCGAAGTTCGACGAGAGCGTCGATGTCGCGGTGCGCCTCGGCGTCAATCCCAAGCACGCCGATCAGATGGTGCGCGGCGCCATGGTGCTCCCGCACGGCACCGGCAAGAGCATTCGCGTGCTCGTGTTCGCCCGAGGTGAGAAGGAGCGCGAGGCGCTCGACGCCGGCGCCGACGTCGCCGGTGGCGACGAGCTCGTGCAGCGCGTCCAGGATGGCTTCCTCGACTTCGACCGCGTCATCGCGACCCCCGACATGATGGGCGCCGTCGGCAAGCTGGGCCGCGTGCTCGGCCCCCGCGGCCTCATGCCGAACCCGAAGGTCGGAACCGTGACCTTCGACGTCAAGACCGCGGTGCGGGAGGCGAAGGCCGGCAAGGTCGAGTACCGCGTCGACAAGGCGGGCGTCGTGCACTGCCGCGTCGGACGCCGGTCGTTCGACCAGGCGAAACTGTCCGAAAATACAGTGGCACTCCTCAAGGAGCTGGTGCAAAAGAAACCGCCCACTGCGAAGGGAACGTACCTCAAGAGCATCACGCTCTCGAGCACCATGGGCCCGGGGGTGCGGATCGATCCGGCCGCGATCGCGGCGAGTGGTGAGGAGGAACGCTGATGGACCGGGCGCAGAAAGCCGATGCCGTCAAGGACATCCGGGCCGAGTTCGACCGGATGACCTCCGCCGTGTTCCTGGACTTCACCGGGATGACGGTCGAGGAGATCACGAAGCTCAGGAACACGTTCCGCGACAAGGGCGTGACCTACCGCGTCGTCAAGAACACGCTCGTTCAGAAGGCGCTCGCGGACAAGCCCTGGATCGACCAGCTCGATGACGTGCTCGTCGGCATGACGGGCGTGGCGTGGAGCTACGAGGAGCCGAGCGCCGCGGCGCGCGTGCTCCGCGACTTCCGTAAAGCGAACGAGAAGCTCAAGGTCAAGGCCGGCCTGCTCGAGGGAGAGGTCCTGACCAGCAAGGCCGTCGAGGAGCAGCTCGCGACCTTGCCGAACAAGGACGAGGCGCGCGCTCAGTTGCTCGCGACCATGATGGCGCCTGCTCAGCAGCTCGTCATGCTGCTGAACGCGCCGGCCCAGAACTTCGTCGGCGTGCTCGCGGCGAAGGAGCGCAAGGAGAGCGGCGGGTGATCCGTCGCTTGCTGCACCGACCCCTAACCCCCTTTTGCCCAAGCCGGGAAGCCTTGGGACCGCATGGAGATTGTCATGGCTGAAATTACCAAAGAGCAGGTCGTCGATTACCTTTCCAACCTCCCCGTCATCCAGATCGCCGAGCTCGTGAAGGAGCTCGAGACGAAGTGGGGCGTCAGCGCGGCGCCGGTCGCCGTCGCGGCCGCTCCGGGTGCTGCCGGCGGCGCCGCTCCGGCCGCTGCCGAGGAGAAGACGGAGTTCAACGTGATCCTGGCGGACGCCGGCGCGAACAAGATCAACGCGATCAAGGTCGTGCGCGAGATCACGGGACTCGGCCTCAAGGAAGCCAAGGACCTCGTCGAGGGCGCCCCGAAGCCCGTGAAGGAAGGCATTGGCAAGGAAGAGGCCGAGGACATCAAGAAGAAGCTCGAAGCAGCTGGTGCAAAGGTCGAGGTCAAGTAACTCCTTGCCTACAGTCCTGGCTTGGTATCCGAACCGGGCGCCGCGAGCGGGTCGCGGCGCCCGCGACGGCGCTCGCGAGCCCTCCACGGCTCGCATGAAGGCAGCGGTGTATCCTCCGCTCGCCTCGCCGCGATTTTGCGCCTCGAGATCGGCGCGAAATGGCGGCTTCGTCCATCCTGTGCCGTCCGTCCGCTCCCGCCTGTGAGCCGCCCCGCTCGTTTGGAGGAACCCCCCAATGCCGTCCACGGTCCAGTCGAACTTCCGGCACCGTACCAATCTCGGTCGCGTCGAGCCGATCGTCGACGTCCCGAATCTGATCGATATCCAGAAGAGTAGCTACGACAAGTTCCTTCAGTCCGATGTGCCGCCGCGCGAGCGCAAGGAGATCGGCCTCGAGGCGGTTTTCCGCAGCGTGTTCCCCATCAAGGACTTCGATGGGACGAGCGAGCTCGTGTACGTGTCGTACAACCTCGAGAAGCCCAAGTACGACGTCGAGGAGTGTCGCCAGCGCGGCATGACGTACGCCGCGCCGATCAAGGTCACCACCCAGCTCATGGTGTACGACACGCGCGAGGGCGGCGAGCGCATCGTGCGCGACATCAAGGAGCAGGAGGTCTACTTCGGCGAAATCCCGCTGATGACGGAGACCGGTACGTTCATCATCAACGGGACGGAGCGCGTCGTCGTTTCGCAGCTCCACCGAAGCCCCGGCGTGTTCTTCGACCACGACAAGGGCAAGACGCACTCGAGCGGCAAGCTGCTCTATTCCGCGCGCATCATCCCGTACAGCGGGTCGTGGCTCGACTTCGAGTTCGACCACAAGGACATCATCTACGTGCGCATCGACCGTCGCCGGAAGATGCACGCCACGGTGCTCCTCCGCGCGCTCGCGTTCAGCACGCAGGACCTGCTCAACTACTTCTATTCCACCGAGACGGTCTACCTCGACAAGGCCGGCAAGTTCTCGAAGAGCATCGAGTTCAGCCTCCTGCCGGGTCAGCGCGCCACGCGCGACATCAAGATCGGCAGCGACGTGGTGGTGAAGAAGAACACCAAGTTCACCCGCGTCGCCATCGCCAAGCTGAAGGAAGCCGGGCTCGATCGGCTGCCCGTCGAGCTGCCCGACCTCATCGGCAAGGTCAGCGCCGAGGACGTGATCGACAAGGAGACCGGCGAGGTCCTGCTCGAGTGCAACGAGGAGGTCACCGAGATCACGCTGAACCGCCTGCGTGACGCCGGGATCGCCGAGTTCAAGGTGCTCTACATCGACGGCCTGAACGTCGGCTCGTACCTGCGCGACACGCTCATCGCGGACAAGGTGAAGACCACCGAGGACGCGATCATGGAGATCTACCGGCGCCTGCGCCCCGGGGATCCGCCCACGCTCGAGACCGCGAAGCAGCTCTTCCACAACCTGTTCTTCAACCCCGAGCGCTACGATCTGTCGGCGGTCGGGCGGCTCAAGCTCAACTACAAGTTCTACCGCGACCTGCCGGAGGACAAGCGGCCGGGGCTCGACCAGACGATCCTCTCCGCGACGGACATCCTCGAGACGGTGCGTCACCTGATCGAGCTCAAGAATGGTCGCGGCTCGGTCGACGACATCGACCACCTCGGCAATCGCCGCGTGCGCGCGGTCGGCGAGCTGATGGAGAATCAGTATCGCATCGGCCTCGTGCGTATGGCGCGCGCGATCAAGGAGCGCATGAGCGTCTCGCAGGAGATCGACACGCTCATGCCGCACGACCTCATCAACGCCAAGCCCGTGGGCGCGGTGGTGAAGGAGTACTTCGGGAGCTCGCAGCTCTCGCAGTTCATGGACCAGACGAACCCGCTCAGCGAGGTGACGCACAAGCGGCGCCTCTCGGCGCTGGGTCCCGGCGGGCTCACGCGCGAGCGCGCGGGGTTCGAGGTCCGCGACGTGCACGCGACGCACTACGGCCGTATCTGCCCGATCGAGACGCCGGAAGGGCCGAACATCGGCCTGATCGCGTCGCTGTCGACGTTCGCCCGCGTGAACGAGTACGGCTTCGTGGAGACGCCGTACCGCGCCGTGAGCGACGCGCAGGTCGACGACGCGGTGTCGTGGTTCAGCGCGCTCGAGGAAGAGGGCAAGTACATCGCGCACGCGGTGGCCGATCTCGACGACAAGCGACGCTTCCGCGAGACCCTGGTCAGCGCGCGCTACAACGGCGATTTCCGGATGGCCGCGCGCGACCAGATCGAGCTGATGGACGTCGCGCCGAACCAGATGGTCAGCGTGGCCGCGGCGCTCGTGCCGTTCCTCGAGCACGACGACGCGAACCGCGCGCTCATGGGCGCGAACATGCAGCGTCAGGCCGTGCCGCTCGTGCGCACGGAAGCGCCGCTCGTCGGTACGGACATGGAGCGACGCGTCGCGATCGACTCCGGCGTCTGCATCGTGGCGAAGCGTGACGGCGTGGTCGAGAGCGTCGATGCCGAGCGCATCGTCGTTCGCCCGGCCGAGGGCGAAGGCGACGAGGTGCCGGACATCTATCACCTCTCGAAGTACCAGCGCTCGAACCAGAGCACTTGCTACAACCAGAAGCCGGTCGTGCGCCGGGGCGAGGTCGTGAAGCGCGGCGACGTGCTGGCGGACGGCCCCGCCTGCGACATGGGCGAGCTCGCGCTCGGTCAGAACGTGCTCGTCGCGTTCATGCCCTGGCAGGGCTACAACTTCGAGGACTCGATCCTGGTCAGTGAGCGGATCGTCAAGGACGACGTGTACACCTCGGTGCACATCGAGGAGTTCGAGTGCGTCGCCCGCGACACGAAGCTCGGCAAGGAAGAGATCACGAAGGACATCCCGAACGTCGGCGAAGAGGCGCTCAAGGACCTCGACGACGCCGGCGTGGTCCGGATCGGCGCCGAGGTGAAGCCGGGCGACATCCTGGTCGGCAAGATCACGCCGAAGGGCGAGAGCCAGCTCAGCCCCGAGGAGAAGCTGCTCCGCGCGATCTTCGGTGAGAAGGCCGGTGACGTGCGCGACAGCTCGCTCAAGGTCCCCCCGGGCGTGAGCGGCATCGTGATCGACGCACGCATCTTCTCGCGAAAGGGCACGGAGAAGGACGAGCGCGCGAAGGCCATCGAAGAGCAAGAGCGCGCGAAGCTCGAGCGCACCCGCGACGAAGAGGTGAAGATCCTGCGTGAGTCGTTCTTGCGGAAGGTCAAGCGCGTGCTCGGCGGCAAGACCACGAGCGGCAAGCTCGTGGACGACAAGGGCAAGGTGCTCCTCTCGAAGGGCGCCGTGCTCGACGACGCCGCGCTCGCCGAAATCCCGCAGAAGTACTGGGGAGAGATCCCGGTCGACGAGGGGATGGACGAGGTGCGGGCGCTGCTCGCCGATCTCGAGTCGATGGTGCGTGCCCGCGAGGAGCACTACAACGAGAAGATCGACCGCCTGAGCCGCGGCGACGAGCTCCCGCCGGGCGTCATCAAGATGGTGAAGGTCTACGTCGCCATCAAGCGCAAGCTCCAGGTGGGCGACAAGATGGCCGGGCGCCACGGGAACAAGGGTGTGGTGAGCCGCATCCTCCCGGAGGAGGACATGCCGTACCTCGAGGACGGCACGCCGGTGGACATCGTGCTCAACCCGCTCGGCGTTCCGAGCCGCATGAACGTGGGCCAGATCCTCGAGACGCACCTCGGCTGGGCCGCGCGCGAGCTCGGGCGTCAGATCGACCGCATGGTCGAGGAGCGCTACGGGCCCGACAAGCTCCGCCAGCGTCTCGCCCAGTACTACGAGGCCGACAAGGCATTCGCCAAGACGCTGAAGAGCATGAGTGACGAGGACGTGGTCGCGCTCGCCCGCAAGGTGCGCCGCGGACTCTTCTTCGGCTCTCCCGTGTTCGACGGCGCCAAGGAGACCTCGATCAAGTCGCTGCTCGAGCTCGCGGGACGTTCAGCGTCGGGTCAAGCCATCCTGTTCGACGGCAGGACGGGTGAGCCATTCGATGAGGACGTGACCGTCGGCGTCATGTACATGCTCAAGCTCCACCACCTCGTGGACGACAAGATCCACGCGCGCTCGATCGGGCCGTACTCGCTCGTGACGCAGCAGCCCCTGGGCGGCAAGGCTCAGTTCGGCGGCCAGCGTCTCGGCGAGATGGAGGTGTGGGCGATGGAGGCGTACGGCGCCGCCTACGCGCTCCAGGAGTTCTTGACCGTAAAGAGCGACGACGTGCAGGGGCGCACGCGCATGTACGAGTCCATCGTGAAGGGCGAGTACGCGCTCGAGGCCGGGCTTCCCGAGAGCTTCAACGTGCTCATCAAGGAGCTCCAGTCGCTGTGCCTGAACGTGGAGCTCATCGAAGGACCGGGCAGCGTGACTGCCACGGCGGCAGAGGATTGATGGTGGTTCACCGGATCGAATCAGGAGGCTCTCATGCGTGACATCTTTTCCTTCTTCGAGAAGCCGAAGGATCCGCTTTCGTTCTCCGCCATGCGCATCTCGCTCGCGAGCCCGGAGAAGATCCGCGAGTGGTCGCACGGCGAGGTGAAGAAGCCCGAGACCATCAACTACCGCACCTTCAAGCCGGAGCGGGACGGGCTGTTCTGCGCCAAGATCTTCGGCCCGGTGAAGGACTACGAGTGCATCTGCGGCAAGTACAAGCGCATGAAGCACCGTGGCATCGTGTGCGAGAAGTGCGGTGTCGAGGTGATTCAGTCCAAGGTGCGTCGCGAGCGCCTCGGGCACATCAACCTCGCCACGCCGGTCGCGCACATCTGGTTCTTGAAGAGCCTTCCCTCGCGCATCGGCAACATCCTCGACATCACGCTCAAGGATCTCGAAAAGGTCCTCTATTGCGAGGCCTACATCGTGATCGATCCGAGGAGCACGAGCCTCGAGCGCGGTGAGCTCCTGAGCGAGGAGCGCTATGCGCAGCTCGTCGAGGAGTACGGCGAGGAGGCGTTCGAGGCCGGCATGGGCGGTGAGGCAGTGCTCGAGATGCTCAAGCGCGTGGACGTCCACGCGCTCGCCGAGCAGCTCCGGCACGAGATGAAGACCTCGACCAGCGAGGCCAAGCGGAAGAAGTACGCCAAGCGCCTCAAGGTGGTCGAGGCCTTCCGCGGCAGTGGCAACCGGCCGGAGTGGATGATGCTGACGGTGATCCCGGTGCTGCCGCCGGATCTCCGCCCGCTCGTCCCGCTCGACGGCGGTCGCTTCGCCACGAGCGACCTGAACGACCTGTATCGCCGCGTCATCAACCGCAACAACCGCCTGAAGCGGCTGCTCGAGCTGAACGCGCCGGAGATCATCATCCGGAACGAGCGGCGCATGCTGCAGCAAGCGGTAGATGCGTTGTTCGACAACGGCCTACGCGGCACGAACATCACCGGTCCCACCAAGCG
>CAYYWA010000140.1:9222-13739 GCA_964475255.1 uncultured Sorangium sp.
GGCGGTGGACGCCCTGATCGACAACGGCCGGCGTGGCCGGGTCGTCTCAGGGTCCGGCAAGCACAAGCTGAAGAGCCTTTCGGACATGCTGAAGGGCAAGCAGGGCCGGTTCCGCCAGAACCTCCTCGGCAAGCGCGTCGATTACTCGGGCCGCAGCGTGATCGTGGTGGGGCCGACCCTCAAGCTCCACCAGTGCGGGCTGCCCAAGAAGATGGCGCTCGAGCTCTTCAAGCCGTTCATCTACAACAAGCTCGAAGAGCGCGGGTACGTCAACACCATCAAGAGCGCGAAGAAGATGGTGGAGAAGGAGCGTCCCGAGGTGTGGGACATCCTGGACGAGGTGATCAGCGAGCATCCCGTGCTCCTGAACCGCGCCCCGACCCTGCACCGCCTCGGCATCCAGGCGTTCGAGCCGGTGCTGATCGAGGGCAAGGCCATCCAGCTCCATCCGCTGGTGTGCGCCGCGTTCAACGCGGACTTCGACGGCGACCAGATGGCGGTCCACGTGCCGCTCTCGATCGAGGCGCAGGTGGAGGCGCGCGTGCTCATGATGAGCACGAACAACATCCTCTCGCCTGCGAACGGGCGCCCGATCATCAACCCGACGCAGGACATCGTGCTCGGGCTCTACTACGCGACGCGCTTGCGGCGCTACGCGAAGGGGAGCTTCCGCGAGGGTGCGCTCAGCTACGACGAGAAGGCCGGTCAGCTCGACGGGTATCTGCGCGGCGTCTACGCGTCGCCCGAGGAAGTGCGCATGGCGTACGACAACGGGCTCGTGGACCTGCACGCGGGGATTCGCGTCCGCATCGACGACATCGACGAGCACGGCAACCCCGTGAAGCGCGTCATGCCGACCACGGTGGGGCGCGTGCTGATCAGCGAGATCCTGCCGCCCGGCGTGCCGTTCGATTACGTGAACAAGGTGCTCAACAAGAAGGCGTTGAGCGCCCTGATCGACGTCTGCTACCGCAAGCACAAGAACAAGGAGACGGTGCTCCTCGCCGACCGGCTCCGGACGCTCGGCTTCAACTTCGCGACCAGCGCCGGCATCTCGGTGTGCATGGATGACATGGTCATCCCGCCGAAGAAGAAGGACCTGGTCGATGCGGCGCAGAAGGAGCTCGAGCGCGTCGTCGATCAGTACCAGGAAGGGCTGATCACCGACGGCGAGCGCTACAACAAGGTCGTCGACATCTGGGCGGGCGTGGCCGACCGCGTCGCCGAGGAGATGATGAGCGGCATCGGCCGCGAGGTCATGGTCGATCCGGAGACCGGGGAGCGCTCGGAGGAGTCGAGCTTCAACCCGATCTACATCATGGCCGACTCCGGGGCGCGTGGCTCGCCGCAGCAGATGCGGCAGCTCGCGGCCATGCGCGGCCTGATGGCGAAGCCGTCCGGCGAGATCATCGAGACGCCGATCACCGCGAACTTCCGCGAGGGTCTCAGCGTGCTGCAGTACTTCATCTCGACGCACGGCGCGCGCAAGGGTCTCGCGGACACGGCGCTCAAGACAGCCAACTCCGGCTACCTCACGCGCAGGCTCGTGGATGTCGCTCAGGACGCCGTCGTCGCGGAGTTCGACTGCGGCACCCTCGACGGCATCCGCGTGACGAAGCTCGAGGAAGCGGGCGAGGTGATCCAGCCGCTCGGCGAGCGCATCCTGGGGCGCGTCGCGCTCGAGGACGTGGTCGATCCGTTGACTGGCGAGGTCATCGTCGAGGCGAACACCGAGCTCGACGAGGACAAGGTCGCGTCGATCGAGGAGGCCGGCATCGAGGAGGTGGTCATCCGCTCCGTGCTCACCTGCCAGACGCGTCGCGGCGTCTGTGCGATGTGCTACGGGCGCGACCTCGCGCGCGGCTACCGCGTCAACATCGGTGAGGCCATCGGCATCATCGCGGCGCAGTCGATCGGCGAGCCCGGCACGCAGCTCACGATGCGGACCTTCCACATCGGTGGTGCGGCCGCCCGCGGCAAGATCGAGCAGAGCGCGCTCGAGACCCGCACCGAGGGCACCGTGCGCCTGCGCAACACGCAGACCGTGCGCAAGCGCGACGGCTCCGTCGTGGTGATGAACCGCCACGGCGAGCTCGTCGTGATGGACGACACCGGCCGTGAGCGCGAGCATCACCGGCTGGTGTACGGCGCCGTGCTCAAGGTGGAGGACGGGGCGCGCGTCAACGCGGCTCAGATCGCCGCCGAGTGGGATCCGTTCGCGTCTCCCATCCTCACCGAGGTGGGCGGCATCGTGCAGTACGCGGATCTCGTCGAGGGCGTCACCGCCATCGAGAAGGTGGACGAGGTCACCGGCCTCTCCCGCAAGATCGTGATCGAGTCGCGCGCGGCGGATCTGCGCCCGCGGATCAGCATCATCGACCCGGAAACGGGCGAGCCGATGAAGATCCCGGGGACGGACCTCGACGCTCGCTACCTGCTCCCGGTCGGCGCGAACATCGTCGCCATCGAAGGCGAGCACATCACCCCCGGCGAGGCGATCGCGAAGATCCCGCGCGACACCACGAAGGTGCAGGACATCACCGGTGGTCTGCCGCGCGTCGCCGAGCTCTTCGAGGCCCGAAAGCCCAAGGATCACGCCATCATCAGCGAGATTGACGGCGTGGTCTCCTTCGGCAAGGACACGAAGGGCAAGCGCAAGGTGATGATCACGCCGTACGGCATCGACGGCACGCCCCAGAACGATCAGGCGCGCGAGTACCTGATCCCGAAGGGCAAGCACATCCAGGTGCAGCCGGGCGATCACGTGCGGGCAGGCGATCCGCTGCAGGACGGCCCCGCGAACCCGCACGACATCTTGCGCGTGAAGGGCGAGAAGGAGCTCGCGGCTTGGCTCGTGAACGAAATCCAGCAGGTTTACCGCCTGCAGGGCGTCGGTATCAACGACAAGCACATCGAGGTCATCGTTCGCCAGATGCTCCGGCGCGTGCGCATCAAGGAGGTCGGCGACACGACGTTCCTCGTGGACGAGCAGGTCGAGAAGTACGTGTTCGAGCGCGAGAACGCGCGCGTCATGGAGCGCGGCGGTCAGCCTGCCGTGGCCGAGCCGATGCTGCTCGGCATCACCAAGGCGTCGCTCTCGACCGAGTCGTTCATCAGCGCTTCGTCGTTCCAGGAGACGACCAAGGTGCTCACGGAGGCGGCGATCTGCGGAAAGACCGACGACCTCCGCGGCATCAAGGAGAACGTCATCATGGGTCGGCTCATCCCGGCCGGCACCGGCCTGCCCGCGTACAAGCGGCTGCAGGTGGTGCTCGACGAGAAGTCGCCCACCTACGCGCCGCCCGCGCCCCTGCGCGTCGCGCAGCCCGAGCTCGCCGCCGTCGGCGAGGAGTGAGCACCCACGAAACGGAAGGGGCGATCGGCGCGGTCGCCCCTCCGCGGTGCTCGACGAAAAGCCTCCGCTCCCCGCGGGGGCTTTCGTCTTTTGTCTTTCCGTGCCGCCGACAGTCGACACCTCGCCGGCGGACTCACGGAGCGGCGCCTCCTCTCTCTCGATTCGAGTCGAGCCAGGCTCTTCCGTTGGGGACGAGTGCGTCTCGTAAGCGCCCAGCGTCGCAAGCCCCGGTTCTCGTGCGTCGAGCAGCGTCGGTCAGTAGCGGTTCACTACGCAACCCTTCGCGTCGGATGGCTTCGACCAGGCGAGCTCGCCGCCGGAGGCGTCAGCGTCGAAGTACGTGAGCTCGGAGTCGAGGGTTCGCGGATCGATGCTCACGATCCAATAGCCACCGTTCACCTCCCCGAGGACATCGAACGAGAAGAGGACCTCCGCTCGCCGTGCGCCGATCTGCTCTGGCGCGTAGAAGACGGAACCGCCGATTTCCAGGAGTCCATCGCGAATGGACGCGTGCGCCCAAATCGACCCATCCGTGAAAACGACCACGTCCTGACTTGCCCAGAGACTGGTCCCGTCGAGTTGCCCTCCGCAATACAAGGACGCTTCGATGCGTCCGATGGAATCGCTGGCGACGGACGTTCCATTCGTGCCGTTGCAGAGCACGAGCTCCTCGGCCTCCTGGCCCTCCAACCCGATCGAGAGAACGCTGCCGCCCGCAGGGCACTGTTCCACGCTCGCGTCCGAAACCATGACCTGCGCGCTGGTCCCATCGATGCCGTCTTGGCCATCGGCTCCAGCGCACGCCGTGGTGAGCGCCAAGAACAAGAGCCCGTTTCTTCGCCATGTATTCATCTTTTCCTCCCGAGTTGCGCTCTCCTCAGAGCGGTGGCACACGAGACATGGATCAACCAGGTTCGGTCAAACCTGGGTGTTTAGTCGTCTGCGAACCCAGAAGACTGGGTGCGATATCGAGCGTTCGATTCCGACCGTCCAAACGAACGGAATCGAAGAGTGACTTCTCGAGGCTTCGACAACGCTCATCGGGCGCCGTTCCCAGCTCGTGCAACTTTTCGGGTTTCACGGCGGGAGGCCGGCCGACCTCGCAAATATTGGTCGCAATCGTGTGGGTAGCGTTCGTCTCGACGCCATCGCTTCCAGCTAG
>CAYYWA010000141.1:0-2870 GCA_964475255.1 uncultured Sorangium sp.
CTCCTCGAGCGCGCGCAGCTGCTCGCCGAGCACCTCGGTTCTCCAACGCGCGCCGTCGCCGCATACGAAGAGCTGCTCGCGCTCGAGCCGGGCCACGCCGAGGCGCTCGAGCAGCTCGCGCAGCTTCGGGAGACGGCCGGAGACGCGGACGCCGCGCTCGAGGCCATCGAGACGCTCGCCAAGAACGCCGAGCGCCCGGAGGCACGGGCGGAACATTGGGTGCGCGCGGCGAAGCTCCTCGAGTCCAGGAACGACCTCGACGGCGCCATCGAGCGCTACAAGCGCGCGCTCGACGAGCAACCGATGAATGCCGCCGCGATGGCGGGCCTGCGCGACGCCTATGCCACGCGCGGCGACGCGCGGGCGGCGATCCAGCTCATCGAGCGCGAGCTCGAGCACACCGAGGGGGCCTCGGCGAAGGCCAAGCTCGCGGCGCGGATGGCCGTGCTCTTCCGAACCCGCGTGCAGGACTCCGAGGAGGCAAAGCGGCACGCCGAACGCGCCATCGAGCTCGATCCTACGAACCTCGAAGGGCACGCGGTGCTCGGCGACATCGCGTTCGAAGCGCGACGCTTCTCGGACGCGGCCCGACACTTCGAGGCGATCTCCGCGCGCACGGACACGCTGCCCGTGGACGAGGCCGTGCGCCTGCTCGTACGCTACGTGGACGCCTTGTTCCAGCTCGGCGAGGGCGAGAAAGCGCTCGCGCCGACCGAGAAGCTCAAGGAGCTCGCTCCCGACGACGCGGGGGCCCTCGAGCGCGTCGCTCAGGTCACCTTCGAGCACGGCGCTCCGGAGCGCGCCGCGGAGCTCTACGAAGAGCTCTTGGCGCGCTTCGCGGACGGCCTCGAACGCTCGGCGCACCTCCGTGCCCTCTACCGCCGCGGGGAGGCGCTCCGTCGCGCGGACATACTCGAAGCCGCGGTCCTCCCCCTCGAGGACGCGCTCGAGCTCGAGCCGAGCGCCCTCGAGCCACTGGTGGCGCTCGAGCTCGTGTACGCGGGTCTCGAGCGCTGGGAGGACCTGCTCAAGACGAAAGCACGCCACCTCGACGTCGCGCCCGAGGACGAGCGGGTCGATCTGCTCACGGACATGGGTGACATCGCGGCCGGCAAGCTCGGTGATCGCACGCAAGCAGCCCGAAACTACGTGGCTGCGCTCGAGGAGCGCCCCAACGACCGCAAGCTGCTCACCAAGCTGATGCAGCTCTATGGCGAGGAGAAGGACTGGAACAAGCTCGTCGAGGTCGTGCTGCGGCTCGCCGAGTTCGTGGAGGATCCGAAGCAGAAGGTGAAATACCTCCACACGGCCGCCATCGTCACGGGCCGGCAGATCGGCGACGTGGACAAGGCGCTCGAAATCTACCGCGAGGTCCTCGAGCTCGACCCGAGCCTCGACAAGGCGATCGGCGAGGCGATGGAGCTCTACCGCGAGCGCGGCGACTACCTCGCCGTGGAACGCCTGCTCAAGCAACGGCTCGAGCTCGCCACGAGCGAGAAGGACGAGCCGCTCATGATCGCCACCTTCGACGCGCTCGGCGCCCTTTACGAGAAAGAGCGGAACAAGCCGGAACACGCCGTCGACGCCTACGAAGCCGCGCAGACCCTCGATCCCGACAACGAGGATCGCGCCGAGCGCCTGGCCGCGCTCTACGCCACGAATCCGAGCCGCTACTTCGACAAGGCCGTGGCCGCGCAGCAAGCGCGGCTCGCGAAGAGCCCGCTTCGCGTTGAGCCGTACCGCGCGTTGCGGCGGCTCTACACGGAAGCCAAGCGGGCAGATGCCGCGTGGTGCCTGTGCCAGGCGCTCAGCGTGCTCGAGCTCTCGGAGCCGGACGAGGAGCGCTTCTACCGGCGCATGCGCTCCGACACGGCCGCGCCGGCGCAGCAGCCGCTCGTCGACGAGGACTGGTTCACGCACGTGCTGCACGCCGACGCCGATCCCCTCCTCTCGAGCGTGTTCGCGCTGATCGAGCCCGCGGTGATCGCGAAGCGCAGCCAGTCGATCACCGAGCTCGGCTACGACGAGGCGTACCGCGTGCGCCTCGAAGAGCACCCTGCGCCGGTGTGTCAGAGCCTGTACTTCGCCGCGGGCGTGCTCGGTATCGAGCCGCCCCCCGCGTACGAGAACCCGAACGACCCGGGCGGGATCTCGTTCCTCTTCGCCCACCAGCCTTCGCTCGTGCTCGGGCTCGCTGCGATGAGCCCGGACGTGCCGCTCCAACCAGCGGCCTTCATCGCCGCGCAGAAGCTCGCGTACTTGCGGCCCGGGATGTACCTCCGGCACTTGCTGGCGTCCGGGACGGCGCTGAAGGCCTGGCTCTTCGCCGCCATCAAGCTCACGTCTCCCCAGTTCCCGGTCGCCCCGGAGCTCGAGGGCGCGGTGCTCGAAGCCACGTCGGTCCTCGAAGCGGGTCTTCAGGGCCAGGCGCGCGATCACCTGACGCGCGTCGTGAGCAAGCTCCTCGCGTCGGGCGCCGCGCTGGACCTCAAGCGCTGGGTGGCGGCCATGGACCTCACCGCCGACCGAGCCGGCCTCATCGTCGCGCACGATCTCGAGAACGCCCTCGCCTTGGTTCGCGCCGCCGACGACAGCTCGAGCTCCGTCCCCGTCGAGCGCCGCGTGCAGGAGCTCATCCTGTACTCGGTGAGCCCCGCGTACCTCGCCATCCGAGCGCGCCTCGGGATCGCTCTCGACTCCTGAGCCCGAACGGCGCAACGGGCGGATTGGGCGGCAGAGGCCGCGGTCTCGAGCGGTGGATCGCCCTCGACGCGGCCCTTGCCGCCTCGCCGACGGAACCGGGCTCGGGGGGCGCCCCGCCCGGGGGGGGGCCGGGCCCCGGGGGGGGGGGGGGGGGGGGGGGGGGGGGG
>CAYYWA010000141.1:2880-13714 GCA_964475255.1 uncultured Sorangium sp.
CCGCGCCGCCCCCGCCCGCCGCGCCGCCGGACCCGGGCTCGGCGCGCCCCGCGCGCGGTGCGCGCCGGACCGAGGTCGAGCGACGGGGCAGCGGCCGGGAGGGCTCGCGGGCCCGCCCGGGGTGAAGCTCGGGTTCGAGAGGACGCCCGTGATGCGCCAGGCGTAGAAGCCGTCTTCCCGCTTGGCGCGCTTGTTCTTCGGGTCGAGGTCGAACAGGCCCGGCATGGAGGAGCCTTTGGCGCCGAAGAGCGCGCGGGTCGTCTCGTTCTTGTTCGCGTAGCGCTCGGTGAACCGGAAGCGCAAACCCAGGCTGAGAAAGCTCGTGTGCACCGGATCCCGGAGCCGGATCGAGCCGTCCGAGACGATCTCGAGGTCCGGCCCCTTCGCGGAGAAGTCGGTGAGCTTGAGCTGCCCCTGGCTCGCGTCCCCCTTGAGGACCAGCGTTCCGGCCTCGACCCGCGGCAGCGCGATGGTGTCGCGGATCTTCGCCTTCCCGTCGCCGACGGCGAGCTCTTCGATCTCGAGCTCGACCGTGCCGTCCGCCTTGCTCACCTTGGATTCGGGCAGCACCAGATCGAGATTGCCGGAGAGCTTGCCCGAGAGCGGCAGGCCGACCAACGTCGCCAACAGCGGCGCTTCGGCGAGGTCGAGATCGTCGAGCTCGAGCTCGATCTTCCGCTTCGTCTCGTCGCCCGAGGTGAAGCCGCTGATCTCGCCCCCGAAGGCGTCCGCACCGAAGCTCAGGTCGAGGCCGCCGAACAGCAAGCTGAACAGGCCGACTCGCGCGTGCGCCGATTCGATCGCAAGCGTGCTCGGCTTCGCGGGGGCCGTGCCGCCCGAAGCGGGCTTTGGCGGCGAGATCAAGCGAATGCCCTCCGCCTCGACACCGCCGAGCCAGTACGAGCTCATGCTGTCGAGCTCGAGCCGGAGCGCGTCCGCTCCGGTCTGCCGCGAATTGAACTCTTGGACGATGCGATCTTTGAGGCGTTCGTAGGGGAACGTGAGATACGCGAACGTGATCAGCGCGACCACGTAGAAGGCGGCATAGCCCGCGATCCGCAGGATCGTGCGCATGCGCGGGGTGAGCGGCGGCAGGGTCATAGCTCGGCCTCCTCGCTGGCGGCTCCAGCCTTGGCCTGCACCTTGTCGGGCTTGCGCTCGAACGCGCTCACCACCATGTCGACGTCGAACGAGTCCGGTTCCACGCTGCGCTTGCGAATCGTAAGCTGAGTGATGCTCAGGGGATGCCCCGACTGCTCGATGCGCTCCATGAAGCGCGCGAGTTCGAGCATCCCCACCTTGCGCAGCGTCAGCTTCGTGGCCTTCTCCTCGAAGCGCTTGCCGTGCGGCACGGGTTGCCGATCCTGGCTCTCCGGGATCTCGACGCCCGCGTCCGAGGCGAGCTTCGCGAGGTACGCCGCGAGCGGAGGTGCCGGCCGGGCGTACCGGTCGAGCACGGCCTTCTTCTGCGCCCGGACCAGCTCGACGGACTCGCGGGCAGCGACGATTTCGTTGATCGCGTCCTCGATGGCCTGGTTCTCGCTGCGCTGCGAGTGAAGCGCCGCCGTCACGCCGAGCGGGACGAACAGCAGGACGCCGAGGACCGCGACGAGCGCGAACACGCCGAGCAGCTTCCGCTCGCGTTCCTCGAGACTCTCGAAACGCTCACGCAGACTCATTGCTCGGAGTCCTCCGCTTCGCTGTCCGCCTGAGCCCCGGTCTCCTTGCTCGACGCATCACCGCTGCCGGGTTTCTTCTTCTTCTTGCTCTCGTCCGGACAACGCACGTCGAACTCGAGCGCGTACTTCTGGCGGTCGCTGTTCACGACTTGGGTGATCTTGCCGATCTTGGCGCCCGATACGCAGCGGTGCTTCCCGAGCTCCGTGGCGACGGCCTGTGCGTCCTGGGCCGAACCGACGACGCCCTGGATCTTCACGTGTCCGCGCTGCATGTCGAACTCCTCGATGTCGTGCGTGATGCTCATGGGGATCGCCTTCGAGATTTCGACGATGACGTCGAAGGCGTCCATCTCGGGCAGCGGGTCTGCCTCGTCCTGCGCGCGCGCCTTCTCGAGCGCCGAGAGCGCGGTCTCGGGGTCCGCCGCTTCTTGCTCCAACACCACCTTGCTGACCGCTGCCAGTCGCTCCGTGAGCACCTCGTTCTGGCGCGCGAGGCCGCGTGCCTCCGCCCAGGTCGAGAACGCGAAGCTCACCGCCGTCGCCGCCCCGAGCCCGATCAGCACCGGCGCCTTCTCCTTCAAAAACCCGAAGCCGCGCTGGAGCGCGAGCGCTCCTCGCCGTAGATCGACGTCGTGCCCCCGCCCGGCGGCGCCGAGGGCGAGGCTGATCGCCTTCGCGAAACGCGGCGCATGCTGGAGGAGCTCCGGGTTCGCCGCCTCGATCTCGAGAGCCGGGAGGAGCTCCACCGAGATCCCGAGCTCGTGCGCGAGGTATTCGCAGGCGCCCTCGGCCAGCGCGCCGCCGCCCACGAGGTACACGGCGGTCGGCTCGGTCCCCTGCGTGGCGGTGAAGGCCAAGAACGTCTGCCGAATCTCCGCGGCGAGCGGCGCCGCGGCCTCGGGCAGCCCTTCGACTCCGCGCGAGAGGGTCCTCACCCACACGGGCTCCCCGCGAACGAGCAGCGTCACCTCCGTCCGCCGCCCTCCGAGATCCACGAGCGCGATCGGGGACGGAGTGCGCAACGCGGGCGCGATCCCGGCGAGGTTGGCGAGCGCCATGGAGCCGCAGGCGATCCGATCCGGTTCCCGACCGAGCGCCGAGCGCACGAGCTCGATGCGCGCCCGCACGTGCTCGATGCGCGCCGCCGCAATGATCACGGCGAGCGGGGCGTCGGAGCGCTCGCGCCGGAGCGTCCGGAAATCGTAGGTGAGCTCGGCCAATTCGACCGGAACCTGCGCTTCGAGCTCGAACGGCAGCACCTCCGCGAGCTGCTTGGTCGCCGTGGGCGGCAAGAGCAGCCGGTGCACGAAGGCGACCTCACCGTCGATCGCAGTCGCGAGCCCTTCGATGTGCGGCACGAGGTGGCTCGCCGCCGTGGTGATCGCGGCTTTGATGGCGTCGGGGCCTTCCTCGACGCTCGCCTCCTCGAGCCGCTCGATCGCTACGCGCCGGAAGCGCGTCGCGAGCAGTGCCGCCCGGACGTGCCGGGCACCGATATCGAGACCGATGAAACGCCCCATGTTCACTCCATCCGGAAATAAAGCACGTTCCCCGAGGGGCTCGGCGCGACCGCTCGCTCGATCGCGTCTCCGTCCCCGGTTTCCGTGTTCTCGGGCGGGTTCGACTGAATCGGAACCACGGCCCCGCTCGCGTCCAGCTCGAGCTGCTGGGTCGGCGCCGGCGCGTTCCGGAAATCGACGACCGTGTGCGCCCGAACGCGGGACTCGCGCTTGCCCGATCGCACGACGCCCACCGCGTAGATCGAGAACACCTTGCTCTCCGTGCTCATCTGCTTCGCCGCCTCGGACTCGGACTTGAGCTCGATCGGCTCGAGCCCCGCGGCCTTCATGAACTCACCGAGCAAGGGGTGCTTGCCCTTGAGCAAGTTGATGAACGCCTTGGGCGACGAGAAAGGCGGGAGCCCCGTCGTGAACATGCGCGCCAGCGTGGCCAGCGTCAAAAACTTCTGCATCTCGAGCGGATCCGTGCAGAGGCGGGTGCCCTCCCGCGCGAGCGAGCAGACGAGCGCGAGCAGGGTCTGCGGCGGCGCCGTGTTCACGTTCACGGCTCCCGACGAGCCCCAGACCGTCAGCGTGCGCTTGCGGGGCTCCTCCGGATCCGGATCCACGAAGGTGGCCCAGAAGTCGTCGCCCATGCCGCGCACCCGACGCAGCTCCTCGAGGCTGTCGAAGGCCGCGTTCTTGCGGGAATAGGGGACGTCGAGCAGCTCGTAGTACGAGTCCTCGGCCGGCATTTGCTGCGCGGTCTCCACGGTGGGGTCGCACAGAGTCGTGTCCTGCTTGGAGTCCACCCAGTCGATGAGCGCCGAGCAGATGGTCTGCCGATCCGAGAAGTTGCCATCTGCATCGCGCCGTTCGAAGAGCGGATCGTACTGCGGCCCCGCCATCAGCGCGGAAAGCTGCGCGATCAGGCGCACGTGCGAGAAGGTGTCGTCGCGCGCCGCGGCGTTCACGTTGATCTTGGAGTCCTCGTCGACGACGCGGATCTCGAACGCCGCGCCCGGGAGCCCGAGGTTCTTTCCCTGGCTGAGGTCGAGACCGGAGAACGAGACGAACGCCTCGGTACCAGCCGCGTCGTTGAAGACCCCGAGCACTTGATCCGAAAACTCCCACACGGGGATCTGCGGCACTTCGCCGCCGAAGAGCATGCCGAGCATCGGCGTGAGCCCGGCGCGGATCGTGGGCTCCGAGGCGATGAGCAGACGAACCAGGTTCGTCCCGCTCTTCGCGGCGTATTCGGCCACCAGCGCGTCGCGCACCTGGAGCGCGCTCGCGAGCTCTGCCGAGCTCTCGTCCTGAATTTCCGTCAGCATGACGCTCAGGATCGTGAGCGCACCCAGGACGAGCACGAACGCGACGCCGCGGCGCCCTCGCCTTCGCTTCGAGCGCTCGATCCGAGCCTTGGGCCCCGAATCCGGCGGGTTCGGCCCCGCCGAGCTCGCTTCGGTGCGGGAGCGGAGCTCCCGATGAGGAAGAGTCGCCATCACATCGTCGCGAAGTTCAGGGGGTTTCTGATGGGCAGCTCGACGGTGCTCACCAGGCGAATCGGCCGCTGTCCGGAGTCGTTGCGGGAGCGCCGCCCACCGTTCAGGACCAGCGTGATCCGCACCTGGAGCGGCAAGCGGCCGAGCTGAGCCGTCGCGGAGGTGCTGTCCCAGGTGTCGACGAACCGATTCGTGGTGGGGTCGAGGTACTCGAGGTCGAAGAGGTCGATGTCGGTCGCGAGGACTTCGACGCGGCCGCCTCGATCCGGCTCCATGTCGAGCCGCGTGCTGATGCGACGGACGAGGTCGATCGTCCCGGAGCCGTCGGGGTTCGGCGAGCCGAAATAGGAGAGCTCGGCCTGGTCGGACTCGTGCGCGTCCCGGTCCTTGCGCAGGTTCGCGAACGCGTTGAAATCGACGCGATCGGCGGGCGTGCCGCGCTTGCCGACGAAGGCCGTGCTCTGCACGACGAGCGAGGGATCGTTCGGGACGTGGGCGGACAGATACGCGCTCTGGAGCTCCCGCGTGATGCGGTAGAGGGCGATGCGCCCCTCGCGATAGCGCTCCTGAATGCGCTCGAGCCCTTGCTTGCTCCGCTGCATGCTGGCGAAGGCGCCGTAGATGAGCACCGACACCATGGCGAGGATCGAGATCGCCACGAGGAGCTCGAGCAGGGTGAAGCCGCGCCGCCGAGCCTTCATGGCGTCGTGTCCTCGTCGGGGATGCTGTCTCCCGCCCCGAGCTCTTCCGGCAGGCCGAGCTGGGGGTAGGTCACGAACTGCGTGACGGACAAATCGCGCTCACGGATCCCCTCCTTCCAGACCACCTTCACGGTGACGCGCCGGATGCTTGCCTCGAGCATCGGCTTGAGGTCGGGGTAGACCATGCTCATCGCGAGCGGGCCGAGGCCCGCGGCGCTCGCGCTCTCGCCCACACGCTGAGCGAGGTCTTGCAGCGAGCTCGGCGCATCGCCGGTCGGTGCCTGCTGGAGCTCCTGCAGCAATGCCAAAGGACCGAGCTCCTCGTCTTCGTCGTCGAACGGGTCCTCGTTCTCGAGCAGGTCTTCGGGATCGGGCAGCTCGATGCGCTCGACCTTCGAGAGGCAGCGGTAGCCGTCGACCCCCTCGCCGCCATCCTCCTCACAGCACGGCCCCTCGTCGGTGTCGTCGAGCAACGGGAAGCCCTCGCGGAGCAGCTCGCGCTCGACCTCGGACATGTGGCACCGCGCGAGGCCCACGGCCACCGTCAGGTGCTCGGCGCGCGAGGCGCTGGAGAACAGGCCGACCTGCGTCCCGAGGATGGTGGTCAGACCGATCCCGAGGATCGCGATGGCGACCAGGACCTCGAGGAGCGTGAACCCGCGCGACCGCACGTCAGTCCTCCTCCCGCTCGCTCAGGCCCTCGTTGTCCTCGTCGTAGCGCACGGGCTCGAGATCCACGCGCCCGCGTTGGATCGTGGCGCGGCCGGTGAGCGCCCGGATCGTGACCGTGAGGCCCTCGTCGCTGCCGCCCTCGCGCTTGAGGTGGATCGCGGCGTGCTCGGTGAGCCCGCCGGGCCAGAAATAGACGTAGGCGCGACCGCGCGAGAGCGGCTCTGGATCGTGCTCCGTTTGGACGCGAGCGATCTGAACCCCACTGCCGAGCGGGCGACCCTTTCCGGGGTCGTCCGGATCCGAAAGCGCCGAGACCGGCACGAAGCGGGCACGGGGCGCGCGCGGCCCCTCGAGGATGCGCGCCGCCTCCTCCTGCGCGAGCTTCTCGATCTGGGTGGAGGCCTCGGCGCCACCGGCGGTGTCGTCCTTGTCACGGACGAACGTCCTCCCGGTCGCCTCCTCGAGCAACACGCGCCCCTCATCCATGTCGATCACGAGTCGCGTCGGACGGCCCGTGGTGTTCGCGCGCGTCGTCCCCAGGCGCACCCCGCTCACGATCAGCGTCGCCGCCGCTCGAACCCGGCTCGACGCGAGCACACCGGGGCCCAGCGCCACCGTGCCTCCGAGCAGAGCGATCAGGGCAATCACGATCAGCACCTCGAGCAGGGTGAGACCGCGGACGCGGGCGCGGCGGGCGGAGCCCACGACGCGCCCTACTCGTCTTCCGCGGCGAGCGTGGTGCCCTTCGGCACCATGATGTCGTCCTTGGTGCCCTTCTTCTTGTCGGCGCCGATCGACGTCACCTGCACGTCGTCGTCGGAGCACCCGAGCACGTACGGCTGACCCCACGGATCGTTGGTGCTCTGCCCGGGATCCAGGTGCTTTTCCTGCACGAGCTGGCTGATCGTGGGGCACGTGCTCTCGTTGTTCGCCGCCTGCCACTGCTGGATCGCCGTACGCACGATGCGGGCCCCGGTTTCGGCCTGCTGTCGCTGCGCTTCGCGGAACCTGGGCAGCGCGAACGCGGCCACGCCACCGGCGACCATCGCCAGGATGGCCACCACGATCAACACCTCGAACAGGGTGACGCCGCGCACGCGCGCGGCTCTCCGCACAATCTCTGCGTATTTCATCATGGTCCTCGTTCATTCGATGCGGTCCAGGCCGCCAGGTTTCCCGTCCGGGCCGTCGCTCGAGAGCTCGTACCGCTCACCTTCTCGCCGTCCAGGACAAATCAGCCGCAAGGGCCGCCCCCAAGCATCGACGGGGACGGATTCGAACGTTGCGTAGTCCAGAACGCCCTCGAGGCTCGGCGGGCAGGCCCCGTCGTTGTCGGCGAGATACGCGTCGAGCGCCTTCCTGACACCGAGCAGTGTAGCGCGCGTTTCGCGAATGCCCGCCTTGCGTTGCTCCCGTGACGCAACGACCCCGATGAAGGCGACGACCCCGATCGCGAGCAGGATGGGGCGCACGCGCCCGAGCCTCAGGAAACGCCGGAAGCCGGTACGGCCTTCCCACGGGAACAAAATTCCGGAGGTCGATTTGGACCGGGACCGCGCCATCCTCACTCGATCAGGTTGTTCATCTGAATGAGCGGCATCAGGATCGCGAGCGCGATGAACCCCACGACGCCGCCCAGGAGCACGATCATCATCGGCTCGAGCAGGCTCGTGAGCGTCTGCACGCGCGTCTCCACGTCCGCCTCGTAGGCACGGCTCACGTTCTCGAGCATCTCCTCGAGCTGACCGCTCTTCTCACCGATGGCGATCATGTGGGTGACCATGGGCGGGAACGCGCCGCTCTTCTTGAGCGGCTCGGCGATGCTCTCGCCGCCCCGGATCGAGCCGATGGCTTCCCCGACCACGGCCTGCAGCCGCGCGTTCTCGAGCACGTGCCGGCCGATCTCCATGGCCGTAAGGAGCTGCACGCCGCTCGCCAGCAGCGTCGCGAGCGTGCGCGAAAACCGCGCGACGGCCACGAGCAGGTGGAGGCGGCCGAAGATGGGCGCCTTCAGCCGGAACGCGTCCCAGCGCATCCGCCCCTCGGCCGTGTTCTTCCAGCGCCGGAACAAGAGCAGGGCGCCGACGACGATGCCGAGGATCAGCCACCAGTACCCGCCGACGACCTCCGAAACGAAGATGAGCAGCCGCGTGTACCAGGGCAGCGTCTGGCCGAGATTGTCGAAGACGCTCGTCACCTTCGGCACGACGCCGATCATGAGCACCGAGACGAGCAGGGTGCCGACGACGGCCATCAACACGGGATAGGCGAGCGCTCCCGCGACCTTGCCGCGCAAGCGCGCCTGCCCCTCCATGAAGTCCGCGAGGCGCTCGAGGACGGCTTCGAGCGTGCCCGAGGCTTCGCCGGCGGCGACCATGTTCACGTACAGGGGCGGGAACACCTTCGGGTGCTGCTCGAGGCTCTTCGCGAAGCTCGTGCCCTCGTTCAGGCTCTCGCGCACGGTCGTGAGCACGCGCACGAGCTGCTCGTTCTCGACCTGATCGGTGAGCGCGGCGATGGACTCGACGAGCGGCACCCCCGCGCGCACGAGCGTCGCGAGCTGGCGCGTCATCACGGCCACGTCGCCCGTCCTCGGGCGGCGCAAGAACGCGAGCAGGTCGAGGTTGCGCTTCGCGGCGCGTTCCTTCTGCTCGTTCTCCTCGCTCGCGGCGGTCAGGAGCACGCCGTCGCGGCGCAGCGCGAGGCGGAGCGCCTTTGCGTTCTCGGCGTCCCGGTAGCCCTTGACGGCCCGGCCGGTGGCGATCTGGATACCGCGATACTCGAAGACGGCCACGAATCCCCCCTCACTCGTCGACGAGCACGTCGTCCTGCGTCGCGGCGACCACCTCTTCCACGGTGGTCTTGCCGAGCAGCACCTTACGCGCCCCGTCGTCACGCAGCGAGTCCATCCCCTCCTGCTGCGCCGCCCGCTTGATGCTCTGCGCGTCGGCGTTGCCCAGCACGAGCCTGCCCACGGTGTCCTCGGCCACCAAGAGCTCGTAAATGCCGAGGCGCCCTGCGAAGCCTTTGCCGTCGCAGCGCTCGCAGCCCCCGGCGCGGTAGAGCACCGGCATGCCCGGGCCGTCCCAGCCGACGGGCTCGTAGTCCACCTCGTGCGCGACGTAGCGCGGCGAGAGCTTGCGCTGCCGGCGCCGGCGCGTGCGCTCGGGATCGATGCCGAGCTGGGCGAGCTCGTACGGGGTCGCCTCGTACGGCTGCTTGCAGTCTTCGCAGAGGACGCGCACCAGGCGTTGCGCCAGGATCCCGATCACGGTCGAGCGCACGAGGAACGGCTCGATCTCCATCTCCACGAGCCGAGTGAACGCCGAGGCCGCGTCGTTCGTGTGCAGCGTGCTCAACACGAGGTGGCCGGTCATCGACGCGTGGATCGCGATTTCGGCGGTCTCGCGATCGCGGATCTCGCCGACCATGATGACGTCCGGGTCCTGCCGCAAGAACGCGCGGAGCGCGCTGGCGAAGGTGAGCCCGATCTTCGGCTGCACGTGGACCTGGTGGATCCCGGCGATCTCGTACTCCACCGGATCCTCGGCCGTGAGGATGTTGATGTCCGGGCGGTTGATGCGGTTCAGGCAGGCGTACAGCGTCGTCGTCTTGCCGCTTCCGGTCGGACCCGTCACCAGGATGATGCCGTCCGGGCGGTTGATGAGCTGATCCATCAAGAAGTAGTCGCGCTTGCCGAACCCGAGCTCCGCCAGATCGAGCAGCACGTTCGTCTTGTGGAGGAGGCGCATGACGATGCGCTCGTGCTCGCGGCTCGTCGGAATCGTCGAGACGCGCACGTCGATGCTGCGACCGGCGATGCGCAGCGAGATACGGCCGTCCTGCGGCAGCCGCTTCTCCGCGATATTCAGCCCGGCCATGATCTTCACGCGGGCGATCACCGAGCTCATGAACTGGCGGCTCGCGCGGCGCGCGACGTAGAGCTGGCCATCGACGCGGTAGCGGACGATGACCTCGCGCTCTTCCGGCTCGATGTGGATGTCGCTCGCACGCTCCTTGACGGCCTGCGAAAACAGCCCGTTCACCCAGCGGATGATGGGGGCGTCGTCGTCGGAATCCAGGATGTCGATCTGCTCGTCGTCCTGGATCTGATCGGTGGCCTGGAGCTCGCTCAGCGCCGTCTGACGCTCGTAGACGCGGTTGATCGCATCGACGACCGCCTCGCTCGTCGCCACGTGTGCCGTCACGGGCTTCTGGAACGTGGCGCGCACGTCGTCGATGCCGTCCGTGTCGAGCGGGTCCGCGCACACGATCTCGACGGAGTCGTCGTGCTCGGCGAACACGATGAGCCGGTGCGCGCGCGCGTACGAGATCGGGAGCCTGGTGGCGACCTCGGTCGGAATCTCGTCGACCGGGATCGGATCCATGAACGGCAGGCGGCACTCGGCGGCGAGCGCCTGGGCCACCGCGATTTCGCTCGCGAGCTTCGACTCGACGACGAGCTCGAGCAGGGGCTTCGCCCGTTCGCCTCGCTGCTCGAGCAACGAGGCGAGGGCCTCCCCGCTCGCCACGCCGTGGCGCTCGAGGATCGTCCCGAGAAGTCGCTCGCCTTGCTGCATGCTCACTCCACGCGTTCCACGGACACACTCCGCGCGAGCGGATGAATCCTGAACGGGAGCTCGCGGCGTCCCTGCGGTTCCTGCTGTTGCTCCTGCTCGGGCGGCTCGGCCTGGGGGGGAGGCGGCTGTCCAGGAGCGGCCGGTGCGCGGTTCTGCGGAGCGGGCGGCGGCTCTTGTGCCGGCGGAGCCGCCGGCGGC